>CALXFJ010000033.1 GCA_944387565.1 uncultured Clostridia bacterium | reverse complement strand
TTTCTTTATTTTCACATAAAATTCATAATTCTGTGGATAACCTTTCGTCATTTTCTCAAAAAATACCGAAACTTAAACGAATTTTTAGATAGAATACAAGATAAAAATGTGGTACTATTAGAAATAGGAGTTGGGTTTAATACACCAGGAATAATAAGATTTCCATTTGAACAAATGGCATATAATAATATAAATACATATTTGGTAAGAATCAATAAAGATTATGCTTTTGCAAGTAAAGAAATAGAAGGCAGAACCATTTTATTTAATGAGGACACAAATAAAATAATAGAAGATTTAAAGGAGTTTAAACGATGATAATAAATACAGGATGCAGAACAGATATTCCAGCATTTTATTCAAAATGGCTTATAAATAGAATAAAAGAAGGATATGTATTGGTAAGAAATCCATATAATTTAAATCAAGTAACTAGATATGATTTATCACCAGATGTTGTGGATTGTCTTGCTTTTTGTACAAAAAATCCGGAACCAATGCTTAGCTATTTAGATGAACTAGATAAGTATAAGCAATATTGGTTTGTAACAATTACACAGTATGGAAAAGATGTAGAGCCAAATGTACCAGACAAGGAAAGAGTAATAGAAAGTTTTAAGAAATTGTCAAAACATGTGGGAATAGATTCAATTGGTTGGAGGTATGACCCCATTTTTATCGGATATGGATTTGATGTGAATAAACATATAAAATGTTTTGAAAAAATGGCAAAAGAATTAAAGGGATATACTAATAATTGTACAATTAGTTTTTTGGACTTATACGAAAAAGTAAAAAGAAATGCACCTGATATAAAGCCACCATCAAAAGAAGAACAAATTATAATTGCAAAAGCCTTTAGTAAAATAGGAAAAGAAAACATGATGACAATACATAGCTGCTGTGAAACAACCGATTTAGCACAATATGGATTAAAATGTAATGGTTGTATGAGTAAAGAGATTGTTGAAAAAGCAATAAAAGAGAAGTTAAATCCTCCTAAAAGAAAAAATATAAGGCATGAGTGTAATTGTTTAATGGGAAATGATATAGGAGCTTATAATACTTGTGGGCATTTATGCAAATATTGTTATGCAAATTCTAATAAAGCTCTAGTTATTGAAAATATGAAAAAACATGATGTTAATTCTCCGTTTTTAATAGGAAAAAATGAAGTTGGAGATAAAATAACCAAAGCAAAACAAAAGAGTTGGAAAATGGAAAATGAACAAATAAGTTTTATTTAGGTGTTATTATAATAAAGTACATGAAATAAAGGCAACCGCACTTCCATTGGCTTTAAGAGGCAGTTTAAAAAATTAAAACAAACAATTCGTAAAAAACAATAGATAAAGGTTATTGGGGAGATAAAATTGTTAATATAAAAATATAAGATTATTTAAAACTATAGGATATGGTGTAAAAATACAACATAATTATATTGATTAATAACAAATTTAATAGATTTTGAACATAATATTTACAAACGTACAACGATATGATAAAACGGTAGTACATTTGTAATGGAGGTTTTAATAAAGTGATAAAATATAAAGAACTTAAACAAACAAAAATCAAAATAACTAGAAAGAAAATATCAGATAAATCATTATGAACTGTTACAAAGATTTATGTTTGAGAGAATCTTAGAAAGAATTTCAGTTTCAAAATATCAAGAAAATTTTATATTAAAGGGTGGTCTATTGTTATCAGCACTATTTGGAATCAATAATAGAACTACAAGAGATATGGATACAACAATCAAAGGAATAGATATTTCCAAAGAGCAAATGGTAAAAGTTTTAAACGAGCTGAAACAATAATATTTGAAAAAATTGAAACTATTTTAAGAAGAGGACAATACAATAGCAGAATGAAGGATTACTACGATGTACATATGTTTTTAAACGAATTTAAGGATAATATTGATATTAAGAATTTAAAACTATCAATAAAAAATACATTTGATAAAAGAGAATCGCTTGACTATTTAAAAGATTATGAACAGATTTTAGATAGTATATCTTCATATGATAGAATTGTAAGTTTATGGAATGGGTATGTTAAAAAGAATAAATATGCAAATGATATTAAGTTTGAAGAAATCATAAAAGAAATAAAAGAATTTATTTCAAGTTTAGACATAGAAATTTTAACTGTTTAAGCAGAAAAGGAGAACATATGATATATTTTATAGCAGATACACATTTTAATCATGCAAATATAATTAAATACTGTAATAGACCATTTAAAAATACTGATGAAATGAATGAATATATAATTAAAAAATGGAATTGTGTTGTTAAAGAAACGGATACAGTATACCATCTAGGTGATGTGGGTTTTGGAAATTTTGAGGAAGTAAAGAGATTAGTAGGAAGCTTAAATGGAAGAAAAATATTACTTAGAGGAAATCATGATTTTAAAATTGGAGTGAATGCTTGGAAAGAAATAGGGTTTTTGGAGGTCTATAAGAAGAAAATTATTTTAGATAATTTATTATTAACACATGCACCAACTTGACAAGGATAGGTAAAAAAAATAAATAAAAATTTGAAAGAGATGAGATATTGTGAAAAATAGAAAAATTGATAATCTACAAATTGAAGATGACGATGAAACAAAAACATATATGTTAGAAGGAATATCAACAGGAATATGTCTGGAACCTTGTTAGGAGCAATTGTAGGAGTGTTGATTGATAACATTCCTATTTGTATATCTTTTGGAACAACTATAGGTTTATGTGCTGGCTTAATAATTGGTCTTTTAATAAAAAAAGATAGGAGGAGGTTTTAGAATGCAAAAAAACAGAATTAGTATCGTTTTATGTATCATAGGAATAATTTTTGGTATTATATCACTTGTATTAGCACTTTCTGGTGCAGATATAAAATTTGTTTGTTCGGGAATATTTTTAACATTATGTTTTAATGCATTAGCCATCATTTTAAATGATAGAAATAAATAATTTAAAAAGTTCCTTATAATACAAATTACAATTTTATAATTTAAGAGATTTATATTAAGTTTAAGAGTAAATATTTTATAATATTTACTCTTAATTCACATAAAATTGCTCGATGAATAATTTTTTTTTATTGAAATATAATATTAATAAAAAAATGTGTGTAAACACAAAAAGTGAAAAATACAATTGACTTATTTAATTTTCCAAGTTATAATATTAACAAAAAGCGTGTTTATACACAAAAAAAGTAAATGGAGGGCTCGAGATGGAAATAGCAAGGGAGTTATATTTAACAAAATTAAAAAATAAAAAAAATAATAAACTAATTAAAATTATTACAGGTCTTAGAAGAAGTGGAAAATCATATTTGCTTGATCCAATATTTAAAAATTCACTAATAGCTGATGGGGTAAGAGAAGATCACATTATAAAAGTTGATTTAGATTCTATAGAAAATAGAGAATTAATAACAGATGGATTAAATTTATATAATTATATCATGAACCAAATTAAAGATGATAAAACATATTATATTCTTTTAGATGAAATTCAAAAGGTAAAAGATTTTGAAGGTGTATTAAATAGTTTTTTAAGAAAAAATAATTTAGATGTATATGTAACGGGAAGTAATTCGAAATTTCTTTCAACAGATATTATCACAGAATTTAGAGGTAGAGGAGATGAGATTAGAGTTTATCCACTTTCATTTTCTGAATTTTATAATGCATATGAGGACAAAAGAAAAGCACTGAAGGATTATATGACTTATGGAGGAATGCCATATACATTGTATTTAAAGGAGGCAGAAGAAAAAAGTCAGTATTTAAATGACTTATTTAAAAATACTTACTTAAATGATATTGTTGAAAGAAATAAAATACAAAGAGAAGATATATTAGAAATTATTATTAATATGCTATCTTCATCAGTAGGTTCTTTAACAAATCCAAAGAAATTGTATGATACTTTTATAAGTAATGGTTATACAGATATAAATAGAAATACAATAAATTCGTATATGAATTATTTGCAAGATGCATTCTTAATAAATAAAGTAGAAAGATATGATATAAAAGGGAAAAAATATATTACGACACCATCTAAATACTATTTTACAGATATAGGTTTGAGAAATGCAAGATTAAATTTTAGACAACAAGAAGAAGACCATTTAATGGAAAATATAATTTATAATGAACTTTTGGTCAGAGGATACAATGTTGATGTAGGAGTAATAGAACGTTTTGAAAAAGATAGCACAGATAAAACGATAAGAAAACAACTAGAAGTAGATTTTGTATGCAATCAATCAAGTAAAAGATATTATATTCAATCAGCTTTTGCAATACCTAGCAAAGAGAAAATGGAACAAGAGCAGAAATCTTTGATTAATATCAAGGATAGCTTTAAAAAAATAATTATTGTTAAAGATGATATAAATCTTTGGAGAAATGAAGAAGGAATTTTAATAATAAGTTTGGAAGAATTCTTGTTAAATGCAAATAGTTTAGATTTATAATCATCCCTATAAATTACAATTTTATCATAAGATTGAAACATTTTTTAAAAAAAGAGGATGTACTACTCACATGAGTAAAATACAAAAAATATTTGTAAAAATACTACACAAATAAGAAATAATGTGATAAAATAATTTAGGATTTTTGTTTAAGATAAAAAATAATAGGAAAACAAAAGTTCAATCTAAGTACATTAATAACTTTACATAAGATTTTTTGGAGCAATTTTGGAGTAATTTTGGAGCAATCGTTTCTAATTACGAACCTCGAAAAAACCCCTAAAAATCAATAAAGTTTGGGTAAGTTAAAAAAATGGGTAAAATAAGTCTAAAAAGGCTGAAACCCCTGAAAATAAAGGAAAAAAATTAAAGGAGGAGAGAGATATGTCTCGGACATTCAAAATGGCACAATATACAAGCAAAGAAAGGAAAAGCAGATGCAGCAAGAGGAAAGGTATTTACAAAATTAGGAAGAGAATTAGTAATTGCAGTAAAAGAAGGAGGACCAGAACCTGAAAGCAATTCAAAATTAAGAAATGTAATAGCAAAATGTAAGGCAGCAAATATGCCAAATGATACAATAAATAATGCATTAAAGAAAGCTTCAGCAAGTAATGAAAATTATGAAGAAATAACATATGAAGGTTATGGACCAAACGGAGTAGCTATAATTGTTGAAGCAGCAACAGATAATAAAAATAGAACAGCAGCAGATGTAAGACATGTATTTGATAGGGCAGGAGGAAACTTAGGAACATCAGGATGTGTATCATATCTGTTTAACAAAAAAGGAGTTTTAGTAATAGATAAAGAAGAAACTTCAATGGATGAAGATGAATTAATGATGCTTGCTATTGATGCAGGAGCAGAAGATTTTAAAACTCTAGATGATGTTTATGAAATTACAACAAATCCAGTAAACTTTGGAGAAGTAAGAGAAAAATTAGAAGAAGCAGGATTAGAGTTCATAGAAGCAGATGTTCAAATGGTACCAACAACAACAGTAAAATTAGATGAAAAAGGTACTGAAAGAATGGAAAAACTAATAGAAAATCTAGAAGATTTAGATGATGTTGCAAATATTTATCATAATTGGGAAGAATAAGAAAAATATATTTTTTATTTTACGGGGGATAAAATTTATGAATAAAAACAAAAGTACATTAATAGTTAAGATTTTAATAATAGTATTTATAATTATTTTATTAATAGTAGGAGCATTAATTGTATATTTATCAACAGATTTATTTAAAAGTAATAAAGATTTATTTACTAAATATGCAATGCAAATATTAGGTGAAGAAGATAGTTTTATAGAATCAGATGTAATAAACCATTATGAAAAAATAATGCAAACGCCATTTCAAAATGAATCTACACTTAGTTTCAACATAACAGGAGGAGATGCACAGCAAGCACAAAGAGTTGGTCAAACTAATGTTACTTCTAATGGTCAGATTGATATAAAAAATAAAAGTTTTGATGAAAATCTAAGTATTAATTATTCACCAGAAGTAACACTTCCATATGAGTTGAGGATGAAAAATGGATTGTTTGGTTATAAACAAGAACAATATATCAGTAGTAAATTTATTGTAGATGATAGAAATAGTACAAGTACATCTAACAACAATAATAATACTGCACAAAATATAACAACAGAAGATATAAAATCTATTTTTCAAAAATATATAGAGATTATATTTTCATCACTAACTGATGATAAATTTTCTAAAGAAGAAAGTGATAGTAATACTATCTATAAATTAACATTAACAAATACAGATTTAATTAATATAGAGAAATCAGTATTACAAACTTTAAAAGATGATAGTGAAACAATAGAAAAATTAGGATTAAATAGTAGTAATATAGAAAGTGCATTAGATGATATAGAAGATGAAAGTCAAAAAAATAGTGATGAAACTATAGAATTTAATCTATACAAACAAAATGGAAACATATCTAAAATAGAGTTGAAAAATGAAGAGATGACTATTTCAATTGAAAAATCACTAGAAAATAATAATTTACAATATAAAATATCAATTGAGAATGAAAAAGGTAGCCTTGCAGAAATTGATTTATCATATAGTGGATTAGCAAGTCAAGAAGAGGAAGCAAATATTGTATTACAATTAAACTCACAAAATAGTAGTAGCAGTTCATCAGCAAGTAATATTTCATATACTCTAAATAATAAAGTAAGTTTCTTGGATAGTTGCAATATAGAAGATTTTAATGATGATAATGCTCTTATCTTTAGTAAATATGATGAAGAACAGATAGATAGTTTAACAGATTCTATAAATGAGAGAATGACAAAAGTAAATGAAATGCAAATGGAAGAGTTAGGAATAGATGTATCACAAAATCCATTAGGAGTAATTACTATTCCATTATCAATTTTTATAGTTGGACAAGCATCAACCACTATAGATAATACTTCTTTACAACAAGCAGATGTAACAGCATTTAATCAAAAGTTTGAACTTTATCAAGGTACAAATATACGAGGAGCTACAGTAAGAGGATTATTAACAACTATTTCCAATAATAATGGACTGCAAGATACATCATCACAATCAGGTAATACGAACTTAAATTTAGGTAGCTCTTATAAAATAGAAGAAATCAACTTCAATGGAGAAGAATACGAAGTAAATGGACAAAATATAGCAGCATTAAAAGATGAAGTGGTGCCTGAAAATTATTATAGAGTAGAATTTGAAAAAGACCCAAATTCAGGAAGAATATATAGAGCAGTTATAAATCAAAAATAATAGTTCTAAAATAAAAAGAGAAGCATACATTAATATAAAATATAGGCTTCTTTTTTTGTGCCTAAAATATTAATTAAGGGAGGAAGATTGAAGATATTTGAAAAGTTTAGAAGAGTTAATAAGATATTTCCCAATAAATATATATAACCTTTTAAATACTACTATAAAGCAAAATAACAAAATAGAAGAAGAACTACAAGAAATAAGAATTAGATGTAATAGACCAATTATTTTAAGATTAAGAAACATGGAAATTTTGATAGAATATAATATTTCTCAAAAAGAAATTTTACAAACAATAGAAAAATTATGTGAAAACTCAATTTATGCGTATAAAAATCAAATATGTGAAGGTTTTATTACTGTAAAAGGTGGTCATAGAGTAGGTATAACAGGTTCGGCAGTAATAGAAAATGGTAAAATAATAAATATTAAATATATAACAAGTTTAAATTTTAGAATAGCAAGGGAAGTAATAGGATGTAGTAGAAAAATTCTAGGACAAGTAATAGATGTAAAAGAAAATACAATAAATAATACATTAATAGTATCACCACCTGGAAAAGGTAAAACAACAATTTTAAGAGATTTAATAAGAAATATAAGTAATGGAGTAGAAGAATTGGGCTTTAGAGGAAAAAATTGTTCTATAGTAGATGAAAGAGGAGAAATAGCAGCAATGTATCAGGGAGTACCACAAAATGATGTAGGTATAAGAACAGATGTAATAGAAAATATATCAAAAGCAAAAGGAATGAAAATGTTAATTAGGTCTATGGCACCAGAAGTAATTGCATGTGATGAAATAGGTTCGAAAGAAGATGTAGAAGCAATAAAAGAAGCACTAATTTCAGGAGTAAAAGGAATATTTACAATGCATGGAAAAACTTTAGAAGATATAAAGAAAAATAAAGGTATAAATGAATTAATAGAAAATAAACAAATAGAAAAAATAATATTTATATAAAAATAGTTCTAAATATAATTATGATGAATATAATATTAAAATAGAAAGGACAAGATATTATGCAATTAATAAAATATTTTATATTATTTTTAATATTAATTTTAGCAACAATGATAGGAAGATTCTTATCTAAAAAATATGTATATAGATTAGAAGAGTTAGAAGATATAAAAAATGCATTAAACATATTGAAAAGTAAAATAAAATTTACATATGAACCTATACCAGAAATTTTTGAAGAGATTTCCAAAACATCAAGTAGAAATATAAGTGAATTATTTAAAACGGCAAAAATTAAAATGAATGATTTAACAGCTAATGAAGCTTGGGAAGAAGCGGTAGGAGAATCACAAAATAATCTAAAAAAAGAGGACAAGGATGTACTAAAAACTTTATCAAAATTATTGGGGCAAACAGATGTTGAAGGTCAAATAAGCCAAATAGAAATAACAGAAAATTTCCTTGAAAGCAAAATACAAGAAGCAATAGAAGAAAAAAAGAAAAATGAAAAACTGTATACAAGATTAGGAACAATTATGGGACTTGCTATAGTAATAATCTTATGTTAGAAGTCTAAAGCTTGAAATAAAAAATATTAGATAAGAAAAGTAAACAGGAGGTTAAGGAATGGATATAAACTTATTATTTAAAATAGCAGCAATTGGGATATTAGTAGCTGTTTTATATCAAGTTTTAGTAAGAGCAGGAAGAGAAGACCAAGCAATGATGACAACCTTAGCAGGACTAATAATAGTATTAACAATGGTAATAAAAGAAATAAGTGGATTATTTGATACAGTAAGAACAATATTTAACTTATAAAGAGGAAAAAAGAGAAGATGGAAATTATAAAAATTATTGGAATTGCCTTTATTGCTGTTATTATTATAGTTTTATTGAGACAATATAGACCAGAATTTGCAATATATATTAGTTTGCTTACAGGTGTATTAATATTATTGCTAGTTATAGATGATTTAAATGGAATAATCAATTTATTAAATTCTATTGCTGATAAGGTCTCAATTAATGCAAGTTTTTTAGCATTATTAATAAAAATAACAGGGATAGCTTTTTTATCTGAATTTGCAGTAAGTATATGTAAAGATGCCGGGGAAGGGGCTATTGCAAGTAAAATAGAAATAGGAAGTAAAATTATTATTATATCTATGTCAATACCAATTATTTCAAGTTTACTAGAAATAATTTTAGAGGTATTGCCATAATAAAAGAAGGAAGTACAAATGAAAAAACAAAGAATATTAATTAAAAATTTTAATAAAATAATCATTTTAATATTTCTTTTTATTATGATAATACCATTAAATTCATTTGGTGTAACAGATGATGAAACAAATGAACAAACTTTAAAAGGTCAACAAGAAGAATTTAAAATAGAAGATTTTATAGAAAGTAGTAAAGAATATGGAGGAGATTTTTTTGAAGGATTAGACATAAATGAAATGCTAAATGATGCAATTAAAGGAAATGTGGATAATAATACTTTAGTAGAAAAAATTTGGAGTCTTCTTGGAAATGAAGTAAAAACCAGTATAAAAAGTATGGTTAGTATTTTAATAATAATTATAATACATTCAATATTAAAAGCAGTAAGTGAAAGTCTAGAAAATGATGGGATTTCAAAATTGATATATTATGTACAATATATTTTAATAGTAACAATAATTATGGGAAATTTCTCAGATATTATAAAGCTAGTACAAGATACAAGTAATAATTTAGTCGGATTCATGAATATATTAGTACCTCTTTTAATTGCTCTTATGATGTATACGGGAAGTATAGCAACAAGTACTGTATTAGAACCAATTATATTATTTTTAATAAACTTTGTAGGAAATTTAATACAAACAATTATAATTCCACTAGTTTTAGTAGCAACAAGTTTAATTGTTATTTCAAAAATATCAGACCAAGTGCAAGTAGATAAATTAGCTAAATTTTTAAAATCAGGAATTGTATGGTTTTTAGGAATTGTTTTAACAATATTTGTAGGTGTAATTTCATTAGAAGGAACACTTTCAAGTAGTGTAGACGGAATAACAGCCAAAACAACAAAAGCGGTTGTAAGTTCGGCAATACCGGTAGTAGGTAAGATTTTAGGAGATGCAGTAGATACAGTATTAGGATGTGGAATAGTATTAAAAAACGCAGTTGGAATAATTGGAGTTATTGTTATTATAGGAATTTGTATTGTGCCGATATTAAAATTAGGAATTTTAACAATAATATATAAATTATTAGCAACATTAACACAAGCAATAGCAGATAAAAAGATAACAAGTTTATTAGATGAAACTGGAGATATATTTAAAATTTTTCTTGGTATCTTGTCAGCACTATCTGTTATGTTAATAGTAGGAACTGCAATAGTTGTAAGAATGTCGAATAGTGCAATGATGTATAGGTAGGTAAAATTAGAATGATAGAATTTTTAAGTTCATGGGCTAAAAGTCTGGGAGTAACGATTGTAATAGTATCAATCCTAGAAATGTTACTTCCAAATAATAAAACTAAAAAATATATCAGAATGGTACTAGGAATGTTTGTAATATTTAATATTATTTCACCTTTTATTACAAATAAAGATAAATTAAATTTTAATTCTATAGATATAGGAAATATAGATACATACGAAACAAGTAGTGGTGTAAGTAGTAATGTTGTAAACCAAGCAAGTATGGACGAAAGAATAGAAGATTTATATCAAGAAGAATTACAAAAAGATATTACAAAAAAAGTAGAAGAACAAGGATTTGAAGTAAGTAATTGTAAAGTAGAAGCAAAAGTTCCAGATAAAAACAATTCTGAAAACGAAGAAGGTACAGGGATAACTAAAATTAAATTAAAAATAGAAAAGAGTGATAAAAAAGAAGAAACAAATGAAAGCACAGAAAATAAAGTAGTAGAAGAAATACAAAAAATAAAAAAAGTGGATACTAGTATAAATGATAGCCAAACCGATAATCAAGATGAAGAAAATAATAATGAAGAAAACACAAATGAAGACACAAATAATTCTAAAGTAACAAGAAGTGATATTCAAAATATCAAAAAAATGCTTATAGAAGAATATGGGGTGAGTGAAAAATGTTTAGAGATAAACTAAAGAAATTATTTAATAAAACTGAAGAAGGAGAACAGGTAGGGAATGACAAAAGAAAAATAGAAAATTTGGTTTTCTTTATAGTTGTATTAATTATAACAATAGTAATAATAAATGTTATTTGGAACGGAAATGACAATAAGCAAAATAAACAAGTAACAAATGATACATCTAAGCAACTAGCAACAACTAATAGTAATCAAAATGTATCCACATCACAAAATGAAGCAGAAAGTACAGAAGTTTTAGAAAAAAAGTTAGAAGATATATTATCCAAAATACAAGGTGTTGGTGAAGTTAGTGTATGTATTAATTACTCGGAATCTAGTGAAGTAGTTGCAATGTATAATGAAAATTCAAAAACAAGTACAACAGAAGAAAACGATGATTCTGGAGGAAGAAGAAAAATAGAAGAAACAGACACACAAAAAGATGTAATATACCAAGAAAATGATGGAACTAAGACTCCAATTACAGCAAAAATAGTAAAACCTAAAATAGAAGGAGCAATAATAACTGCACAAGGTGTAAATGATGCAAATGTAAAAAACAATATAATACAAGCTGTAGAAGCAGTAACTGGGCTTGCAACACATAAAATACAAGTATTTGAAATGTCTAGTTAAAATTAGTGTCAGGTTGTTCAACGTCCCTAATTGGTCGAAAGAAAGGAAGGTTGTTATGAAATTATTAAAGAAAAATCAAGTGATTATTTATACAATAGCTGTTTTATTAATGGTTGCTGGGTATTTAAATTATTCTACAAATACAGGTGAAGCTCTAGAGGCAAGTGCAAATGAAGTAGCAAATACTGCAAATATAGGAGATGCAAGACTTGTAAGTACAGACCCAGTTGATGAGAATGCTGCAAATGAACTTCAAAATACAATTAATGTTACAAATACATCAAATACTAATACTACTGCAGAAAACATAACAAATAATACAACAACTCAAACAAGCTCAACGGTTAGTACAGATGATTATTTTGCTAAATCAAAATTAGAAAGAGACACTATGTATTCACAAATGCTAGAAACTTATGAAAATGTTCTAAACAGTGATAATTCTTTAGAAACTCAAAAACAATCTGCTACAGAAGAAATAACTAAAATTAATAATACGAAGAATAGTATTATGGTTTGTGAAAATTTATTAAAAACTAAAGGGTTTGATAATAGTGTTATTTTTGTAAATGGAAATAGTATTAGTGTAATAATTGGTTCTGATGAGCTAACTCAAGAGCAGATTGCACAAGTACAAAATATTATATCAAGAGAAATGAGTGCTGATATTCAAAATATACATATTTCAACTAAATAGAAAAAATAAAATGACAAAAAAATAAGCCATTAGGCTTTCTTTTCTGTCATTTTTCTTATATATGCACCTATTTCTTCATCTGTTAAATCTAATTCATTAATCAAGGCTTTTAAAATATCTCTTCTAGGTAAGTCTTCTTCATTATCTATTCTTACATATTGTCTTAAACTAACACCTAAAATTTGTGCCATTTCTTCTTGAGTATAATTCTTTAATTTCCTCTTTTCTTTAATCATATAACCACCTTGAAATATTAATTAAATAAATTATTGCATAAAATATTAAATATTTGTATTAACATTAAATGTCATATTATATATAATGACATTAAAAGACATATATAGCTTTAGTAATTACAATTTTATTCTCTTATGACGAAAAATTAAAATGTAGTAATAGCAAGGGTTTCCTCCTAGCAACAATTTAGTAAATTATAAAATTTTCACATATTTAAAAGATGAATTGTAAAAAATAATAATACAAGTTCATCTTTTTTGATTTTATAATAATATTTAAAATTATAATGTAGAAATTGGAGGATTTGAAAATGGAAAATAAAGAATTAAGTAAAAATAAATATGGAATTGAATATACAAAGGTAGGAGATTTTTATCTACCCAATATTGCATTACCAAAACCAAGAAGAACAGGTAATATCGGAAAATATGGCAGATTAAGACTACAATATTTAGAAGAACACCACAAAGCAGAATGTATGTTAATGAGAATAAATAACGAATTAACAAGTCATTTATTAGATATTGAAGATGAATGTAGAACAAGAGTTGAGAATTTAATAGAGCAAATGGCAAAAAAAGAAAATATTACAGAAGAACTAAAAGCCCATAATCAATTAGAATGGGTACAAAAAATGAACAATATTAAAAATAGAGCAGAAGAAATTGCATATAATGAAATAATTTACAGATAAAGTAAAATTTCTTTTTGATTTTTAATGAAATTTGAGAAAATAAATGATATAATGCTCTTGATGGTAACATTATTTAATTTGGCAGACACCGTCTGCCAAATTAGAAAGAAGGTAAAAAATGGAAAATGAAATAGATATAAGTAAATATAAAGAAATTTTTGAAAACATTAGACAAGAAATATTAAAATCGCAATATAAAGCAATGCAAGTAGTAAATAAAGAATTAATATTTATGTATTGGCATATTGGAAAAATTATAGTAGATAATAGCAAATGGGGAAATAAATTTATTGATAATTTATCCATGGATTTAAAATTAGAGTTTCCAGAAGTTACTGGTTTTTCTGTAAGAAATCTAAAATATATGAAAAAAATGGCAGAAGAATATCCAGACATGGAATTTGTGCAACAGGTTGTTGCACAAATTCCATGGGGACATAATATAATTTTGATAGATAAAGTAAAAAATATAGAAGAAAGAAAATGGTATATAAAGCAAAGTATTATAAATGGTTGGTCTAGAAGTTTATTAACAATGCAAATAGAAAGCAGATTATATGAAAGACAAGTAATTGCCGAAAAAGTAACAAACTTTCCTACAACTTTGCCAGACACTCAAAGTGATTTAGCAATACAAACAATGAAAGATCCATATCTTTTTGATTTTATTTCACTAAAAGGAAAAGTAAAAGAAATAGAAATTGAAAGGGCAATGATAGACAGAATAAAAGATGTTCTTATTGAATTGGGAAAAGGATTTGCATTTGTAGGAGAACAATATAAAATAACTGTAAGTGAGAAAGACTATTTTATTGACTTATTATTTTATCATTTAAAATTAAAATGTTATGTTGTTGTTGAATTAAAAGCAAGAGAATTTGAGCCTACAGATGCAGGACAACTTAATTTTTATTTATCAGCGATAGATGATTTGGTAAAAGATGAAACAGATAATGCAACTATAGGATTATTACTATGCAAAAATAAAGATAATTTTACAGCAGAATATGCATTAAGGAATATAAGTAGTCCGATTGGAGTTAGTGAGTATAAATTACTAGAAGATATGCCAGAATATTTGCAATCACAATTACCAAAAGCAGAAGATATTGAATTGCATATTAAGGCAATAGAAAATATTGAAAAACTAGAAACACAAGATGAAATAGACTAATATAAAAAAATAGGAGCTGAATAAAATGCAGTTCCTATTTTAACTTTTCAAAATATTCATCAGTTAAGTCATTTACAGATATTCCAAAACATTTAGCAAAAGCACATAATTCAAAGTCAACAATAGTTCTTTTGCCAACCTCAATATTATAAATAGCTTGTTTATGAATATCTATGCCTAATAACATTAATTGGTCAGATAACTTTTGATATGACATATTATTCTTTTCGCGATAATATCTTATTTTGTTACCGACAACATTTAAATTACCATTAATTTTTCTTGAATTATTCATACGAACTCCTTAAAATTATTAAATTAATATTGATTTTATAATAAAATTTTGTTACAATATAAACACACGCGTTTATAAACAAATAATATTAAATATTATGAGCAAAAATATTAGGAGATATGTATGAGATTTAAGAAAAATAATGAAGAAAATATTGAAATGAAAAAAATATATAGATTAGTAAATAAACTTGTAAAAGAAAATAAAATTAAATTTGGCTTTTATAATAGTCAGAAATCATTAGATTTGTTACAGCTATGTTATAACAAATCTAATGACACAATAGAAATAGAATTTAGAGATGTAATGTCAGAATATATACAAGAATTAAGAAGAATTAAAAACAAAGAATAAAGATAAATACTAAAAGTTGCTTTGAGTTTAGAAATAAATTCAAAGCGATTTTTTTATGGGAATTTTTTATCTACATTTTAAAGATATAAAACTATATAACTTGATAATGAAAAAGGCAATAAAACCAAAATAGAGCGAAATAAGAGAGGAGGGAGAGGTCGATTGTCAAATTTGAATTTAAAAGGAATTTGGATTCCAATAGAAATATTAATAGATGATAATTTATCAGATAAGGAAAAATTAATATATTCAATTATTTTATTTTTAAGTAAAGAAAATAATTATTGTTATTGCAATAATAGTAGTTTAAGTGAATTACTAAACATATCAACAACACAAGTTTCAAAACTAATAAATTCATTAAAGAAAAAGGACTGTATAGATATAATAATAAAATATAAGGAAAATAGTAAAGAGATAGAAAGTAGAAAATTAATACCAAAGAAAGAGTTACCCTATTTAACAAAAGTTAAATACCCTCCCCAACAAAACTTCAATACCCCTATTGAAGAAAAGTTTAAAGATAATAAATATAATAATAAAATAAATAATAAATATAATAGCGAGAATAATTTTGCTAAAAGAAATAAAGCTAACTTTGAACAGCGAGATTATACTGGCATTGACCTTACTTCACTCTATGCAAATGCAGATGTGTTTGTATAGATAATAGCATTTGCATAGATAAGAACAGCAACTAAAGTAGAAGATACTACTATGGAGGCTGTTCTTTTTATTTTAAGTTGCGAGTAAGCAACTTAAAATAAAACCTAAAAAATGCTTTAGCAATTTTTTAGGCAAACGGGTGTAGGGTGTCCCTACCACACAAAACACTTTTTTGCAATAGCATAAAAAAGTGTTGTAGTGTGTTACAACACAATTCAAGAAAGAGCAAAAATAGGAAAATATAATCGTGTTATTAGCACGAGCAAGGAGGTAATATATGAGCTATGCAATAATAAGAAATATAAAATACAAAAGAGATAATTTAAAAGGAATATTTAGACATAATGAACGAAGAAACAAAAATTATTCAAATGATAATATTGATAAAGAAAAATCATATTTGAATTATTCATTAAAAAATCCAAAATATAGTTATGAAAAAGAATTTGATAGAATAAGGGAAAAATATAATTTAAAAGGTCAAATAAAAACAGTAAGTAATATTGCTTGTGAATATATAATAACATCAGATAAAGAATTTTTTGAAAAAATAGGAGAAAATGAAACAAAGAGATATTTTGAAACAGCATATCAATTTGTTTGTGAATACAAGAATTTAGGAGAACAATATATTTTATCTGCAAAGGTGCATATGGATGAACAAAGTCCACATTTGCACCTTGTTTTTTTGCCTGTTGTTCATACACAAGATAAAAAAGGCAATAACATAGATAAACTTGCTTGTAGTGAATTTTGGAAAGCAAAAGATAGTTATAGGCAATTACAAAATGCTTTTTATGATTATATGGTATCACATAATTTTGAACTAGAAAGAGGTTTACCAAAAGAAGAAACAGGTAGAGAACATTTGGATTTAAAAGAATATAAGGAAATAACTAATTTTGAAAAGACAAAAGAAACATTAAAGAATATAAAACTGGAATTGCCAGATGTGCCAGAGATAGCAGATATAAGTAAATTTTCAATAAAGAGAGATGAAAAGATTTTAGAAGAAATTATAAAACCAAAAGATGAATTAATACAAGGTTTATATCAAGATAATTTAAGATTACATCAAGAATTGTCAAGACAAGCAAAAGTTATTGATGAAGCTGAAAAATACCAAAAAGAAAGAGATACTATAATTGCAGATAATAAAGCATTAAACAATAAAGTAAAAGATTTAGAAAGAGAATATAAAAATAAAGTAAATAATCTTGACTTTGACTATAACAATAGGAAAGAAGAATTGGAAAATGAATTTAAAACAAAAGAATTTGATATTGAATATAAATATAAACACAAAATTAAAACATTAGAAAAAGAAAATAACCATTTACACAAAATTGTAGATAAATTTTACGAAACAGTAGAAAAATTTATAAAATGGATTTGTCATAAATTTGGTATAGGAGAATCAAAAGAATTGGTTAAAAAATTTGAAGAAGATACAAATACTTTAATTGATCCAGAAAAACAACTAAAAAAAGAAGAAAGAGAAAAAGAGTGGGATTTGGAATTATAAAAAAATGAAATTCATAACAAAAATAATTTTATTAGGGTAAAATGCTTATATATATAATAATTAAAAAATAGTAATTCAAATGTTTATATGTGATGATAAATATAAGAAGTGATGATATGAGTATAGATTTTGATAAAATAAATATTAATAAATATGAACTATATTTAATTAAAGGAAAAATTTAAAAAATATTAATATATAATTGTATTGAAATTATATATTAATTGTGATATAAATTATTCAAGGAGGAGGAAAAAATGAATAAATTAAGTAAAATTTTTTTGATTATTATTGTTGTTTTGACTTTAGCACTTATTACTGTAACATCCTTATATTTAAAGCAAAGAGATTTAATTTATGAATACTTTGGAAACTACAATTTTAGTATTGATGAAGATGAATCTAAAAATAATACTAATATAACAACAAACAGATAATATGTGATATAATAATTTAAATAAAAATATAAATAGTTGTAAAATTATTTTATAAATTATTATATTTTTTATAATTATTATTTTAACATTAAATTTTTATAATTTTTAAATTGGCTTTATGTTCAATAATAGAATTAGTAAGATGTGTATAGAGTTTAAAAATTTTACTAGTTCTATTATTTTTTTACAAACAAATATTTTCGGATTTCTATTTTTATCATTTATGATTTTTTACTAGATTTATCTTTGAAGATATCTGAATTTTAATTAAAAAAATGTTTTATAATATAATTATTAACAAAGCTTTATATAAAAGCTAATTTATTACTAAATTACTGTATCTATCTAAATATTTAAATTATTTTGTAAAAAATATCTTTTGAATTAAAAAATAAATAAAAAGTATTTATTTTATTTTGTGAATAGAATTATTTATCTCCTAAAATAGTGTTAGTGTAAAATTAATGTAGGCAAAATATAAAAAATGCCTACATAATTTTTATCTAAAAAATATTGAAAAAACA
>CALXFJ010000032.1 GCA_944387565.1 uncultured Clostridia bacterium | reverse complement strand
ATATCTCTTGTTTTTCCTAAATAGCTATCATATGTGTATTTTGAAAAGTTTCTCATGTTCATGTCTTCTTTCATTTTCTTGATTAATTGTTCATTTGTCATATCAAAAAACCTCCTGTTTAATATATTTGCAACTTTTGGGTTACATAATTATATTATACACGAGGTTTCATATTTTTTCAATTTTATTCATTCGGTCCATTGCGAGGCACGAGCAATTTAGTACAATAGTTATTACTAATGCTATAAGTGTAATTCCTTTCATTTGTTTTCTTTTTTCTTTTAGTTTTTCCATAATCTTTACTCCTTTTCTTTAGATTTTTGTGTTTCAATTCTTTTATATATAGTTAATAAATATTTTATTTTAAATAACCATATATAAAAAAATTGTTACTTAATCCAAAAGTGTTAACACTTATAAATATATCATTAAAAAATAATAAAATCAATACATATATATAAAAAAATTGGAGTGAAAATAAGATGTCATTAATTGCAAAATTTAACGGAAATATGAATGTAATAGGAAAACTATTAAAAGAATATAGAACAAAACAAAAAATGTCATATGAACAATTAGCTGCTAAATTAGAACTAATGGGAATTAGCATACATAAACAAAGTATTTATGACATTGAAAACAATAAAAGAACTGTAAAAGATTATGAACTTTTTGGTATCGCTTATGTTTTAGGCATAGATGTTAATGATTTATTAAAAGATATTAAAAAGCAATATAAATAGAAAAAAGAAGGTTTCAATTAAATGAATCCTTCTTTTTATATTTACTTTATTAGCTAATTCTAGCTTCTGCTAGCAATATAGCAAGCTAAATCTACTAATTTGTTTGAATATCCCCATTCATTATCATACCAAGCTACTAATTTAACAAAAGTATCTGTAAGCATAATACCTGCTTTAGCATCAAAAATTGATGTATGAGGGTCTGATATAAAGTCTGATGATACAACATCATCTTCTGTATATTCAACTATTCCTTTTAATTCTCCTTCAGCTGCTTTCTTAACTGCTGCACATATCTCTTCATATGTTGTTGGTTTAGCTAAATTACAAGTTAAATCAACTACTGAAACATCTACTGTTGGAACTCTAAATGACATACCTGTTAATTTTCCATTTAATTCTGGAATAACTTTTCCAACTGCTTTTGCAGCTCCTGTTGAAGATGGGATTATATTTGCAGATGCTGCACGTCCACCTCTCCAATCTTTTTTAGAAGCCCCATCAACTGTTTTTTGTGTTGCAGTTGTTGAATGAACTGTAGTCATTAAACCTTCTGTAATTCCAAAATTATCATTAATAATTTTAGCAAGTGGTGCTAAACAGTTTGTTGTGCAAGATGCATTTGAAACAATGTTCATACTTGGGTCATATGTTGTATGGTTAACACCCATAACAAACATTGGAGCATCTTTTGATGGTGCACTTATTACAACTTTTTTAGCACCTGCATCAATATGAGCTTGTGCTTTTTCTAATGTTTTAAATACACCTGAACATTCTAATACATAATCAACTCCATCAGCTCCCCAAGGGATATTATGTGGGTCCATTTCATTATATACCTTTATAACTTTACCATTTACAACTAAATTTCCATCTTTAGCTTCTATTTCTCCATTAAATCTTCCATGAACTGTATCATATTTTGTCATATAAGCCATATAATCAGCTTCTATAAATGGGTCATTAACAGCTACTACTTCTACACCTTCTTTTGCAAGTGCTGCTTGGAATGATAATTTTCCAATTCTTCCAAATCCATTAATACCTATTCTTATTGACATAATAATTCCTCCTTAATATATATTTTTGCCTATCCTTAGGCTGTTATAATTCTATACCAAAAAATATGTCTTTGCAAGTAGATTTAAAAAGTTTTTAATTTGTTTAAAATTTCTTTTATATTATTTCCCAAATTTATAATTTTATAATATAAAGAATAAAGTAATTTTTTAGATTAAGCATTTTTACGTAGGGAAATTAAGGGTAGTAAAAATGCTGATTTAAGCGAAGCTTAAAATCTAAAAAATTACTCCAAATCCCTGAAATGTCGCATAAGAAACGTCCCCAGCAAGACATTACTTATACAATTTCTCTAAAACAATCAAGAACATAGCATGAGACCAACCAAGACCAATAACCCAGTTAGGTTTTAATGTGCTGTTGTCAACTTGTTCGCCCAAGAAATAATGTTTACCAGCAGTCTTCACAACAAAATCAAAAGTCTCTTTAGCCTTCTTCTTCTCACCAGTCTCTAAATAATATAAAGTCATCCAAAGATTAGCAATAGGCCAAGGATTAGAGTTCATATAATGGTCACCCTCAAACCTTTGATATCCACCAGTATAAGTTCTTAAATGTAAATTAATACTCTCAACAGTATTTTTAACCTTCTTTTCCTTTGCACTAAATACATTAAAAGGAGTAACAGCCCCTAAAATACTAATATCCATCTTTTTATCATCTGGATTTCTTACATATGACTTCTTTTGTTCATCATACATATTCTCATTAATATATTTCTTTATCTCGACTTGAATTTTTTCAATCTCTCTTTCATTTCTTTGAATCTTTTCTTCTTTTAATCTATTATTTTCAAAATCAGATACATTTTTTCCTAAAACTCTATAAATATTTAAAATACTATCAAATGCAGCATATATGCTAGCAAGAGAATAAAGATGAATTCCTTCACACATTTCCCAAATATCATAACTTACATGATATTTATGTAATTTTCCTGTTCTTTTTAAAGTATCTTCTTCAATTCCATCTTTTACAACATCTCTTTTTTCTTCGTCAATTCCTTCAATACCAGTCCAATCCTTCAAATATTTCTTTAAAAAGTCAATTGCTTTTTCACACATTTGTAAATTATCTTTTAAGAACTTTTCAGATTTTGTAACTTTATAATGTTCATATACTCCATAAACAACACTTGCTGTTTCATCAATTTGATAACCCCAACAAGGAGCTAAACTTCCATCTGTATAAAATCTTTGTTCCCACATACCATTTTTACTTTGTGTTTTTTTACAAAATACCTTATAGAACTTTTCTGTTTCCTTTTCCATTTTTACAATATCCATTGCTTTTGTAATAAATACTGCATCTCTTGGCCAACAATAAGCATATCTTCCGCATTTTGTAAAATCTTCATCTATTTCAGGTGATGCTATAATTCCTCCTGTATCTGGATTTGTTAATAGTGGAAATAATAATATACTTCTTTTATATATCTCAAAAATTCTTTCTTCATAACTATTTTGTGGGTCTTTTAAATTTAGTCCATTATGATTTTTTACATATTTTCTCCAATATGCTTTTGTTTGTGTATATTCTTTATTTAAGTCTATTTTTGTAATTCTATCTATCTCATCTTCCATTTCTGAAACATTTCTATTTTCATCAACTAACATACAAATTTCTAAGACTTTCTTTTCATTTGGTTTTATTACTCCTAAATCATAACAAATACTTGAATCCTTTGACATTCCTATATAATCTTTATCATGTATTTCTCCAGTTTTAATTGTTTCGTAACTTCCATTTATTTGGTGTTTAGAAATTTTTGCACCTTTAGCAAATGTAGATACTACAAAATCATGAGCATATTGCATCATTCCATTATCTATTACTTTACATCCAACATAATTATTTTTATCTGATAATAATTCTGAATGAATATAAAATTTAGTATCTAAATCTATAGCCCCTTCATTTAAGAATATATATCTTTTAACTAAAACATTTTCTTTTAAAAGCATAAAATCTGTTTGAACAACTGTTAGATTAAAATAAGTATTTGTTATCTCCGTATTTAAAACATTTGTATCAGTATCATAATATTGTTTATAAGTATTATTTATATCATCATGTAAATATATTAAATCTGATTGATTTAACTTCACTCCAGTATGGAAAAAATTAATATATTGTCTATTATCTTTACTCGGAAAATATAATCTTTGTAATTCTCCTTTCAAAGTAAATGTTGCTATCATGTTCTTGTTTCCAACTATTGCTTCATTTAAGTATTTCTCACCCATTTTTTCTTTTCTCCTTTTAAAGTTTTAAAGGATTTTACCCCTCTATTACATTTAATATTTGTTTTTCTAAATCTTTTATCTTTTCGTTAATTCTAAACATATCAACATCTCTTAAGTTTTCATCATCTACATCTTTTCTTACATACATATCCATATCTTTCATTTCAGATTGTAATTTTTCTAATCTGTCTAAGATTTCTAATCTCATTGATTTATTTGCTTTTCTTTCAATCTTAGCTGTCATTTCTACTTCTTTATTTAAATCTAAATCATATGTCTCTCCAAAATTTGGAATTGTTACTGGTATAGCAGTTTCATCTAATATTTTTTGTTTAAATACCTCTTGAGATTCTGGTTCTCCATGTACCATAAAAATATGCTTTGGTTTTTTTATAAAAGAATATATAAAATTCATTAATCCTTCTTGGTCAGCATGTCCAGAATATCCTTCTATATACTCTATTCTTGCATTTACTGCAATTTCTTCTCCAAATATTTTAACAGTTTTTGCTCCATTTACTATATTATAGCCTAATGTTCCTGGCGCTTGATATCCAACAAAAAGAATTGTTGATTTTGGATTCCATAAATTATGTTTTAAATGATGTTTTATTCTTCCAACATCGCACATTCCACTTGCTGATATTATTATACTTGGTCTTGGGTCATCATTTAATGCTTTTGATTCTTCTGCTGTTCTTGTAAAATGTAATCCTGGAAATTCAAGTGGATTATCCCCTCTTAATATTTCTTTTCTTACTTCCTCATCAAAAAGATTAGTATTTTCTCTAAATACTTCTGTTGCTGATATAGCTAAAGGACTATCTACATATACATCAGCTTTCATTAATGTTTTATATTTTCTTCTAAATTCTTCATCATTTTTTTCATCTTTTAATTTATTTATCTCATATAAAATTTCTTGTGTTCTTCCTACTGCAAATGATGGAATTACTACTGTTCCCCCATTGTCTAATGTTTCTGATACAATGTTTAAGAACATTTCTGCTTTTTCATCATTTCTTAGATGTAGTCTACTTCCATATGTTGATTCTATTACTAAATAATCTGCATCTTCTATCATAGTTGGCTCTGATAAAAGAGGTATATCATTATTTCCTAAATCTCCTGAAAATACTGTTTTTACTTCTCTTCCATCTTCTTTTACCCATAACTCTATTATACTTGAACCAAGCATATGTCCTGCATCATTGAAACGCACATGTATCTCAGGCGTTATTTCTATGATTTCATCATATTGTACTGGCTCAAATATTTCTAAACATCTTGCAGCATCTTCTGCTGTATACATTGGCTTTAGCTCTTCTTCACCTTTTCTTAATCTCTTTCTATTCTTCCATCCTGTTTCCATTTCTTGAATATGACCACTATCTGGTAACATTAATGCACATAAGTCACAAGTTGCTTTATGAGCATATACTTTATTTCTAAATCCTTCATTATATAATTTAGGAATTCTTCCTGAATGGTCAATATGTGCATGTGTTAAAAGCATAAAATCAATTTCTTTTGGGTTAAATTCGAATTCTTCATAATTTTTTTCTTCTATTTCTTTATTTCCTTGCCACATACCACAATCTACTAAAAATTTCTTACCAGCAGCTTCAACTAAATAATTTGAACCTGTAACTGTTTTTGTTGCTCCTAAAAAAGTTATTTTCATAAATTTCCTCCTTAATAAAAAGCTTTTACTTTTTTGTTAAATCTTATTGCTAATTCTTTTTTATTAACATTTTCCGAATTTTTCATCTCTATTTTTTCTCCAGCACCATTTCCATCAAATACTTGTATAAAATACTTGTCTTTTTCTCTAATTAATTTTATTTCTATTTCTTCTATATTTATACTTCTAGTCTGAAATATATATTTAAGTAATGTATAATCTATATCTTCTTGTTTTGAAAATCTTTCTATGACTTTTAATTTATGTGCTTTTTGTAATAATTTCTTTCCAGTTTCAATTACTTCTTTTTGTAACTCTTTAGTTTCATATATGCTTCTTTCATAATCATATGGTAAAAACATATAATATCTAAATTCATATATTAAATCCATTAATTTTGATTTACTATCACATTTTTCTATTTTTTCTTCAAAACATTTTAAAAATATTTTTTGCATTTTTAGTTTCATTTTCTTTATGTTTGAATCAATATCTTCTAAATCTAATAATTTCAAGTATTTTTCTTTTTCTTCTAATTTTTTCTTATATTCAACATATTTTTTAGGTTTTAATAATTCATTTAATTTTTCTATTTTTCTTAAAACTTCTGCTCTTTCTTTTACCATTAAGTTTGATAATATTCTCATACTAAATATTTTTTCTTCTAATGGTAAAACTTCATTTCTTATTTCATATTCTTTTTCCAATAAATTTTTATTATTTAACGTTTCATCTATTTGTTTTATTTTTTTAGTTAACTTTCTTTTTTCTTTTGTTATTTGTTCAACAAAACTTTCACTATCTTGCATTTTTTCTAATTCTTTTTCTACTTTTTCTTTTATATTTTCTATTTGTTCTTTTATTTTAGATTCAAATTTTATATCAATTAAAATAGAAAATTCTTTTAATAACTCAATAAATTCTTTAGCATTTTCTTTTCCATAATTTTCTTCTAATTCATTTTGGAAAATTTGCATATAATCAATCATAACTTCTTTATTATAAATCCATCTATTCATAAATTCATTACCTACTAATAGTAACAAATTTTGATATATCAAGTTATGGTCTACACTTTCGATTTCTTTTGGTATAGTTGTCCATGAATATCCGGTTAAAATCTCTTAGTGGTTCTACTGTATTTATATTATTTCCCACATTTATTAAATCTGATAAAGTTTTATTTATCAAAAAATAATCATCACTTATAATTCTATTATTTTTTGAAATTTTAGAAATACAGTATAATAATTTTCTTTCTATACTATAACATATAATTCTTTTTTTATTTTTTTCTACTAAAAATGTTCTTTCTCCTATTATTTTACTTTCTTCTGAATGTGGTTTTACTAATATTATTTCATCACAATTATTCTCTATATCTTGTATTATTCTTTCTATAAACTCTTCCTTTGTATCTGATTGTTTTTTTACTTTTCTATAATCTTTATAAGAAGTTTCGATTTTATATAAAATACTAAGGAGAATACTTTTTACATTTTCTTTAAAATTTTTCTTCTCTAGTACTTTTTCTAATTCGTTATTGTAATCTTTTTTTACGATTTTCTCTAAAAATTTTTCGTTTTTCTTTTGCAAATTTCTTCTCCTTTCATTTGTTGTTTTAATTATTTATTTTTAAAATTTTAAGTATTTTATTTATTAATCTTTTATACCACTTTTCTTTTTCCACTTTTACTAATGAATTTTCTTGATTATCTTCTATTTCTTCTATACCATTTTTTTTATTATTTGCATTTTTCTTAAAATTAATATTATATTTTTCTTCATTTTTCTCTTCTATCTTATTTTGTTTTTCTTTTTCTTTTAAAATTAATTTTTCTCTTTCGTCTTTACTACATATATAATCTCTATATATTAGTGCTAATATCTGTTTAGCCTCAATCATTAAATCTTGTTTTTCTAATCTTATATTTTCTTTTAAGTAAAATTCATGGCTTTTATCCATATTTTCTTTTATAAATTCTATAAATTTTTCAGGAATTCTATTTTTTATTTCTTCATTTGTATGTTCTAGTACAACATAAACTTCATATAGTGCTTTCCTATATTCATTTTTCATAATTTTCTCCTAAAGTTTTTTTAATATGTTTTTTAGTAATTCATCTGTACAATCATTTATCCTAATATATTCATTTGCTACTCTTTCTAATTTTTTCTTGTCTATATCTTTAGCAAATTTATTTGCATTTTCTTTTTCATATATAACTATATCATTATTTTTGGCTAATGACAATAAAAAAGTTTCTTCATTTAAAATTATATATTGTTTTTCTTTTATATCTTTTACTAAATCTCCTTTTGTTAAGTCTTTAACAGCTGTTTTTTTTAATATTGCATTCATCATTGTTTTTCTTCTTATTTTATTGTATTTTTCTTCTTCTGTTAATGAATAAAAATCTTTATCTAAAAATTGTTCTACTGCTTCTTTAATTTCTGAAAAACAATATTTTTCTTTTCCTTCAACTATTATAATATCTTCCATAGTCTTCCCTTTCTATCTTTGTTCTATTCCTTCTCTTCCTTCTCGAATTTCATCTACAATTCCTTGTGGTATTTCTACACTTTCATATACTTTTTCAAAATCAACTTCACCAAATTCAAATTCTTGCATGCTATGTTCTTTTTCTTCTAGTCTTTTATTTTTCCCATATCTTCTTCTGTATACTTGTGCTTCTTCTTCCGTAAATAAAATTTCCATTAATATTTCCATTTTTTCATCTATTGGTCTTTCAGGTAGCGTGAAAACTTTATAAGTTTCCAACTACTTTTTTGTTTATTTTTAGGTCTTTTTTGACCTTTTTATTTTTTACCTCTATTTTTTCTTTAAAAAAATAGCGAATTCCTGTATAATTAGTTCATAAAAATCTAAAATCCAAAAACTAAAAAATACGAGGTATTCGCTATGAACTATATTATATCAAATTTAATTAACTTTTTAAATAGAATTAATAAATTTATTTGGGAAATTATTATTTTTCTTTCTAAGTTTATTAAAATTGATGATAATTCTAATATTAAAGAACATCCTGCTGATGAACGTTATCGTCGTTTTAAAGTTGATGAACCTGCTATTGTAGAAAAATCTTCTTCTCTTGAACATAAAAACTTTAAACAACTTATTAAAGATAACAATATTAAGCCTGTTAAACGTCGTAATGGTAAAGAAATTACTATCAATGTTTCTTGCCCTTGTTGTGGTGCCCCTAAAGAATACCTTTACGATAATAATGGTAAACAGTCTCAGTTTGAATGTAAAGTTTGTTCTCATGTCTTTTCTTTGAATCCTAATAAACAAACTGATGTTAATTTCTTATGTCCTCATTGCCACTATAAACTAACTTTAAAGCATTCTAGATCTGACTTTGATGTTTATGTTTGCCCTAATAAAAACTGCTCTTATTTTCTTGATAACTTAAAACATTTATCTAAAGAAGATTCTGCTCTTTACGCTAAAAATCCTTCTATTTTTAAACTTCACTATTCTTATCGTAAATTTAATATTCAACTTTCTGAGATTCAAAAGGATTTTAGGAATTTTCTTCGTGTTCCTATTGATATATCTAAGGCTCATCACTCAATGTATATTATAGGCCTTTGCCTTACTTATCATGTTAATTACGGTTTAAGTTATAGACAAACATCTTCTATTCTTAAAGATATCCATAATGTTAATCTTTCTTATAAAACCGTTGAAAACTATTGTAAGTCTGTATCTTCTATTGTCCAATACATTCTTGAATTCTATCCTTATGTGCTTTCTGACTCCTCTTGTGCTGATGAAACTTATATTAAAGTTGCTGGTAAAACTCAATACATTTTCTTTTACTTTGATGCTATAAAGAAAATTGTTACTTCTTATAGAGTCTTTGAACATAGAGATTCTTTATCTTCTATTAAAGCTGCTTATTCTACTCTTAAAAAGTATAAGGAATTACCTGAATCTTTAAAGGTTATTACTGATGGTAACCCTATTTATAATGTTGCTGTTCAATACTGGACTCAACACGGTATGCCTTTCCATCTTTACCAAGTTATTGGTCTTAAAAACTTAGATGAAACTTCTAAAAAATATCGTTCTTCTAAACAAATTATTGAAAGACACAACAGAACTTTAAAATATTACTATCGTCCTAAAAATGGTTTTTCTTCTAATGAAAATGCTAATAATTATATGGTTCTATTTGCTACTTTCTTTAACTTTTTAAGACCTAATTCAGCCCTTAATTATCACGTGCCTGTTGAAATTCCTGAAGTTCAAGATTGTTCTAATATGCCTAATAAATGGATTAAATTAATTACTTTAAGTTATGATTATATTAAACAATATGCTTAAAAAATAATCTTTCTTAGGTTTATTTACCATGCTCATTTTCTGATGTTTTCCATGATTTTTGCTTATTTTATATTTTTTATTAATTCTATTTTTATTTCAATGTGCTATTTTTTATAAATTTTAATGCAATTTTGTTTTATCCTTGTTTTTCCATAAAACTTTTCACACTATCGTCTTTCATCTTTTAACATTTCTTTTAATGCGTATTTTCTTTTTTCTTCTTCATTTATCGGTATTCCTTTATCTATTTTTTCTTTTATCTGTCCTAACTCTTGAGCTATTTGTACTGTTCTTCCATATAATCTTATATTTTCTATCCATGTATTTCCATCTAATGTTCCATTTGATAACCTAAACTCTATTGTATTTTTTTCATTATTTACATTCATTAGGTTAATAGCTGAATATCTATCATGTTGCATACGTTTTGCATCTTCCAAAAATACATCTTTTTTCTTTTTATCTAATTTTGCTTTTTGAATCTTAGTAGATATTGGAGCTGCATATCTTTCTATTCCTTTTCGTGGTAATTCTCCTTGTTTATTTGATATTAAATAATATACTTCTTCTGCATTTCCCCATAATTCTAATAACTCTTTAAATCCTTCTTCTGTTTTTATATAATCTGCTCCTATATGAACATGTCCGCCACACCTTTGTGTTGCATGCATTCCTATTTTTTTTAGAATTTCTGTTATTTTATAAATTTCGTATATGTCTTTATATTCATCATGCATTATTGGAGATGTGCATTCTTTTCCATCTTCGTCTAAAGAAATGTCATCTTTTACTTGCCATTTTCCAATAAAATTTGGCAATATATTTTTATATGTGCCTTCTGATTCTATTTCTATTCCTATTGACATTTCTTTGGGCAAATTAAATGAATCATATTTTTTTCTTTCTTTTTGTAGTTCTAAATCTTCAAAGCCTAAGTTTAATTCTATTAATTGTTTATATGCTTCACATATATCACTATCCATTTCTTCTAATAAATTCAATTTTCTAGTTTCATCATTTATGCTAAGTATAACTTCTATTTTGTTTACTTTTTCTAATATTTTTCCTAATTCTTTAATTTTTTTACTATCATCTTCTAAGCTTGAAATAACTTCTGCTTTATCCTCTTCTTTTTTTATTTCAGGCAACATTTTTATTTTTTTATCATCACTTTTAAGACTTAATATTATTGTTTTTCTATTTATTTCTTCCTTTATGTCAAATAGAGTTTTTACCTTGTCCTCATCTTTTTTCAAACTTGTTATAATATATATTTTCCAATATTCATCCTTTATCTCATTTAATAATTCTATTTTTTTGTCATCACTATTAAAACTTGAAATTATTCCTGCTTTAACTGATTCATCTTGTATCTTTTTTAATAACTCTATCTTTATATTATCATCTTTTAGCTTTGAAATAACAGATGCTTTACATTCTTCATCTTCTAATTTATCTATTGCTAATATTTTATTTTCTTCATTTTTTAAACTTAATATAATTTTTAATCTATATATATCATCATTTACTTTATCTAGTTGTGATAGTTTTATTTTGTCATCTTTTAAACTCTCAATAATTGTTGTTTTATTCCATTCAATTTCTATCTTATCTAACAAATTTATTTTTTTCTCATCATTTTCTAATAATGAAATAATTTTTGTTCTTACTAGTTCATCTTCTATTTTTGCTAATGCCTTAATAATTTTTTCTTCATCTTTGATGCTTAAAATGACATATGACTTATATAATTCTGATTCTAATTTATCCATTGCTTTTATTTTTTTATCATCATCTTGCATACTTAAAATTACATCTATTTTCAATTCTTCAGTTTTTAATGTATCAAGTAATTCTATTTTTCTATCGTCATTTTTCATTATAGATATAACATATGATTTTTCTTCTTCACTTTTTACTTTTTCTATTGCTTCTTCTTTTTTAGCATCATTTTCTAAGCTTTCTATTATTAAAAAACTATCATTTGGTGACGCTTTATCTAATAATTTTATTTTTTCTGTATCATCTAATATACTTATTTTTGCAAATTCAGGTAATCTTTCAAGAAAATACTTTTCTTCATCTGTGTTTAATTTACCTTTTATTTCTATGACAAGTTCTTTTGAACAATCCATTATAAACTTTTCCAAAGATTTATCTTTTGCGTCTACTGGAGGAACTTTACCAATAATTGAATATATTTCTTCTATTTTTTCAATTCTATATAAATAAATCTCATCTTTTTCTACTTCTATTATTTTATTAAAACATTCAATTATTTTATCTAGTTGTTTCTTATCCATATTCAACCTCTTATGTTATAATTTTCTATCTTTGTCCTATTTCTTCTCTTTCCTCTTGAATCTCATCTACAATTCCTTGTGGTATTTCTACACTTTCATATACTTCTTGAAAGTCTACTTTTCCAAATTCGAGTACTTCCATACTATGTTCTTTTTCTTCAATTCTTTTATTTAATTCATATCTCTTTCTATATACTTGTGATTCTTCTTCTGTAAATAAAATTTCCATTAATATTTCCATTTTTTCATCTATTGGTCTTTCATCTTTTAACATTTCCTTTAATGCGTATTTTCTTTTTTCTTCTTCATTTATTGGTATTCCTTTATCTATTTTTTCTTTTATCTGTCCTAACTCTTGAGCTATTTGTACAGTTCTTCCATATAATCTTATATTTTCTATCCATGTATTTCCATCTAATGTTCCATTTGATAATCTAAATTCTATTGTATTTTTTCCATTATTTACATTAAGTAAATTAAGACTTTTGTATCTATCTACTTGTTTTTCTTTTGCATCTTCTATAAAGCAATCTTTTTTCTCTTCAGTAAAATCATCTTTTTCAAATACTACTGATATTGGAGTTGCATATTCTTTTATTCCTTCTCTTGGTAATTCTCCTTGTTTATTTGATATTAAATAATATATTTCTTCTGAATTTCCCCATAATTCTAATAACTCTTTAAAACCTTCTTCTGTTTTTATATAATCTGCTCCTATATGAACATGTCCTGCACACTTTGGAGTTATTTTCATTTCCATATTGCTTAAGATTTCATTTATTTTATAAATCTGATATATATATGTATCTGTATCATACATTATTGGTGATGTACATTCTTTTCCTGAATCTAAAGACGTTTCTTGTTTTACATTCCAATATCCAATTCTTTCTGGTAATAGTTCTCCATATTCTCCTTCTGCTTCTATTTCCATTCCTATTGTCATATTTTTTGGTAATCCTAACATTTTATATTTATGTCTTGTTTTTCTATTTTTTCCAAGCCTCATTTCTTTATTAAATATTAATAATTCTTTATATGATTCATAAATTTTTTCATTAATTTTTTTAATTGCCCTTAATTTTATTTCTTCATTTTTAAATTTACTAACAACAAATATTATATTTTCTTCGTTTGACAAACTACCTATTGCTTTTAGTCTTTTATTTTCATCTTGCATTGAAATAATAATTTGTATTTTATTAAGTTCAGATTTTATATCATCTAATAATTCTAGTTTTATATTATCATCTTGTATTCCTTTAATAATTATTACCCTATTTATTTCTTCCTTAATATATTGCAACATAAAAATTTTATTATCATCAGATTGTAATCCTTGAATAATTTTTATTTTTTCTTTTTCATCTGTTATTTTATTTATTTTTTTCATTTTTACATTATCATCTTGAAAACTTTGAATAATTTTTAGTCTATTTTTTTCACTTTGTATTGTTTCCAATAATTTTAGCTTAAATTCATCACTTTTAAGACTCTGTATTATTTTTACTTTATATTCTTCTTTTTCTATATTCTCTAATTGTTCTATCTTTTTTGAATCATCTTGAAATGTTATAATAATACTTACTTTGTTATCCCAAGAACTTATTTTAGGTAATAGTTTTATTTTTAATTCATCACTTTTTAGCGTTTTTATTACATCTATTTTATAATCTTCATTGGATATCATTTCCAAACATTCTATTTTTTTATTATCATCTTTTATTGTTTTTATTATATATGCATTATAACTATCACTTTTTTGTTTATCTAATAAAGAAATCTTTTTATCGTCACTCTTAAATGTTTTTATTATATGTCTTCTTGCTAAGTCTAATTTTATTTGTTCTAATCCTTTAATTTTTTTGTCGTCATCTGTAAATTCTTCTATAATACTTGCTTTTTGAATTTCATCTTGAACTCTATATAAATTCTGTAATTTTTTATTATCATCTTGTAAGCTTTTTATTATATTCACTATTGATGTCTCATTTTCCATTTTATCTAAGAATTCTATTTTTCTGTCATCACTTCTGAATGTTTTTATTATTTGGACTTTATTCCATTCTCTTTTCAAACCATCAATAAACTTTATTTTTTCTTCATCACTTTTTAATGTTTTTATTATTTCTGTTCTGTCATATTCACTTTCTATTTTATCCAAGTCGCTTTTTTCCATATTTCCCTCTTTTTAAGTATTTATTTATGCTTCTTCTTTATGTGCCATTTTTAACTCATTTAGCTTTTCTAATGACATTAGAACCTCTCTTGGTTTACTTCCTTGATATCCTGATATTACCCCTCTTTCTTCCATTTGGTCTATTATTCTTCCAGCTCTAGCATATCCTACTTTAAATTTTCTTTGTATAAATGATGTTGATGCTTGTCCTGTTTCCACTACTGTTTGAATTGCATCCATTAAGAATGGGTCTGTATCATCATCATTTTGTTCCTGTGCTAATTCTTTATCTGATTTATTATTGTTTTCTATTGATTCTAATATATCTTCACTATATGTTGCTGTTCCATTTGATTTAATAAAGTCTACAATCTTTTCTACTTCTTCATCTGATACAAATGCTCCTTGCACTCTAGATGGCTTTGGTGCTCCTGCTGGGAAGAATAACATATCTCCTTTTCCAAGTAACTTTTCTGCTCCTACACTATCTAATATTGTTCTTGAATCAACTTGTGATGATACTGCAAATGCTATTCTAGATGGTACGTTTGCTTTTATTAATCCTGTAATTACATCTACAGATGGTCTTTGTGTTGCAATTACTAAATGCATTCCTGCTGCTCTTGCTTTTTGTGCTAAACGACAAATTGCATCTTCTACATCATTTTTTGCAACCATCATAAGGTCTGCAAGCTCATCTATTATAATTACTATTTGTGGCAATTTCCCTGCTTCATTTTCTTTTTCAATTGCTTTATTATATCCTTTTAAGTCACGCACTCCTTTGGTTGCAAATTTATTATATCTATCATCCATTTCTTGAACAGCCCACGCTAAAGCTCCTGCTGCTTTTTTAGGGTCTGTCACTACTGGAATTAACAAATGTGGTATTCCATTATAAACAGATAATTCTACTACTTTTGGGTCTACCATTACAAATTTTACTTCAGATGGTTTTGCATTATATACAATGCTTGCTATTATTGTATTTATGCATACACTTTTTCCTGAACCTGTTGAACCTGCAATTAATACATGTGGCATTTTTGCAATATCTGCAAGTTGTACATTTCCCGCTACATCTTTTCCAAGTCCTACTGTTAATTTTGATTTATTATCTTTAAATTCTTGACTTTCTATTATTTCTCTAAAATGAACTACTTCTTTTTCTTTATTTGGAACTTCTATTCCAACTGCTTGTTTTCCTGGAATTGGAGCTTCTATCCTTATTGTTTCTGCAGCTAAATTTAAAGCTATATCATCTGCTAAATTTGCAATTTTACTTACTCTTACACCTTCTGCTGGTTTTAATTCATAACGAGTAATTGCTGGTCCTACTGATACATTTTCTACTTTTGCAGATACTCCAAAACTGTATAATGTTTTTTGCAATCTTGTTGCTGTATCTGTTAAAGCCTTTGCTCCACCTTTTAAAGCTTTTTTCTTTGGTTTGCTTAAAAGTTCCACAGGCGGATATTCATAATGTTCATCTTCTACTACCATACTATGTTCTAGTTGTAATACTGCTTTTTTCTTATCTTCTTTTTGCTCTTCTACTTCTTTAAATAAATTACTTTCTAATACATCTGGTTGCATTTCTTGACTTGCTAATTTTGCTTTTTTACTTTCTTTGGTTAATGGTTCTAAATCATCATTAGAATGGTCATATTTCTTTAAACCTGTTTTTTCATCTTCACCATCCACAATTCTTCCGCCAAAGTTAATTTTTATTTGGTCTGAGATTGGTTCTTTTTCTTCTAATTTTGCAAGTTCTGCTCTTACACGTCTTTCTTCTCTTTGGCGTTTTCTTCTTTGACTTGGAGTTTCTTCTTGTACTTCTTTTCTTTCTTTTGCTAGCTCTTGTTTTCTTTCAAATCTTTCTTCACGTTTTTCTTCTAATCTGTCCATAAACATATTTATCATGTCTGATAAATTTATTCCAAATGTAAATACAATTAATATAATCGCTATTCCTAAGCAAAATATTATTGCTCCTACATCTCCTAATAGTTTTGCTAGAATAACTCCACCTACTGCTCCTATTGCTCCTCCACCTTGGCTTTGCGTTCCATAGTAATATGCATCTTTTACTACTTCTGACATTTCTTTTGATGAATCTAATTCTCCTGATGATATTTGAAATACACTAAATACAATCGCTAAGCTTACAATTACAACTGCAAATTGTACTATTTTAGATGTTGTTTCTTCTCTTCCATCTGATGCAAGTTTTATTGCAATAGCAATACCTCCTATAGGCAATACATATTGCATAATTCCCATTATTCCACCTAATATTTCATTTAATTTTATCCCTATTGTTCCTGATTTTGTATATATTAAAACAGCTAAAAGTATGCTAAGTACAATTAGTGTTACTACTGCTATATCTAATCTTGAAGCTGTTTTCTTTGACTTTTTATATTTTCTTTTCTTAGCCATTTCTACCATCCTTTCTACTTCTTTTAATATATTTTGATAATCCTTAAAAAGTCAGATTTAACTTTTCAAATCTGACTTCTTTTGTTTTACTTTAATTCTTTTCTACTATTTTGTATTGTTTTTAATGTGTCTTCCAATGATATTTGCATTAGATTTAAAGCTTCTGTCATATTTTTTCCTAATTTATTTAATGTTTCATTTAACACATCTTCTGTATTTGCAAGTAAACTATCTGCATATTCTTTTGTACCACTAGATATTTCTCTTGACATTTCATTTGCAGTTTCTATTATTTCTGCTTTTTGTTCATATGCTTTTCTTGTTATTTCATGTTCATCTATCATGCTTATTATTCTATTCTCTGCTTCTTTAACAATCCCATCTGCTTCTTTTTGCGCTTCAACAAGAATACGTTGTCTTTCTTCTTTTACCCATTTTGCCTGTTTTAATTCATCTGGTAGTTTTATTCTTATTTCTTTTATTAAATCTAGCATTTCTTCTTTATCCACAACACTTTTTGTTGTAAATGGTAATCCTTTACTATTTTCTAATAAATCCTCTAATGTTTCTAACAATGTAAATATTTCCATGGTTTTACCCCTTTCTTATTATCTTATTTCTTGTATAAAAATAAGATGTACGCGACCATATTTCCTTTTATCAATAATCTTTATTTTTAATTCTTCTATTTCGTTTAATATTCTTTCTTCTTCATCTGTTTCTATTATTAGTAGTGCTTGTTTATTTAAGCATTTCTTATCTAATAACATTTTTGTTGCATTATATGCATAATTTGTTTTATATGGAGGGTCAATATACACTATATCTACTTTTTCTTTTAAGTTGTCTAATAATTTCTCATAAGTTGTATTATATAGTTCTACTGTTTCTTCTAAATGCGTTTTTTCTATATTTTTATTAATTATTACATTTGCCTTATTTTCTTTTTCACAAAGAATTACTTTTTTTGCACCCCTACTTGCTGCTTCTAATCCTATTGCTCCACTTCCTGCAAATAAATCTAAAAAAACACTTCCTAGTACCTTTTCTTGAATTATATTAAATAATGATTCTTTTACTCTGTCTAATGTAGGTCTAGTTAGTTCTCCTTCTAATGTATATAATTTTGTTCCTCTTGCTTTTCCACTTATTATTCTCATTTTTCACCCTCTTACGATAGTAACATTTTATTCTTTTTTTTTCTTATGGTCAATACTATTAATAGAAATGTAACATATATTTAACAGTTCTGTAATATTATTAGGTAAGAAAAAATATCAAGTAAAAATAAAATAATCCCTCTTTGCTAAATAAAATATTCTAACAAAAAGAGACTACTTATATTTTATTATAAATTATATTTTTCCTTTATTTTCTCTAGTTCTTCTTTAGAAAGTTTGGTTACTTTCATTATATTATTCATATCCATTTCTAATTTAAACATTGCTATTGCTGTTTCTTGTTTTTCTTCTTCTCTTCCTTCTTCTTTTGCACAACCTATATCATTATAATAATCTCTTTCCCATTTATCTCTTAATTTTAGTATTCCTCTTAAACTTGGGTCTGCTGTTAATTTGTCTACCTCTTCTTTTGCTTCTTTTATTGTCTTATTTTTTGTTATTGCCATTTCTACCATCTCCTT
>CALXFJ010000031.1 GCA_944387565.1 uncultured Clostridia bacterium | reverse complement strand
AAACTCTAAAATCCCTATATATACTGATACTAGTATTATACAGGGATTTTTTATTAATTTTTAATGTAAAATTCAGGTTATATTTATTCTATTATATTTTACTAACAAAACTTACTTTTGTCAAGAAAAAGCAAAACTCTAAAACCTAATTTATATTTGTAAAACTTTATATTTTTTGGTATAATATATTTGTATTGGAGGATTAAAAATGTATTTTGATGAAAGTATTGAAGTTGATTTCGACATACCTGATTATTTACAAGAAAATATTGATAATTTAATAAAAGCAAGAAAAGAAGAAAGACTTGATATTGATTGTGAAGAAGATGAGTTGATTTCAAATATTAACAGAGCTTGGTATAGTAGAGATATAACTGAAGACCAAGCATGGGTATTAAGAAGAAAATATTTATGGTGGAATAGAGGAAGTTAATGGAGATGATTAAATATGGATAAATTAATAGATTTTACAAATTGCAAGCAAATTATAAATAAATATGGTGGAGCAGATACTAAAAAAACCATTATATATAATAATAAATATTATTTACTAAAGTTCCCTAATAACAATCCTAAGCAAAATAAAAAGGCTTCTTATTCAAATAATATTTTTTCTGAATATTTAGGTTGTCACATATTTAATAGTATTGGTATATCTGCCCAAAATACTTTGCTTGGGACATATACACAAGAAGATGGGAAAACTAAAAATGTATGTGCTTGTGAGGATTTTACAGGAAATGGATGGCGATTAGTTGAATTTCAAAACTTAAAAAACAGCTTTCCAGAAACACCAAGTAGTTCTAATGGAAACACAACTGCTTTGGAAGAAATAATTGATGTAATAAAACACCACTCAGACATAAAGAATAACAATGAGCTTGAAAATTATTTTTGGGATATTTTTATTGTTGATAGCTTAATTGGTAATTACGATAGGCATAATGGGAATTGGGGAATATTAGTAAATGATGAAACTCAAGAAATGAAAATGGCACCTGTATATGATTGTGGCTCATGTCTATATTCACAATTAACAGATGAACAAATGAAAGAAATATTACAAAATGAAACAGAAATAAATAACAGAGTTTATAATAAGCCAACATCAGCAATAACTGAAAATGGTAAAAGGATAAATTATTACGATTTTATATTCTCTTTAAAGAATAATGACTGTAATAAAGCTTTAATAAGAATATTTAATAAAATTGAATTGAACAAAATCGAAAAGATAATAGAGCAGATGCCACTTATTTCTGAAATAAGGAAAGATTTTTACATAACTTTATTAAATAAAAGATATAATATTATATTGCAAAAATCTTATAAAAAACTACAAAAACAGACTAAGAGCACTTAGTCTGTTTTATGTTTTATCTACTACAGTATATCCTGTTAAATCAGGTCTTGCCATATCTTCATCAGTTAACTTATCAAATTGCCAATTTTTATATTCTGTAATACCGTCATATTCTTTTCCATCTACAATAGATTTTCCATTAATTGATTTTGCAACTGTTCCATCTTCTTTATTAATAGATGCTTTAATTCCTGAATTTTGTATTGTATAACATTCTTCTCCTTCTATTTTTTCACTTGTTATAAAAGAAGTTAATGCAAAATATATTTTATTATCTTCTTCATTAAAATATAATAATTCTGTTCCTAACCAAAATGGAGAACTTGTTACTGTTGCTTCTTTAGTAGTTTCATTTAAAAATATATTTTCTTTTGTTTCTTCATCATACCATACAGTAATCCTATCTTCATTATTATTTACAACCATCTTAGTCTTTCCATCTTTATAATAATGTTCTATAACTGTTTTACCATTTTCATCATTACTACTATAATATTCAGAAACATATGAATAATTAGTTAAATCTTTAAATTTAGATTCCTTTTCAATTATATCATTAATAATCACATAATTTCTTATAAAATTAATCAAAACAATTACTGCAATAATTACTATTATAATTGCAATTATTACCAACACTTTTAAACCTATTTTCTTTTTCTTTGTTTTTTCTTTCATTTTTATCCCCCTTTTCTTTTGTATCTTTTACAGATTAATTTCAATATAACATAACTATCTATTTTTAGCAAGGAAAAATAAATGTCGCATTAGAAACGTCCCCAATGAGACATTCTATGCGACATCTTTTATTATTGTTCTACATCAGAAGTTTCTTCTAACTTCTTTTCTGTATTTATATGAATATTTTGGTATTTTTGCATACCAGTTCCTGCTGGAATTAATTTTCCTATAATTACATTTTCTTTTAATCCAACTAAATCATCTGTCTTACCTTTAACTGCTGCTTCTGTTAATACTCTAGTTGTTTCTTGGAATGATGCTGCTGATAAGAAACTATCTGTAGCAAGAGATGCTTTTGTAATACCAAGTAATACTCTCTTACCTGTTGCTGGACGTAATCCTTTTTCAACTGCTTCTTTATTCTTATCTGCAAATTCATACATATCAATTAATTCACCTGGGAACATATCTGTATCTGCATTATCTTCAACTCTAACTTTCTTAAGAGTTTGTCTTGCAATAACTTCTATATGTTTATCATTTATATCAACACCTTGGTTTCTATAAACTTTTTGTACTTCTGAAATCATGTATTCATATACTCCTTCAGGTCCTTTGATTTCTAGAATTTCTGATGGATTTATTGAACCTTCAATTAAGGCCTGACCTGCTTCTACCATATCTCCATCTTTTACTTTCATTTTTGAACCAAATGGTATAGTATATGTCTTTGAATTGTCTTTTGAAGTTACTACAACTTCTTTTTTCTTCTTAGTTTCTTTTATTTTTACTTTACCATCTATTTCAGAAATTATAGCAACACCCTTTGGTTTTCTAGCTTCGAATAATTCTTCAACTCTAGGTAAACCTTGTGTAATATCGGCAACACCTGCAACACCACCAGAGTGGATAGTTCTCATAGTAAGCTGTGTACCAGGTTCACCAATTGATTGCGCTGCAATTATTCCAACTGATTCTCCAATTGATACTAAATCTCTTCTTGCTAATCCCATACCATAACATTTTTGACATACACCACGTTTTGAATGGCATCCTAATACTGAACGAACTTCTAGTTTTTCAATTCCTGCATTTACTATTCTATCTGCTATATCTTCATTAATCATAGTATCTGTATCTACTATTAATTCATTTGTATTAGGGTCATATACATCATGTAATGGATATCTTCCTATTAATCTTTCTTGCATTTTTTCTATTATTTGATTTCCATCTTTGATATCATATACTGTAAATCCTTCATCTGTACCACAATCATGTTCTCTTACTATAATATCTTGTGAAACATCAACTAATCTTCTTGTTAAATATCCAGAGTCTGCTGTTCTTAAAGCTGTATCAGAAAGTCCCTTACGAGCTCCATGGGCAGATATGAAGTATTCCAATGCATCTAATCCTTCTGCAAATGATGATTTAATTGGAATTTCAACTGCTTTACCTGTTGTACTTGCCATAAGTCCACGGATACCTGCTATTTGACGTAATTGGTTCATATTACCACGGGCTCCTGATTTAACCATCATATATATTGGGTTTAATTCATCAAAGTTTTCTTCCATTGCATTACTTACTTTTTGAGTTGTTTCTTCCCAAGTGTTAATAACAGCATTATATCTTTCTTCATCTGTTATTAAACCACGCATATATTGTTTTCTGATATGCTCTACTTTTTCATCAGCCTCTTTTAATAAATCTTTCTTAGCTGCTGGTACTTTTACATCATCCATTGAGAATGTAATTCCAGCTAGTGTTGAATATTTAAATCCTAATGCTTTAATATAATCAATTACTTCTGCTGATTCTGTTAATCCATGTAATCTAATTACTCTTTCGATAATTGTTCCCATTGATTTTTTCATAACAGGGAAACTAATTTCATATTGGAATGGGTCTTCTTTTCTATCAATAAATCCTAAGTCTTGTGGAATACCTTGGTTAAAGATAATTCTTCCAACACTTGTTTCTATTGTTTTAGTTTTATTTTTTCCATTTATATTTTTTGTAACTCTAACATGTATTTTTGCATGTATACTTACATCATGATTTTCATAAGCCATAATTGCTTCTTCTGGGTCTTTAAAATATTTTCCTTCGCCTTTTTGATTATCTAAAACCATTGTTAAGTAATAAGAACCTAAAATCATATCTAGTCTTGGTACTGCAACTGGTTTACCATCTTGTGGTTTAAGTAAGTTATTTGTTGATAACATTAAATATCTTGATTCTGCTTGTGCTTCTGGTGATAATGGTAAGTGAACTGCCATTTGGTCACCATCGAAGTCTGCATTAAATGCTTCACAAACTAATGGGTGAAGTTTAATTGCTCTTCCTTCTACTAATACCGGTTCAAAACTTTGGATACCAAGTCTGTGTAGTGTAGGAGCACGGTTTAACATTACTGGATGGTCTTTAATAACATCCTCTAGTATTCCCCATACTTCTGGTCTTAATCTTTCTACCATACGTTTAGCATTTTTAATATTTTGTGCGATTCCACGACCTACTAATTCTTTCATTACAAATGGTTTGAATAATTCAACTGCCATTTCTTTTGGAAGTCCACATTGATATAATTTTAATTCTGGTCCTACTACGATAACTGAACGTCCTGAATAGTCAACACGTTTTCCAAGTAAGTTTTGACGGAAACGTCCTTGTTTTCCTTTTAATAAATCTGATAATGATTTTAAAGGTCTATTTCCTGCTCCAGTTACTGGTCTTCCACGTCTTCCATTATCTATTAGAGCATCTACTGATTCTTGAAGCATTCTCTTTTCATTTCTTACTATAATTTCAGGTGCTCCTAATTCTAATAATCTTTTTAAACGGTTATTTCTATTTATAACTCTTCTATATAAATCATTTAAGTCTGATGTTGCAAATCTACCACCATCTAATTGAACCATTGGTCTTAAATCTGGCGGAATAACTGGTACAACATTCATTACCATCCATTCTGGTCTATTTCCAGAAATTCTAAATGATTCTACAGTATCTAGTCTTTTAACTAATTTAACTCTTTTTTGTTCACTTGCATTTTCTAATTCTTTTTTTATTTCTTCAGATAGTTTTTCAACATCTATTTGTTCTAGTAATTCTCTTATAGCTTCTGCTCCCATTTTAGCTTTGAAAGAACCTTTACCATATTTTTCTTCAGCTTCATGGTATTCTTTTTCATTTAATACTTGGCATTTTTCTAATCCAGATGTTCCTTTATCTACTACAACATATGATGCAAAATAAATAACTCTTTCTAGATTTCTTGGAGAGATATCAAGCATTAATGCTATCCTACTTGGAATTCCTTTAAAATACCAAATATGTGCAACTGGTGCTGCAAGTTCTATATGTCCCATTCTTTCACGTCTTACTTTTGATTTTGTTACTTCTACACCACATCTGTCACATACAATACCTTTATATCTTACTCTCTTATATTTACCACAGTGACATTCCCAGTCTTTAACTGGTCCAAATATTCTTTCACAAAATAGACCATCTTTTTCTGGTTTTAATGTTCTATAGTTTATAGTCTCTGGTTTTTTTACTTCTCCTTTTGACCATTCTCTTATCTTTTCATCTGATGCTATTCCTATTTTTAACTTATTAAAAATATCTAATTCGTCCACGCTTTTTTCTCCCTTCCATTTCTAATTGATATTTCAATTAGTTTTCATTTTTTCTGGGTAATTTTAAAACAGGGTTAAGAGGACTGTCCACCGCTCTTGCAATTCCATAAGGTCGCCTCTTTCCTTTTTAAAATTTATTAAGTTATTTATATTTTTTATTCAATAATATCATTATCATTATCTAAATTATCATTTGCTAAATCATTATCAAATAATAATTCGTCACCTTCATCATCTAGTCCTTCAAATAAGTCATCATTACCATCATCTGATTCTTCAGATTCTCCATCTAATAAAACGTCTTCATCTAAATCTTCACTTGTGTATCCATCTTTTAAGTCTTCTGCTGGAACAACTTCTTCCTCAGATAAGATTTTTTTGTCTTTTTCTGGATTGTATTCTATTCCATCATCTATATCTTCTTTTAATTCTAATTCTTTATTATCTTCTGAATATAGACGTACATCTAATCCTAATGATTGAAGTTCTTTTACTAATACTTTGAAGCTTTCTGGTATTCCTGGTTCTGGAATATTTTCTCCTTTAACAATAGCTTCATATGTTTTAACACGTCCTACAACATCATCTGATTTTACTGTTAACATTTCTTGTAATGTATAAGCTGCACCATATGCCTCTAATGCCCAAACTTCCATTTCTCCAAAACGTTGTCCACCAAATTGTGCTTTTCCTCCTAGTGGTTGTTGTGTTACTAATGAGTAAGGTCCTGTTGAACGAGCATGTATTTTATCATCGACTAAGTGGTGTAATTTTAACATATACATAATACCTACTGTAATAGGTTTATCAAATGGTTCTCCTGTTCTTCCATCATAAAGAATTGTTTTTCCATCTTCACTCATTCCTGCTTTTGCTAACAATTCTTTAACATCATCTTCATTAGCACCATCAAATACTGGTGTAGATACTTTCCATCCTAATGCTTTTGCTGCTCCTCCTAAGTGAACTTCTAGAACTTGACCTAAGTTCATACGAGAAGGAACACCTAATGGGTTTAATAAGATATCTATTGGTGTACCATCTGGCATAAATGGCATATCTTCTTCTGGTAATACTCTTGAAATAACACCTTTATTTCCATGACGTCCAGCCATTTTATCACCAACTGAGATTTTTCTTTTTGTTGCTATATAACATCTAATTATTTGATTTACTCCAGGTCCTAATTCTTCTGAATTCTCTCTTGTAAAGATTTTTACATCTACAACTGTTCCTTGTTCTCCATGTGGTACTCTTAAAGATGTATCTCTTACTTCTCTTGCTTTTTCACCAAAGATAGCACGAAGTAATCTTTCTTCAGCTGTTAATTCCGTTTCTCCTTTTGGAGTTACTTTACCAACTAGTATATCTCCTGGTCTTACTTCTGCACCAATTCTTATAATTCCATTTTCATCTAAGTCTTTTAATGAATCATCACCTATATTTGGAATATCACGTGTAATCTCTTCTGCTCCTAGTTTTGTATCACGGCATTCACAATCATATTCTTCAATATGTATAGATGTAAATACGTCTTCTTTTACTAGTTTTTCGTTAATTAGTATAGCATCCTCGTAGTTGTATCCTTCCCATGTAGAGAAAGCTACTAATACGTTTTTACCAAGTGCCATTTCTCCATTTTTTGTTGATGGCCCATCTGCTATACTATCTCCTTTTTTAACAATCTCACCTTTTTTAACAATTGGTTTTTGGTTAATACATGTACCACCATTTGTTCTCTTAAATTTACGTAATTTATGTACTACTGTTTTACCATTATTGTATTTCATTGTTATACTGTCACCAGTAACTTTTTGAACTACTCCATCATCTTCTGCTAATACTAAGATTCCTGAGTCTTTTGCTGCTCTATATTCAATACCTGTTCCTACTATTGGACTTTCCGTAATCATAAGTGGAACTGCTTGACGTTGCATGTTAGCACCCATTAGGGCTCTTTTTGCATCATCATGCTCTAAGAATGGTATCATTGCTGCAGCTACAGAAACTAATTGTTTTGGTGATACATCTACATATTGTACTCTATCTCTATCAACTTCTATAACTTCATTTTTATGTCTTACTCTTACTCTCTTATTTACAAAAGTTCCATCTTCATTAACTGGTTCAGACGCTTGAGCTATAATGTAATTATCTTCTACATCTGCACTCATATATTCTACTTCATCTGTTAATTTATGAGTTTCTGGATCTACTTTTCTATATGGTGTTTCTATAAATCCATATTCATTTATTTTAGCAAATGATGAAAGTGCTGATATAAGTCCTATGTTTGGTCCTTCTGGTGATTCTATAGGACATAATCTACCATAGTGTGTATAATGAACATCACGTACTTCGAATCCAGCTCTTTCTCTTGTTAATCCTCCAGGTCCTAATGCTGAAACTCTTCTTTTATGTGCTAATTCTGATAATGGGTTTGTTTGGTCCATAAATTGTGATAATTGAGAACTTCCAAAGAATTCTCTTATTGCTGATGTTATTGGCTTTGTATTTATTAATGTTTGTGGTGTTACTACATCTAAGTCTTGAATTGTCATTCTTTCACGAACGACTCTTTCTAGTCTTGTTAAACCAATTCTAAATTGATTTTGTAATAATTCACCTACACAACGAATTCTACGGTTTGCTAAATGGTCTATATCATCTGGTCCTCCTAATCCGTGTGAAAGGTTAAATAACCAACTTATAGAAGCTATCATATCTTCTGTTGTTATATGTTTTGGCACTAATTCTTCCATTCTTTCTTCTATTGCCTTTGCCAAGTCTTTTTCATCTGTATTTTCAATTATATTTTTTAATACATTATAATTTACTTTTTCTTTAATTTTTAATTCATCTAGATTAACAGTTGGTAATACTTTGTGGATATCTACTGTTCCATTTCCAATAATTCTTATTTTATTGTCATGTACCATAATATCTACTATGTTTATTCCTGAGTTTTGAATATCCTCTGCAACTTCTTTACTTATTACCTCTCCTGCTTGTACAAAAACCTCTCCAGTTTCATTATCTACTATGTCTTCTGCTGCTACTTTATCTTTTATTCTTTCTGCTAATGATAGTTTTTGGTTAAATTTATATCTACCAACTTTAGCTAAATCATATCTTTTATTGTCAAAGAATAAACCATTAAATAAGTTTCTTGCAGCTTCTACTGTTGGAAGTTCTCCTGGTCTTAATTTTTTGTATATTTCTATTAAAGCTTCATCTTGGTCTTTTACCGTGTCTTTTGAAATTGTTGTTTTTAACAATACTTCATCACCAAATAAATCTAGCATTTGGCTATCTGTTGCCAAGCCTATTGCTCTTAATAAAGTAGTTACTGGAACTTTTCTTGTTCTATCAACACGTACCCAGAAAATATCGTTTCCGTCTGTTTCATATTCTAGCCATGCTCCTCTTAAAGGCATAACTGTAGATGTATATGTTTTCTTTCCTGTTTTTGTGTCAAATTCTTCTCCATAATAACATCCTGGTGAACGTACTAATTGGCTTACCACAACTCTTTCTGCTCCATTTATTACGAATGTTCCACTATCTGTCATAAGTGGAAAATCTCCTAAATAGATTTCTTGTTCTTTGATTTCTCCTGTTTCGCGGTTTATTAGTCTTACTTTTACATGTAATCTTGCAGAATATGTTGCATCTCTTTCTTTTGCTTCTTCTACTGTGTATTTTGTTTTGTCTTCCATGTAGTAATCAAAAAATTCTAGAACTAAATTTCCAGAATAGTCTTCTATTGGAGAAATATCTTTTAATACTTCTCCTAGTCCTTCTTTTATGAAATTGTCATATGAATCTTTTTGGACTTGAATAAGATTTGGCATTTCGATAAAATCGCCAACTTTTGCGAAATCTTTACGAGAAGATTTCTCGTGGATAACTTCTTTTACTTTCAAAAAAATCACCTCATAGAATATTTTAAGCAGAAATAAATATATTTTTTTAAAAGAAGTCCTTCTCAGAATTCTAGTTTGCTTGTCTAAGATTTAAGATTGTCTGCTCTCACAACTTTAAATACTTAGGGCTCCTTGAATTTGATTCCTCTTCCTTTAATTTTTAACTTTAGAATAAAAAACTTTTAATGGATATCTCTTAAAATATGGCAACAAAAAAGGCAATCGAAAAAATCCTATTTTTCAACTCCTTCTTAGCTATTTTCTTATGATTTAACTCTTTTTCACACTTTCTATTTTAATCACCCTATCAATAAAATCTGGGTAGAAAATCCATTTTTGTAAATTCTAAACATTATTTTATCATAATAGAAGTCTCAAGTCAATGATTTCCGTAAGTTTTTTTAGAAAAAATTTATAGAAAAAATCTATTTCCTTAAAATAACTAAATTTGGAAATAGATTTTTTAGTTCTTATTTAATTATCTTTATTTACTTCTTCTACTTTTAGCTTCTGTTCTTTCTTTATTGCTAATTTATAATTTATATAATCCTCAACTAAAATCTTAATTATAGCAATTACAGGAACGGCTAAGAACATTCCAAGTATTCCGAAATAAGCTCCACCTACAGTAACTGCAAATAAAACTAATAATGGACTAATTTTTAAAGACTGGCCAACAATCTTAGGATTAATAATATTGGCATCTATTTGTTGTAAAATAATTACCACAACAAGCATCCAAAAAGCTTGTGAAAGTCCTCCTGTAATTAAAGTTATAATAGCTGAAATACCTACAGCAATAATAGCTCCAACAAATGGTATCATGTTAAACATTCCTATAAAGAATCCAAGAAGTGGTGCATACTTAACTCCCATAATACTCATTGCAATTGTAACTAGTATTCCAACAACTATTCCATCCAAAAATTGGCTTGCAATAAATTTGAAAAATATTTCATTTGAATGATTATAATATTTATCTAGATTCTTATATGTTCTTTCTTTAAATATAGCTTCAGCAAGTCTTTTAAAGAATGCAACAATCCTTGTTCTTTCAGCTAAAATATAAACAGAAACAATAACAGCAACAACAATATCTACTATTCCTGTTACAGCACTTATTGCACCTGATATATATTCCATTATTCTATCAAAATTAAAATATTCTCTAATATCTAAATGTCTTATACTTTCAATAAAATCATTTACTACTTGACTTTTTAATATTGAATCATCTGGTAAAGCATTATATCTTTCCATTGCTGTTTCATAATAAGTTTGAATATTACTAATAAAATCAACAATACTTTCCCACACAACTGGTAAAATAAATGTAAGTAATACAGCTATAACTATTACAATAATTAAATAAACTGTTATTATACTTAATGCTCTTGCTTTCTTTTTTATCCATTTTGGTTTTGCTTTCATATATATGTCTTCTATTTTCTTACAAGGCATATATAATATATATGCAATAAAAATACCTACAAAAAATGGAGCTATTATATTTAAGAAATTTCCTATTGTTCCTGTCACTGCTGTAAAATTATCCAAACACTTAAATATTATAATTAATGCTAAACCTAATAAAAACCAATATCCCCATTTTTTTATAGCTGCTTTATCTGTTTTCATTTTCACTCCTCCTTTTTATGTCGCATCAGAAACGTCCCAATGCGACATGCCACTATGACAAATCTATTTCTAACCCTACTGGACAATGGTCACTTCCCATTACATCTTGATATATACTTGCCTCTTTTATTTTACTTTTTAATCTATCAGATACTATAAAATAATCTATTCTCCAGCCAACATTTTTTTCTCTGGCTTTTCTCATATAAGACCACCAACTATAACAATCTGTTTTATCTGGATATAAATATCTAAAAGTATCAACAAAACCTGCATCTAATAATTCTGTCATCTTATTTCTTTCTTCAATTGTAAAGCCTGCATTATGTGTATTTGTTTTAGGATTTTTTAAATCTATTTCTTTATGAGCTACATTTAAATCTCCACACATTATAACTGGTTTTACTTTATCTAGACCTAATAAATATTTTCTTATTTCATTTTCCCATATTTGTCTATAATCTAATCTTTCTAATTCTCTTTTTGAATTCGGTGTATATATATCTACCATATAAAAATTATCAAATTCTAGAGTTATTACTCTTCCTTCTTTATCATGTTCTTCAATTCCTATACCATATTTAACAGATATAGGTTCTTTTTTTGTAAAAATCGCAGTTCCTGAATATCCTTTCTTCTCAGCACTGTTCCAATAACTTTTATATCCATCAAACTCTAATTCAACTTGTCCTTCTTGACATTTTGTTTCTTGAATGCAAAATATATCAGCATCTATTTTCTTAAAAAAATCTTCAAAACCTTTAGTTAAAACAGCTCTTATTCCATTAACATTCCATGATACTAGTTTCATCATATTCCTCCTTAATTATATTCTTTTATTAATTTAATCAACATATTAAAATAAAAATCCACATTAGGTGTTGTTTCATTATTTTTTATCATTTTTTCTATTTCTTCTTTACTTACCCATTTAACTTCTTCTACTTCCTCTTCTTGTAATTTTAATTTTTTTATATCTATATTCTTTCTTACTAGCCAAACATCTACAAAGTCATATTCTCTTTTAAAAGAAAAAATTAACTCTATTTCTTTTTTTGGTATATCTAAGCCTAATTCTTCTTTACATTCTCTTAAAGCTCCTTGCAATGGTGTTTCTCCTTCAGCTACGGCTCCCCCTGTTTGAGACCATTTACCGGCAAAACTTTTCTTATACTTACTTCTTTTTTGCATAAGAAATTTGCATTCTTTATTTACTATCCATATATGTGCTGATTGTCTATATTCACCCTTAATTTTTTCATGTCTTTGAGCGGTTTTATTTAATAATTCTCTTTTATTATCGAATTTATCAACTATTTCCATTTATTCCACCTACTTTATATTTTACTACAAAAATACATTTATTTCAATAAAAATTAAAAGACAGCTACTTTTATAGTAACTGCCTTTAACTTTTCATATTAAATTAATTATTTTACTACACTTACTGGTAAGTATCTAACACCCCAAGCTAATGCTTCTGAATGCGAACTTACAAATATGTCTATTTTATTACCATTTACTGCTCCGCCTCTATCTTCTACAGTATACACATGTCCACCAATATTTAATTTTGTTCCAAATGCAAATTTTGAAGATGCTGCAACTGTTCTTCCTGGTGTTGCTTTTGTTCCAGAAGCAGTTCTTCCTGTTGATTTTCCACAACATTTGCTACATGGACAATATGCTGTAACTTTATAAGTAGTTCCTCCAGTTGATGATGTTGTTCTTGGTAAGCTTACACTTCTTGAAGTTGTCGCTACCTTTTTTTGAACTTGAACAATCTTATTAACTGGTTCTGTAACTACTTTTTCAGATATTACTGTTTTTTCAATTTCTACATCATTTTGATACTTAATTTTATAAGTAACTTCTTTTAAGCCATCTTTTCCTTCTTGTAATACTTTATTTGTTGTATCTCCACTTCCGCTAGTTGTATTTTTTGTAACTGTCTCATATGGTATTGTAACTTGTTCAACTACTATTTTTTCAGTAATTGGTGCATAATTCTCTAATAATTGGTCTAAAGATGTTTTTGCACCTTCCTCTGATATTTTAGCTATCTGAACTTCATTATATGACTTGTCTGTTATTTGAATACTTTGACCTGATTGTATTTCTTCATTTAGGTCTGGTATTGTTTTTTGATTTTCATCTAATACAATATTATTTTCTGCTAATACTTCAGAAACTGTAGCTTTACCTGTTAAAGCTGTCATTTCATATCCATTTTGAAGTATAATTTTTACATCTTTTAAATCATTGTTAACTGCCATAACACCTATTCCTGATAATAAAATAAGTATTATTGTTACACAAATGATTTTCATGATAGAAATCGAAGCGTTTTCTTCTTTTTTCATAAAAATTAATAACCTCCTTTTGGCAACAAGTAAATTATACTATTTTTTATTAAATTTGTCAAATTTTGCTCTTTTCTCACTCCCAAAAGCGATATCTTAATTCGCAATTTATAGCATAATTTCTTTTGTGTTACAAAAATATTTATTTTTAAGCAAATACTAGCACATAATATATTATATGTTATATTTTAGAAAAATATTACATATTTTTTCCATTATATTTTCATAAAATTAACATATTTATGTTGTATAAGTATGTATAATATGTTATTATATTGCTAAATACTAATAAGAATAGGAGGAATTACAATGGTTGGTTTAATTATTTTAGCTGTTTTAGTAATTCTTATCATTGCTGTAATTGCAATGTACAATGGATTAGTTCAAGCAAGAATTAAAGTTGACAACGCATGGAGCCAAATAGATGTACAACTTCAAAGAAGATTTGATTTAATTCCTAACTTCGTTGAAACTGTAAAAGGCTATGTAACACATGAAGGTCAAACTTTTGAAAAAATCTCTGAACTTAGAAGTTCTTGGGCAAATGCTGGAACTGTTTCTGAAAAAGCTAAGTTAGATGGTGAATTATCTACTGCATTAAAAACAATTATGGCTGTTTCTGAAAATTATCCAGATTTAAAATCAAACCAAAATTTTTCAGAATTATCAGAAGAGTTAAGAAATACTGAAAATAAAATTTCATTTGCTAGACAATTTTATAATGATAGTGTAACAATTTATAACACAAAACTAGAAGTTTTCCCATCTAATATTATTGCTAGCATGTTTCATTTTAAACCTCGTGATTTATTTAATACAGAAAGTGATGAAGCAAGACAAAATGTTAAAGTTGATTTTAGTTCAATAAAGAAATAGTTGGAGGGATTTCCTCCAATTTTTTCTTAACAAGAAAGGATTTAGTATGTTTGAAAGTATAAAAAAGAATAAAATAGAATCAGGTATTATAGTTAGTATCTTTATTATAGTTATAACATTAATTGTATATTATATTTGTAATGCTTTAGATTTAGGTCCTATTTCAATTGTAATAGCACTTATATTTTCTATTGCTAGTGCATGGGGCTCTTACTACTATAGTGATAAGATAGTTTTATCTGTGAATAAAGCAAGACCCGCAACTAAAGAAGAAGACCAAAAATTAGTAAATATTTTAGACAGTTTGATGGTTGCTTCTGGTTTACCTTCTAAACCTAGACTATATGTAGTAGATGACCCTCAACCTAATGCTTTTGCAACAGGAAGAAATCCGCAAAACGCTGTTATTTGTGTAACTACAGGTCTTCTAGAAAAATTAGATTATTATGAATTGGAAGGTGTTATTGCTCATGAAATGAGTCATATTAAAAATTATGATATTCGTCTTAGTTGTATAGTCTCTGTTATGGTTGGTTTTATTGTTATGATTGCAGATTTATTTTCTAGAATGTTATTCTGGGGTGGTTTACGTGATAGAGATAGTGATAGTAGAGCAAATGGTATTTTAATGTTAATTGGTTTAATATTTTTAATATTATCACCAATATTTGGCTCTTTAATGCAACTTGCTTTATCTAGAAAAAGAGAATTTCTAGCAGACGCAACCGCGGTAGAATTTACTAGAAACCCGGACGGGTTAATTTCCGCACTACAAAAGCTTGAAAACGACCCTAATCAATTAAAATCTGCAAATAGTGCAACAGCTAATATGTATATTGTTAATCCATTTAGAAAAGATACTAAAGAAGGTAAAAAGAGAACAACAAGCATTTGGTCTACACACCCAAGCACAGCAGATAGAATTGAGGCTTTAAGGAACTTAAAATAATGTCCAATTAGGGACACATCTATAAAAAGAAGATGAAGAATTAATTTTCTCCATCTTCTTTTTGGCTTTGCACTAATACATTATGATATGCAACTGTTTTATCATAGTTTGCTTTTACTTCATCAGATGTTAATACTTTGTTATATAGTCTACAAGCATATAAATCCATTTCTGAATAAATCTCAGTATATTCCGTTCCCGAAACTACTAATCCTACTGTAAATGGTATTGAATTATCTGTTAACCCTCCATTTATCATCCACTCATGACTACAAGCTGTTTCTCCTATAAAATTTCCTTCCCAATATAATGCTACTTTATTGTTCTGTATATCTGCTGTCATTGTCAAATATCCTCCATCTTCTCCCTTAAAATCCTCTCCTATTTCTTTTTCTATCCAATGTGAATTCTGAGCACTTGCGAACCAATCTGACATTGAAGGATAACCAGACATACAACATCTAAAGGCATTTTTTTCTTGTATAAAACGTGCTCTAAATTTGTTACTCCACAAAACTTCTGGATTTTTTATTGTTTTTCCTAGTATTTCAATTGTACCATTTTCTTCAGACCTGCAATAAATTTCAAATGTAATGCCCTCTCCTATATTTACTTCATCTGGTTGATATACTTCTATATAATCATTTACTCCATCTAATTTAAACTCCGTTTTATTCCATCCATATCCATCTCCTTCTTGTATTCCGTATACCGTTACTCCTTCTCCCCAAGAATTGCTATCCCCCATATTTATTGGGTCTACATTAAGAACTATACCATCTGTTACAGCTAAGTTATCTCCATAAACTAATTTAGTATAACCTTCTTCTGGTAATTTTTCTATTTCTCCTGTATTATAATTTATTATCCAGTCATATTTTGTTTCTCCATAATTTTCTAAACTTGTCCCTTTTCCCACATAATAATAACCAGTTCCATATATCTTTTTTGTTTCATTAACTGACACTATTTTCCAATTATCTCCATTTGCTAAAGTTCTATCCGTTAGCTCTTCCCCTATATCATATTTACTATTATTAGTCGTTTCTCTATTTATCATTGTCAGCTGTATTGCTTCTCTTTCACTTGCTATCTCTGTTTCTTCTTTTGCATTTTGTGCTTGAGTTAATATTCCATTATCACTTGTTAGCATAGAAATTGATACTCCGTGCCAAAATAAGTAAAACAATTATTGTAATTACTAATGCAATAAGTGTAATTCCTTCTATTTTCCTTGTTTTTTGTTTCATTTAATTTTTCCTCCTCTTATGTAATTCAAAATAATAATATCTTAATTTAAGATATTATAAAATTTTATAGGTGATTCAAATGTATAGAAGAATTAAAGATTTAAGAGAAGACATGGATTTAACTCAAAAAACAATTGCTAATTATTTAAATATGTCTCAAAATGGATATTCACAATACGAAACAGATACAAATAAAATTCCTGTAGAAGTTTTAAAAAAACTAGCTATTTATTATAATACTAGCATAGATTATTTAGTAGAATTAACTGATGAAAAAAAGCCTTATAAGAGGAAAAAATAATTCAAAATCAATTTTTCCCGACCATTTTTAGCATATATACCTATAAATGGTCGGGAAACGATAAAATTTAAATTTAATTTCAATTTTATAATTTTCTAGCTATTTTTATTTGCTTTTTTCTTTCTCTTTCTTTTGTTTTTTACTTATTCTTTCTAGTACTTTATCTGCTTTATTTACATTCTTATTTTTCTTTACTGCCATTTCACCCTTATCCTCCTTATCTAGAATTAAATATTGCAATTTTTTCTACTGGATATAAGATAACGCACAACGAATATCAAGCCAAATGCTAAAATTTATTAATTTTTTATATTTTTTATTTCTTTTTCTGTTAAGCCTGTGAATTTTTTTATATCTTCTATTTTCATTTTATCGTTTAACATTTTCTTTGCTATTTCTATTTGATTTTCTTTTCTCCCCTCTATTCTCCCTTCTTTTCTACCTCTGTTAATATACATTTTAGTTTCTCTTCTCATCATATCATACACTGCTAACATATCTTTCTTCCCTCCTTCTATATTTTCTATAATTATTCTTATTACTTCCTTTGGTAATTTTCCTGTTAACATTAATATTACAATTCTTTTAAAGTCTTTTTTATCGTGTTTCTGTATTTTTGGTACTAAATCTTCTATTTTTTTGATCATATCTTCTGTAGATTTAGCCTTTTCTAATAATAATATTTTATCTAAAAAGCTTTCACTTTCTAATAGTTCTTTTTCAGTATAATCATTTATATCAACTAAATTATAATTGCCTAATCCTCTATAATCATCTAGTAATTTGTCATTAGGATTTATTTTCTCTTGCATTGCATTTATATATTTTTTAGCATCCCATACTCTATTTCCAGAATATAAAACTATTGCTATTACCAGTGCATGTTTTTGTCTTTTCCTATTTAAGTTTTTTGATTTCACGAAAGACCTCATTATTTCGATTTGATAATCTAAAATTCTCCATGGCATGGCATAATCTATTCTACTTTGATGTTCTATTAAATAGAATACATCTCTGTTTTTTTCTTTAAAAACTATATCCGCTCTTTCACCTCTAAAATCATTTGTTACAAATTCTGTACTATACTTTTCTATATCTTCTGGCTTTAAATTATGTTTCAATTTTATAGTTCTATTTATTAAATTAACTGCTTTTTCAGTATTTGATAATATAATTTTAAAAGTTTTGTCATGTTCATTATTTATTTTATTTTCTAATAAATAATCATCTGAACTTTTTAATTTTTCACGAATATTACGATATCTTTTTAAAGCTCTCACATAATCATCATATGTAAACACTTTCATATAGCTTTCATCTCCATTTTAATGTAGTTTTATTTTAAAATCAATTTTTATTCTTCAGTAAATTCAGCCGTTTATTTATATTTTTCTGATTTTTTCTAGTCCATCACCTCTTTTTCTTATTTTTTCTTTTATTTTTATTGAAACTTTAAAGATTTTTCGAATAAAATGTTTGAATTAAAGTATCCATATAATACTATATTTTACATAATTTGTCAACTTATTTTGTACATTATTGTTATATGATTATTTTGTTAATATACTTGCCAAACTACTGACACTAGTAGAAAGTCAAAAAATGTAGCTTAAAAAAATTATTCCTTTAAGAGAACTAAAAAAAGAAATATGGTTGATACTTAGAAATGTTCCAGCTTTAAAGAAGTAGCAAGGCTCATACTCTTGTAAAGCTTTAATTGTAATTAAAACAGACCTCTTTAATAAGGGGTCTGTTTATTTAATTTTTATATATATTTTCTTTACATTTTCATATGTTAT
>CALXFJ010000030.1 GCA_944387565.1 uncultured Clostridia bacterium | reverse complement strand
TTCAATGTGCTATTTTTTATAAATTTTTAATGTTATTTTGTTTTATCTCTATTTTCCATAAAACTTTTCACACTATCCTTATTTTTTAATAAATTCTCTAAAACCAAAGCTACTCCTTCTTCATTATTTGTTAATGTCACATATTTTGCTTTTTTCTTTACTTCCTCATTTGCATTTCCCATAGCTATGCTAGCTCCTGTAACTTCAAACATTGAAACATCATTATAATCATCTCCTATTGATATAGTATCTTTTAAATTAATATTTAGAGCTTTGCAAACCATTTTTACTGCGTTTCCTTTAGATGTATTTATATCTGCTACATCATAATAAGTTACTTCTTTAGGTTTATAATTTTTATCTGTTAAAGCTTTAGATTGATTTTTAATTTCTGTTCCTTTTATTTGTTCTACTTCTTTTTTTAAGTTTTTTATTTTATTAAAATCTTCATCTTGGATTAAGCATTGCATAACATCTGTCTTTTCTAAAAAACTTTCTATAGGCTCATCTAGTATTTTATCTTCTTTATTATCTGTATCTTTTAATTTAAATCTTCCAATTTCAGTATTCATTATAAAATTAACATCATGTTTTTTAGCTAAATTATATAACTCAACACATGATTCTTTTTCCATTCTATTTTTATAGATACATTTTTTTCTTTCATAATCATATCCAAATGCTCCGGTTAGAACTAATTATTATATTACTTGCAAAAATATTCTTACTTATTTCTATAGTTGCTTTATAAGGTCTTCCAGAACATATAATTACTAGTATTCCTAAATTTACTATATCTTTTATCATTTCTTTTGTTCTTTTTGATATTTCTTTGTTATCATTTCTTAAAGTTCCATCTATATCTATAAAAATAGCTTTATACAAATGATTCACTTCCTTTTATTTATTCAATTTTATTTTCATTTTCTCTGATAATTTTTTATTATTGTAATTATATCTTTCTTCTTTTCTTTTTAATTTTCTTTTTGATATTCTCACTTGATAATAAGAAATTAACATTAAAATAATTAATAAGATTACTAGAGTTACTTTACTTTTTATTATTTCTACTAGTATTCCAACTCCCGAAAGTTTAAATTCATATTTTCCTTCTATTTTATCATAAGAAACTGCAACTCTATCTTCGTTTTTATTATTATCTCCTTTAGTCGTATATGTTATATTTCCATTGTTGTCGTTTATTCTTACTATTCTATGTGTATTTATAATATCTCCATCTCTAAACGAAATGATATCATTTTCTTTAAGTTCATTTTGTGGAACTTCTTTTATAAATATAGCATCACCTGGATTTATTGTAGGTTCCATACTTTCTGAAATAATTACAAAACTTTTTAGTCCTAGGAAATCTGGCAATTTATCAGGCTTTATAATTGATTTCACCATTAATGTTATATTAAAAATTATTAAAGATACTATTATTAAACTTAATAAAATTCCAAGTGTTTTTCCAAAATAATATAGATTTTTACTTGACCTATCAAAATTACTAATTTTATACAAGTTTTTTCTCCTTTGTTTTTAACTTATTTCACATATAATATATCATATGATTTCTTTGATTTCAATAATTTTTCACTTGTTACATAAATGTAATATTTTTTGTATTTACTTATTTTTATTTTAAAGTTATAATTATTTTTAAGGAGGCTTCTTATGGATAAAGATATACTAATTATTTCAGAAAAAGACCAAAAAGCGTATTTACCTTATAAATACAAAGATGTAGAAGAAATTTATAATAAAAATAAAGATATTTATTCTTCAATAGATGACGTTATTAATAAAAAATATATACTACCTTTAAATAACTTTAAACATTCAATAAGTTCCAGATTTAGAGAAACTATAAATTTGGTTATGAAAAAAGAACATGGTTCATTTTTTAAAGCAGTTGATTTAGCTTTTGAACTCATGTTTAAATATAATTTAAATCCTATCATAATCGCAGCTTGTAGAAATTTAGAAGAACTTGATATTTATTTAGATTGTTTAGATGAAAATGAATTATTCGATTTTAATTGTTTTAAAATTAGATTTGAAGTAGCTCCTAAATTATATACAAAAGAAGTAAGAGAATATTAAACGCCTAAATAATAACTATTTAGACGTTTTTTTCTTATTTAAATCAGGTCTATATAAACTATATTTTAAATCTTCTTTACTATATTGTTCTGGTTTTAATCCTACTCTTCCTCTCATATAATCTAATATTAATACTGCAAAAATTGTTGTTATACATCCTACTATTATAAAGGTATTTGCAGTTGTAGTTACACCTAAGAGAATTGAACATGTTAAAGATACTCCTGCTGTAAATAAATTTGAAAGTAAATAACTTAAAGCTGTTAATTTGGGTCTTATTTTTCTATTTGTAAAATTATTTATATATCTTGACATTAAAGCTCTATATGGTCCTTTTATTGCATATTGAATCAAGAATAATAAAACTATTAGTATTAAAGATGATTTTGATAAAGTATCTTTTCCAATAAATCCTACTAATATACAAGAAACTGTAACAGGAAGTGTTAAATATGTTAAGGTTTTATTCCTGAATGCTTTATGAATTTTTTCACTATATCTTGAAGCTATTGCAGCTCCTACTTGTAATACTGCAAATACAATTCCAAAATATACTTCTGGCACATGTATTTCTGTTAACATACTACTTCTTAAGTTTATAATACCGGTAACTAATCCTAAAAATACAGCATTAAGCAATATTAGTAATTTTATCCTATCTGATTTTATAAAGAATTTTACTGAATCTTTTATCTGAAAATAATATTCTTTTAGACTTATTGGTTTTACTTCTTCTTCTACTATTACAGTATGTCTAAATTTAAATGATATAATAGTAGATGTAATACAGCATAAGAAACATAAAACCATTGGTATATAACCATTTATTGCAAAAGTAAATCCTGCAACTACTGAAGATGCTGCATCAAATAAATAGAAATATGATGATGATTTACCGGTCAATTGTTGAAAATACTTTTCCTCGTTTTTCTCCAACTGGTAAAGAATCATATAAGATATTTGATTCGCATATTCCTTTTATTGAATATCCTAATGCATAAATAAACTGAATTAATAATAATTCATAATAATTTTGCATAAATATCATTGCCAATATGCTTGCTGAATACAATACGTTTCCAATAATTAAACAATTTTTCTTTCCTATTCTATCTACCAAACTTGTAACTGGCAACTGCCAAAATGTATTTGACAATGTATAAAATGCATCTGCAAATAATACCTGTGACGCTGAAAAGCCTTTTACTTGTGTTAAAAATAAGAAAATAATTGGAAAATAAAACAACAAATCCCAAGATACTGTTTTATATATTGGAAATATTCTAACATTTTTCTTTTTTGATTTTATTGCTTGTTCTTCTGTAATCTTCATTTTCATCTCCTTTGTTTCCTTTATTATAATAACAAAATCTTTTTTCTTTTACAAGTAAGTTTACTAATATTTTTATAATTTTTACATAAAATATAAATTATGAATCAAATATTATGTACGAAAATCAAAAATGATAAGAAATTAAATAGTCATTTATTTAAAGTTCAATTTACAATATCTATAATTATAATTGTTATACTTATAGGTTTTATTGTTTATACTTCCTATTCTTTACAAAATAAAGAAAATTTATCAAATAACTTAATTGGTAATTATAATATTTATAAACTTTATGCTGATGTCTCAAGCAATAACAATGATTTAGTTCAAGACACTCAAGCTAATAACCTATTTGGTATTATAGAAATTCCAAAGATAAATTTATATTATCCCGTTTTCTCTAACCTTTCTGAGGATAATTTAAAAGTTTCTCCTTGTAAATTTTATGGTGATTCTTTAGATGATAATAGTAATATTTGTATTGCAGGTCATAATTATAATAATGATATGTTTTTTAGTAAAATAAATCTTTTATCTTCCAATGATGAAATTTTTATTTATGATAATTTAGGAAAGAAATATACTTATATTGTTTTTAAAAATTATGAAGTTAAGGAAGATGATTTATCTCCAATTTATGATTATGATAAAAATACTAAAGAACTTACTCTAATTACTTGTAATAATTTAAATAACAATAGATTTATTATTAAAGCTAAACAAAAGACTTCGTAATTGAAGTCTTTTAATACATTATTTTTCAGGTGTTTTTTCATTCTCTAATTTTCTCTTTAATTCTTCTTGTATTTTATTTGCTTGTTCTTTTTTATCATTAGCATTGTTTCTTTTTTGTTTTGCTTTTTTTAATTTAGCTTCATTACTATTGTTTATTATTTCTTCATACATAGTTACTATATATTCCAAATCAGGATGAGATTTTAAATATTCTTCCCTTTCTCGCTCCGTTTTTAATCTCATATATGGTCTTAAAATAGTAGTTTCTAAAGTATTTATTGCTTTATTAAAATTTCCATTTTTGCTTTTTTTACCTTTATTTTCGTTATCATTCAAATGGACTTTTTTCGAAGTTTCCTTATCTATCCACTCAATAATTTTTACAATATACTCAATATCAGGATATTTCTGCTTAAAGGCTTCTCTTTCTTCTTTCGTATTTAAACTTTTATAAGGTTTAATTAATACACTTCTTATGTTAGCCAAGTTCTTGGCTAATCTTCTTTCTCTTTTTGATGCTGTTTTTTTCATACTTGGAGGTTTATTACTGTCAGTATCTTCAATCCATTGTTCAATTTCTAATGTATTTCTTAAATATTGTGAAACGTTATTTTTATCAATCCATTTTACTATATTTAATATTTCCTCAATTTCTGGATGCTTTTTTCTAAAGTCTTTTCTCTCTTTTTCTGATTTTAAATTTTCATATACTTTTATGAAGCTATTCCTTATTCTTGCTAATTTCATCCCCAATTCTTTTTCTTCTTTACTTAAATTTTTTCCTTCTTTTCTAGGAGGTCTTGTCGTATGTTTTTTTATCATCCATGTTTTTATTTCTCTTATGTATTGTAAATATATTGGAATATTATTGCTATCAATAGAATCTACTATTTCAATAACCTCATCTAAATTTGGATATTTTTTTCTAAATTCATTAATTTTTTCTTGAGATTTTAATTCTTTAGATTTTTTAACTAAGTTTTTTCTAATCTTACTTAGAGCCTGTCCTAATCTTTTTTCTTCTTCACTTACATTGCTACCATTTGCTCTAGGAGGTCTTGTTGTATTATTTTTTGTCATCCATGCTTGTATCTTTCTTGCATTTCTTAAATATGTTGGGATACTCTCTTTTTCAATCCATTTTACTATTTTAATAACTTCATCTAATTCTGGATGTTTGTATTTAAATTCATCCTTTTCTTTTTGAGTTTGTAATTCCTCATATTTTTTTATAAGATTTTGTTTTATTCTGTCTAAAGCTGTTCCTAGTTTTCTTTCTTCTTCTCCTAAATTTGTTCCTTTAGCCCTTGGAGGATTAACTTTATTATTTCTTATCATCCATGCTTGTATCTTTCTTGCATTCTCTAGGTGTACATATGTCCTATTTTCTTCTACCCATTGTATAAATTCTTTTGCTTCTTTTATTTCTGGATTTTGTTCTTCAAAAATTTCTGTTTTTTCAGCTGATTTTAAATTTTTATAACTATTTCTTACTTTTAGTTTTATGTAACTATATGCTCTACCTAACTTTTCCTCTTCTTCACTTACATTTTCTCCATATATTCTTGGTGGTCTAGTGGTATTGTTCGTTTGCATCCACTTCTTTATTTTTCTCAAGTTAATCAAAAATCTTGGTAATTTATTTTTATTTTCTAATTGTTCTTCTTTCACAATCTTATCCTTGTATAATATATTTAGGTTTTTAATAAAGGTTTTACCTATAAACTCAAAATAATTATAACATAAGAATAGCAAATAAAGAGTAGATTACTCTACTCTTTTCTATTCTTCCTTTTAAATTAAATATTTCTATAATCTTTAATTTTTTTATAAGCATATACTGCTGAAATTCCAAATACTACAACTAAAGCTGCTATTGGAAGAGTATCGCCTATACCTGTTTTAGGTAAACTTGTATTATTATATACACTTGAATTTGCTGAATTATTTGCACTATTGCTATTATTTGTTGCTAAACTATTTGATAAGTTAGTGTTTGAATTATTAGATGCGTTATTTCCTGCTATATTATTTCCTGTTGTATTATTACCTGCTGTGTTATTACCACTTAAGGTATATGAAATATCATTAAATCCTGTGTTTGTATCTGCTGCATTAACAGATGTTGTAAATAAAATTAACATTAAACTTACTACTAAAATTGAAAATACTTTTAATAAACTTTTTCTCATATTGATTTCTCCTCTACTTTTAATTTTTTATTATTATTTATACAATCACTAATTATTATACCATCTTTAAGCATATAATTCAAGTAATATATATAAAATAATAATTTTTTATTTCTCTTCCGTTCTTCAATTTATATTTTACACTTAAAGATATGTCATGTCAATAGTTTTTTTGTCGTTTTATTTTACATTTTCGTTACAAAACTATTACATAATTTAAACATTAAATTTAAATAAAACAATATCTCCGGTCTTGCATAATATAATCTTTTCCTTCTTGGCGAACAAGCCCTTTTTCTCTTGCTACTGCCATACTTCCACAATTCATTAAATCATCATATGAAACAACTTCTGCTTTAATAAATCCTCTTTCTATATCTGAATGAATTTTTCCTGCTGCTTGTGGAGCTTTAGTTCCTTTTTTTATTGTCCATGCTCTTACTTCTGGCTCTCCTGCTGTTAAGAAGGACATCAATCCTAGTAAATCATAAGATTTTTTAATAACTTTATCTAGTCCAGACTCTTCTAGTCCTAAAGCTTCTAGCATTTCATTTTTATCATCATCATCTAAAGAAGATAGCTCTTCTTCGATTTTTACACATAAAGGTATAACATCTGCATTTTCTTTTGAAGCATATTCTTTTACCTTTTGTACTAATGGGTCATTTTCAGCATTTTCTAATTGTTCTTCTGAAACATTTGCAATATATAATATAGGTTTAGATGTAAGTAAAAACATTTCTTTTACCATTTTTTCTTCATCTTCATTAAAATCTAATGCTCTAACAGAAATACCATTTTCTAGATTTTCTTTTATTTTTTCTAATAAATCTACTTCTTCTTGGTATTTTTTACTTGCTTTCAAATTTTTCTTTGCTTTATCTAATCTTTTATTTATTGTTTCCAAATCTGCAAAAATTAATTCTAAATTAATTGTTTCAATATCACGAACAGGATTTATGCTTCCATCTACATGTACAATATTACTATCTTCAAAGCATCTTACAACTTCACATATAGCATCTGTTTCACGAATATGTGATAAAAATTTATTTCCAAGTCCTTCGCCTTTACTCGCTCCTTTTACTAGACCTGCTATATCGACAAATTCAATTACAGCGTGTGTTACTTTTTCTGGATTATACATTTTAGCTAAATTATCTAATCTCTCATCAGGCACAGGAACAACACCGACATTAGGCTCTATTGTGCAAAAAGGATAGTTAGCACATTCTGCTCCTGCTTTTGTTATACTATTAAACAATGTACTTTTTCCTACATTTGGAAGACCTACTATTCCTAATTTCATATTTTACAACTCCTATTTTTTATTTTTAATTTCTTCTAATATTTTATTTTTAAAATCTTCTATTTTCATAGTTCCAATATCTCCATCTTCTCTAGAACGTATAGAAACTATATTTTGCTCAACTTCCTTTGGACCAATTATTAACATATATGGGATTTTTTGCATTTGAGCTTCACGAATTTTATATCCAGTTTTTTCATTTCTATCATCTACTTCTATTCTTATTTTTTCTTTTTGTAATTCTTCCTTTAATTTAATACTATAATCTCTTTGATTGTCTGTAATAGGAAGAATCTTTATTTGAGTAGGAGCAAGCCATAAAGGTAGATTTCCTTTTGTTTCTTCTAATAAAAATGCAATAAATCTATCTGATGAACCAAGTATTGCTCTATGAATAACAACTGGTCTATGTGCTTTTCCATCTTCACCAATGTATTCTAATTCAAATCTTTCTGGTAATGCAAAATCTAATTGGCATGTTGGTATTGTCACATCATGGTTTAGTGCTGTTCTAATTTGTATATCTATTTTTGGTCCATAGAATGCTGCCTCTCCTTCTGCTTCATAAAAATCAATATTTAACTCTTTTAGAATGTCTCTTAATTGACTTTCTGCTGTTTCCCACATTTCATCATTGTCAATATATTTTTCTTTATTTGCTTTATCTCTTAAAGATAATCTATATTTAAAACTAGATGCTGGAAATCCAAAATCCTTTTGATATACTTCTTTAATTAAATTTAAAATATTTCCAACTTCTTGTTTTATTTGGTCTGGTCTTACAAAGATATGTGCATCATTTTGGCACATTTCTCTAACCCTTTCTAGTCCCATAACACTTCCACTTGCTTCATATCTAAAATCATGAGCAAGTTCACCAATTTTAATTGGTAAATCTCTGTAAGAATGCATTTTATTTTTATAAACAAGCATATGATGAGGACAATTCATTGGTCTTAAAACCATTTCTTCATTATCTAGTTTCATTGCTGGAAACATATCTTCTTTATAATGGTCCCAATGTCCACTTGTTTTATAAAGCTCAACATTTGCAAGTGATGGTGTATATACATGTTCATATCCGAAGTTCGATTTCTTTATCTTGGATATATCTTTCTAATATTCTTCTTAAAGTTGCGCCATTTGGTAAATACATAGGCAGACCTGCTCCTACTAATTTATGTGTCATAAATATTTCTAGGTCTTTACCTATTTTTCTATGGTCTCTTTGTTTAGCTTCTTCTAAGAAATTTAAATATTCTTCTAGCATACTTGCTTTAGGGAAAGATATTGCATATATTCTTTGTAACATTTTATTTTTTTCATCACCTCTCCAGTATGCACCTGAAGAAGATAAAATTTTAACTGTTTTTATTTTTCCTGTATTTAATAAATGAGGACCAGCACAAAGGTCTGTAAACTCTCCTTGTTTATAGAAACTAATTTCTTCCCCTTCTTCTAAGTCTCCAATTAATTCTTGTTTGTAGGGTTCATCTTTCATTAATTCTAACGCTTCTTTTTTAGGTAAAGCAAATCTCTCAATTTTTAAATCTTCTTTTATTATTTTTTTCATTTCTTCTTCGATTTTTGCTTTATCCTCATCTGTAAATGGTTTTTCTACATCAAAATCATAGTAAAATCCATTTTCTATTGCTGGACCAATTGCAAGTTTTACATTTGGGAATAATCTTTTTACAGCTTGTGCCATAATATGAGAAGTTGTATGCCAATAAGCTTTTTTACCTTCTAAATCATCTTCTTTAAATGTATGTATTACTAAAGAGCAATCTGAATTTAAGATATATCTTAAATCCTCTACTTTTCCATCAACTTCACCACAAGTTGCATTTCTTGCTAAACCTTCACTAATTTTTTTTGCAACATCTAAAATAGAACTTCCTTTCTCGGCTTCTATAATAGAGCCGTCTTTTAAAGTAACTTTAATCATAATAAAACCTCCTTTTGTCCATTTGGGGAGTTTTTTTACCCATCAAAAAACTCCCATGGACTTATTATCCATAGGAGTGCTATTATAAACACGGTTCCATCCTATTTTTTACTTAATTTTTAAGATTATAACGTATCTCAAACGTCTAGCTTATTCACTAGAAACATTGAAGAGTTAGTTTTCAAATATTTTCCTTTAAACTGGCTCTCAGCTTATAACCAATTCTCTCTTTAAAGTAATTATTATTTTACTCGTCTCTTACTTGTTTTTACTCATGTTAATAGTTTACGCTTTTTTTATAAAAAAGTCAATAGAAATTATTTACTTTTTTTATTTGTTATTGTATAATTCTTTTTGATGCTCCTATAGCTCAGTAGGTAGAGTGCTACCTTGGTAAGGTAGAGGTCACGGGTTCAATTCCCGTTGGGAGCCCCATTTAATTTTTTTATTTTATTCTTCAACTCCTGTAGCTATTACAGTTACACTTACTTCATCTTTTAGATTTTTATCAATTACAGTTCCAAATATAATATTAGCATCTGGATTTACTCTATCATTAATTAATGTTACTGCACTATCAATTTCAGTTAACCCTAAGTTTTCTCCACCAGTCACATTAAATATTACTCCTTTAGCATTATCTATTTTATATTCTGTTAAAGGATTGTTTATTGCTTGTTTTACAGCTTCTTCTACTCTAGCAGTTCCACTAGCCTTTCCTATTCCCATATAAGCTTTACCTTTGTAATTAAAAATAGTTTTTATATCTGCAAAATCTATATTTATTTCTCCAATTGTTGTAATTAAATCTGTTATACTTTGAACACCTTGTTTTACAACATCATCTGCTAATTTAAAAGCTTCTTTTAAAGGTGTTTTATTATCTGCAATTTTTAGCAAATTATCATTTAATATTACTATTAAAGCATTTACATTTTCTGCTAGTTTTCTTATTCCTAATTCTGCTCTTAGTTCTCTTCTTTTCCCTTCAAACATAAATGGTTTAGTCACAATTCCTATAGTTAAAATATTCATTTCTTTTGCAATTTCAGCTATTACAGGTGCTGCACCAGTTCCTGTTCCTCCACCCATTCCAGCAATTACAAATAGCATATCTGTATCTTGAAGTATGTTTTTTATTTCTTCTTTACTTTCTATAGCTGCCTTTTCTCCAACAGATTCATCAGAACCTGCACCTAAACCTTTTGTGGTTTCTTTTCCTATTTGTATTATATTTCTGTTTCTAGTTACTTTTAGTGCTCCAAGTTCTGTATTTAATAAATATGTTTGTATGTTTTGTACATTCTCCTCAATTATATGTAAAACGGCATTGTTTCCTCCTCCACCTACTCCTATAACTTTAATTTTTACCATATTTTGAATATTTGACATTTTCAAGCCTCCCTTTTTCACAATAAGAACCACTCTTTTTACTTAGAATGGTTCTTCTCATTAATGTTCTTTATTGCCTTTTTTCGGATTCTTTGAATAGCATTATCTACTGATTTTACTGGAGAATCCAAATTTTTAGCAATTTTAACATAACTTTCTCCTCTTAAAAATCTATCTAAAACTTGTTTTTCAAATTTGCTTAGGTTTTTATTTACAGCGTCTTCTACTTCGTTTAAATATTCCTGTTTCATTATTGTTTCTAATGGATCTTCTACTGTTTTATTATTAAAAGTTTCTATTAATTCCACACTATCTTCTTCATTATCATATGCTGCTGTATTTAATGATAAATAAGAATTAAGTGGCATATGCTTTTGTCTATTAGAACTTTTTATTGCTGTTATTAATTGTCTTTCTATACAAATATTTGCAAAAGATTTAAATGAATTCTGTTTATCAGGGTCAAAGCTTTTTATTGCCTTAAATAATCCTATCATTCCTTCTTGAACAGTATCATCCCTTTCAGCACCTACTATAAAATATTTACTAACTTTCATATTAACAAGTTCTTTATATTTATTTAAGATGTAAACTAAAGCTTCTTCATCACCTTGTTTGATTTTTTCTATAATTTGTTCATCTGATAAATCATGATATTTATCAGTAGTAAAGAATACATCCTTTTCCTGCATCTGTCAAAATACCTCCAAAAGTCCTTTTTTTGTATTATATATTTGAAAATTTTCATTGTCAAGCTATTTTCATTAGTTTTTATTGATTTTCCATCAATTCTGTTTTAAACATATCCCAAACATCATCTGTTTCCATATCTTTCTGCCAAGAAGCAACTCCTCCTAGGTTATTTTCTTTTATTAAAGACACCTTTGCTTTTAATGAATCTATATCTTCTATCCAGATTTGTCTTGTATTACTTCCATCACTAAATTCTGCATAGTTTTGTTTTAATTCATCATCCCATTTTATTTCAGTTCCTTCTGGTATTACAGAATTAATATTTTTCATACTAACTGTTGTTTTTCCTATAAGTTCTCCATTTGAATTAGTTGTCCATAATCTAGTATAAAATGGTACTGCTAAAATTAATTTTTGTGACTCTATTTCTTCTGTTTGTAAAAATTTCTTTAAATTCAATTGTATCCAATCATATCCTGCGTTAGTTCCTGGCTTTGTACTTGATATTCCATTTTGGTCATATGCCATAAATATGATGTAATCTGCCACATCTCCAATAACATGTCTATCAAAACATAAAGACCATGTATCGCTACCATCTGGTGCTGTTACATCTACAGAAGTTACCATTCCTATTTCTTTTAGTCTTGGTGTTAATTCTATAATAAACCTTGAATACATATCTTTATCATCTGATTTCATATTTTCAAAATCTATATTAATACCATCTAAATCGTATTTAACACATGCATTTACAATATCATCTATTAATTCTTTTCTTGATGTATAACTATTCATGATTTTTGATGTTATATCTAAACTTTCATTTGCTGCAACTGCATTTGATACCATAGGCCATACTTTGTATCCATTATTATGTGCCCATTGTATATAATTTTCTCCACTACTTCCTATATTTTCTTTAAAGTCGCCATCTTCATCTAAATAGAAAAATGCAGGTGATACAACATTTACTCCATCTATTGTTGTTCCACTTCTATCAGGTGTTGATGCATACTCTGAATAATAATCCCATGTAAGATTAACTTTTCCATCTATTTGTTTTTCATCTTCCATGTCTTCTCTTATAGTAAACTCATTTTCTAATCTATTTGACTTTATATAACCTAATTTACCATTTGATGTTCTTATTTTAGAATACCCATTTTCAGAAGAAACAACTATAACCGCTTCCCCTTTTTCTATTCTATCTACTGTTCTAGAAATAAAGTTTGTTGAAGATTTTACAGAAACATTTTTATTTACAATTGCTCTTTTTTGCTGTCTATCTAATGAATCCATAGTAATAACTTTTGTTTCTGGAATATTTGCTATTTCTATATCATAAACATCTGTCATTTCTGATATAGGTAAATATGTTTCTCCATCTTTTTCAATTGCATGTGCATAAATTCCTTTATCAGAACCATTAATATTAATTACATTTTCATCATAACCAATTTCAGCAATTTTCTTATCATAAGTAGTAATTATTTTATTTGTTTCTTCATCCTTATAAATATATTTATCAAAGAAATTTGCAATATCAGATTCTGATAAATAAATTATATCATCTTCTATTAATATTTCATTCTTCAAATTTGAAGTTACATTTCTATTATTAATTACTAAATTAGTAGTTTTATTATTATCAAGTATTATGAAATTATTTAAAATCATTGCAATAATAAATATTACAAGTAATGCAACTATTGTTATAAATGTTCTTATAATTATTTTCTTTTTTCTTTCAACTTCATCTCTTGTCATCTTTCTTACTTTCTTAGGTTCTTTTGACATAATTCTTTTTCCCTTTTTCATGTTTTTCTCCTTATTATTTTTTCTCAAATTATACTATAACATATCTTAAATTTTTTCGAAATGTTTTTATTAAAATTTTAATTATTTTTTTAATGTTCTTAAAAATTCTTTTTGTTCTTTTGTTATTCTATAAGATTCAATTGCTTTTTGGATTGATTTATTATATGTGAATTTATCTATTTTTGAATTTTTTAAATATTCTATAGTTTTATCATAAAACTTTATTAAACAAAAAGATATTGCCCAAGCCACTGCCATTTGAACATAGTATTTATCAGATTTTATACTATCAAAGATTTTAAAATTTTTATATAAATAGTCTTCATCTATGTAATAATTAAGTATAAGAACTATTCCAAATCTAATATAAAACTCTTTGTCTGATTTTATATACTTTTGTATAAAATCCCACATTTTTTCTTTATGTTTTTTCGTTATCTTAAGACTTGTGCAAAACGTATCACAAACAGCCCAATTATTAATTTTAGGTATAAAATCTTTAATATATTTTATTATTTCATTAAAATCTAACTTTGCTTGTCCTATTAACATTCCTTGAAGCATAATTTCTTCATAATAATTATTAGGAATACTTTCCATTAGTTGTTTAAAATCATACTTTTTTAATAATTCTTTTGCATAATTTCTAAGCATAGGTATTCTTATTCCTATTATTTCTTCTGCTCCTGGACATATACCTTTTTGAAATTCTTTGTATTTTTTATCTTGCATATTTAATAATTCTTTTTCAATCTCTAATTTCATTATTTAATTCCCATTTCTCTATTTATTGAATAAAGTAGTTTGTCTAATTTATGATTATAACGATACATCTTTTTTATTATGCTTCTTCTATCTGATTCATTTACGATATCTTCTCTTATTTCCTGCATAATACTTATTATTTGTTCTAAATTCATATCCTGATTTATTAAAAATTTTCTAATTAAGCTTTTTTTCTTTTCATTTTCATATAAATATTCTATTTGCTCATTTAAGTTATTTATATTAGTCATTATATTTTCCGCTTCCTGATAAAAGTTCTTTCTATAACGATTTCTTGATAAATCATTAATAGATTTTCTAAATCTTATAATTTTATTTTTCATTTCTAATAATTCTTTATTATAGTCTTCTATTCTTTTTGAGTCTTCTTGTTTTGCTCCATTTATAGCTTCTATTACTACTCCTGTTGTGCATGCTATAATAAAGCAAAGTGAAATATTTGTTACAATTTCTACGCTTCTATAATAACTAATTCCTGTAATAATTACTAATAACAGTATAATTAACATCACTATCATTATTGTTCTTTTATAATTTAATTTTTCCATTTCTACATCCTTTTCCTTTCTTACGGCACTATAATAACATAAACTTTTCCTTTCTTCAACAAATTAGAAAAAAATAGTTAATAATTTATAACTATTAACTATTTTAAACTTTTATTTCTTAAAAATTATTTAAAGGCTTGCATTAATACCTTATAATTTTAATAATCTATTTATTATTTTATTTTTAGGATTAAATACCATTGTTTTTATAAAATATTTTTGTAATGGATTAAAAAATGTATCTAATAAAAAAATATCTCTTATTCTAAATTTAATTCCTTTCTTTTCTAAATAATCACATGTAAATAATTTACAACTAATACACTTTGCTCCACATGAATGGTCTTCTTTTAAATATTCACAAGGAATTAGATTATTTGAAAGCAATGGTCCTAATATTTTATTTTTATAGTGATGACAACATCCGACATTTGAACTAGTATTTCTTTTTTCTCCACATTTATTATCTTTAAAGTCACATAAATTTTTTCCATAAAAGAAACCATCTAAATAATCACATACTGTATCATATATATAATTGTATCTTTCATATTTATTATTATATAAAACTGCATTAATTCCTAATATAAATTCTTTATGTTTTTTGTTGTTTTCATCATAATTAATCACATAACCTAGTAATCTTTTTTCTTTATCTCTTTTTCCCATTTCTATTTTTTTCTTTACAGCTTTATTTTTTATAAATAGTAATCTTTTTATTATTTTTTTATATTTATTTTCTTCTAGAGCATTAAAATCAATTTTTAATACTCTCCCCTCTCCTTTAAAATCCTTAAATGTTATTTTTTCTATATTTATAATTTTTTCTGGTAAATCATTTATATTATCAATCATTTTCAAGTAAAAATTATTGCTTAAATTAATAATTGTTTTCAAAATTATCAATCCCCTCAAATATTTAATAGCGAGGCCCAGAAATGATTCCAGGCCTCGAGGATAGTCTTATAAAAGACTTTTAGGTGCTTAAACTCTATCAGCTATTGTGATAAAGCTGACGGTCATTTGAGCTACCATCATTGATGCGGTAATCACCATCACCAGTGACATAACCCACTTGATTGCCATTTCCGTCATAGACGTCTCCGCCCTGAGAATATCCACCAGGATATTCACTACGGAAATCATCGCTGTCTTTCCAGGGCATGATAGTACCATCCTTTCTTTTTTATGTATCACACTTTGTGATACGATTTTAATTTAACACAAATTCCAGTTTTTGTCAACGTATTTGTTAGAAAAAAGTTGGATTTTAGCATTTTTTTAGCTATTTTGTCTTATTCTTTGAATATGATATATTATATTCAATATGTTATATTTATTCTTTCAGGTATTTTTATTTATTATCCTTTTTGTTGGATTTATATTAAAAAATTCATTAGTTATATCATTTATTTTTAACTAATGAATTTTTCTTTGTTATTCTTATTTTACAACCATTTCAATATTTTTTTTGAAATATTTAAATCTCCTCTTCCAATACCTATATCTATATCTGGTTTTGAATCTCCGTGATAATCACTACCACCACTTATATATAATTTATTGTTTTTTACATAATCAACTAATAAATTTCTTCTTTCTATGCTAGCAGATGGATGGAAACATTCTATTCCGTCTAATTCCTTTTCTTCTCGTAAATCATCTATAAAGCCGATTGTATCTTCAAATTTGTATTCAAAAGGATGTGCTAAAAATGCTTTTCCTCCTGCTTTATGAATAATATCTATCACTTCTTTATATTTTGGCCTAAATTCTATACGATTCACAAAATAAATACTTTTGGGATTTGCTAAACCTTTTCTGAAAAATATTCCTAAAGATTTTGTGAATTCACCTAATATTTCATAGTTCTCTTTGTGTTTCATTAATTCATTATAGATTGAAATTTCTACATATCCAGTTACTTTAGGTTTTATTATTTTGCTTTCATCATATATAAGTCCTTGCTTATTACATATGTCTATCAATCTTTTATAACATATTTCTTGTTGCTTTTCTAATTCTTCTTCTGAATAATACTTTTGGCACCACTTATTTATTATATCTGGATTTATATTATATCCTAATACTTCAATATTTTTATCTTGAAATACTGCATTTAATTCTACTCCCTTTATAACTTTACCCTTAAAAATATTATTATTTTTTAATGATTTATCTTCATATTGTTTAGCTGTATTATGGTCTGTTATTGATATGTATTCTAACTTTTTTTCCTCACATTTTTTTAAAATTTCTTCTACCGTTTTACTTCCATCAGAATAAATGCTATGTATATGTAAATCAATCATTTTATCCCTCCTTTTCTAGTAATACTATAACATAAAACTTATTAGTTTATCAATTGGTTTATCGTATTTTTAGAGCAAATAACTCCCATATTATTAAAACACAGGAGTTTTATTTTTAATTACATTTTTCATTCATATAGTATTTCTTTTCAGTAAGTTTATCTTGTACTTTACGAAGTGCTTCACCAAATCTTTGGAAGTGTACTACTTCTCTTTCTCTTAGATATCTCAATGGGTCTAATACATCTGGATTATCCCTGCAAAGGTCAATTAACTTTTCATAAGTTGCTCTTGCTTTTTGTTCTGCTGCTAAATCTTCTTGTAAATTTGCTATTTGGTCTCCTTTACATGCAAGTACTGATGCTGTAAATGGGAAACCTGCTGCTGCTTGTGGATATACATCTACGCCATGGTCTGTATAATAAGCATCTAAACCAGCCTCTTGAATTTGTTCTATTGTAGTATTCTTAGTTAATTGGTGTACTATTGTTCCTACCATTTCTAAGTGTGCAAGTCCTTCTGTACCACGATATTGTCAATTAAAAAATTTATAGTTATTGACTGTGAAATAGTACATAAGAAGTTCACCAAGTGAATTAAAATACACTTAGTGAACTTTTATACTCATTTATTATTATTTTCTTTTAAATATCTTTGATACATTTCATCCATACTAGAAATATATTGCATATCTTGTTTTACTCTATATTTTTCATATTCTTTCTCTGCTTTTTCAACAGCTTGCTTATGAGATATTTTTCCTGAATCCTTTAGTATTTCTTTTTTCCTGAATTTTAGAAGATTGTCCGTTTCATTTATCCAGTCTTTCATTGTCATAACTTGGTTTTCTTCTGCCATTGCTTCTGCATAATCTAAAAAGAAATTTGTTAAATTATTTAGTTTTTTTAATTCTTCCTCATTTAAATAGTTCTTGGCTATACTAACATCATATTTATATATCATTCCATCTGGAGCTTCTTTCCAAGTCGTTAGTCCCATATTTTCTTTTTCTGCATTTACTCTGTTATAAATTAATTCTGCTGCAGTATGACCTGTTATTGCATAATGTAATTTATTTTGAACAATTTTAAAAAATGTATAAGCTTCTTCTGATTTTTTGTCATAGTCAATAGATGTTGCTATAAATAAGTCTGTTATTTTTTGATAAGCCATTCTTTCGCTTGTACGAATTACTTTAATTCTTTCTAATAACTCATCAAAATATTGTCTATTTACTTTGCCACCTTTTAAAAATCTATCATCATCCAAAGCAAAACCTTTTACCATATATTCTTTTATTATTTTGTTTGCCCATTGTCTAAATTTTACTGCTTTTTTTGAATTTACTCTATATCCAATTGATATAATCATATCTAAATTATAATATTTTGTTTTATAATTTTTATTATCTGATGCAGTATATTCCAAAATGGAACACACTGATTTTTCATCTAATTCTTCTTCAGTAAAAATATTAGAGATATGCTTATATATTGCTGGTCTTTGTACATCAAACAATTCTGCTATCGCATTTACATTTAACCATACATCTTCATTTTGTAATACTACTTCTATTTTTGTATTTCCTTCTTCATCAGTATAAAAAACAATGTTACTTTCATTTCCAATTAGTTTGTTACTCATAATAAACCAACT
>CALXFJ010000029.1 GCA_944387565.1 uncultured Clostridia bacterium | reverse complement strand
ATCAACATAACTTTTAACAATAGAATTTCTAAACTTGACAAATTATGTAAATTATGTTATAATATAATTGTTATACAACTTAGTAGAAAGAAAAATGAGATTTGCAATTTAATTTGAGCAAATCCCGAACAGAGTAGGAAAGGAACTACAATGGAAAAGACTAATGAGAGCAAGAACTACCGGAAGATAGACATTATCTACCTCATTGTCATTGGCGTAGTTGCCATTTTGTTTGGCTCAACTCTTTCAATTTGCATTTCCCAGCGGAATGCTATCGACTCGTATTCGGAGGAGATCAATGAAACAGTTGAGCTACTTAACAAATACATTGACGCTCAAGCTCAAGAGATTAATCTGTTGGAAGAACAGATCGACTTACTCGAGGGCTCGTACAGTGACACTACTTCGGTAGAAGAACCTTCTGAATCTTACTCTGTTTCCCAGTAAGGAAACGCGAGGAACACCTGACATATGTTGGGTGTTTTTCGCGTGTATTAGAGTAATTTTGATGTAAATCATCATCATAAAATTCAGATAAAGTCATTTCGAAGCCATAAGCCATAAAAACATTGTATAGGTACTTGGATATAGTGTTCTGCCATTTAAAGCACTACGAATTACGGATTCATCTAGTCCACATTTTTAAGTAAGTTGATATGTTTTTTTATATACTTTCCAATTATTAAAAGGTGTTGTTTAGTTTATATTGGCATTATTTGTTCTTGTGTAATTTCATATTATCATAGTTAGTTATTTGTTTTAATTTTTCCGTGCTTAAATGTTCAACATTTAACTAAATAAAAGTTGACATTTACTTAAATATAAAGGAATTATTGCATCTTTGCTACCAAAAAACTTGTAAATGCAATAATTCATTTACAAGTTTTTTTATTTTATCCAATTAATAATTTTATTATAATAAGTAATACAACTCCTGGAAGCCCAAGAAGTCCGAATTAGAATACTCGTCAGGAAATTAAGCCCTATATGAAATCCAAAATTTGCTCCTATTAAATTAATTAAATAAATAACAACTCCACCTAATATAGAATTTAAAACTAACTTTAAAATTTTTTTAATTGGAACAATAAAAATTCTACCAAATATAAAAATAAAACAAATACATGCTAAATAAGTAATAATATTAATATCCATTTTATCAACTCCAAAATAATAATTTTAGCTTATTATCATTTCTATGTTGAAAAATGGACAAATATTACTTAAACTGCTTCTTCTGCTTCCATTAAAAATTTATATTGTTTATTACTTATCATATCCACTTCTATCCCCTTTTCTTTTGCAATTTTAGTTAAATAATCTAATTTTGCCTGATTGGCTTTTATCTGATAAACGTAATAATCAACTAACCCTTCTTTTGCAAATTCAAAATTTTTATTATCTAATATTAATTCTTCTCTAGTTTTTATAATTGTTCTTATCAATTCCATTTCTTTTTCAATTTCATTTTTTTCAATTATCTTTTTCTCTCTTTGATATTGTTCTTGCATAAAATTTTCCTTTCTTTCCATTTATTTTATTTCTATTATATTCTATAGAAGATTTTTTATTCAAAAACTATATTATTTTCTCCAAAATACTTGTTTTTTTCCAAAATTTATAGGATAATATATATGTATGATTTTAAATTAATGAAAGGATTTTTTGTATGAAATATATAGATAAATTTTTAAAAGTATTAAAAACTGATAGAAACACTTTTGCAACATATATACTAACATTGGTGAGTGTCTATTTAGCTGTTGATAGATTAGTTGAAATGCTACTTATGATATTTACAGGAGTTTCATATGCTTATTGGGGACCAATAGAATATACTTTTGCTTTAGCTTGTCCTATTTTTGCGTTCCTATTCTCTGGAGCATCAAAATTTGCAACATCAAAAGCAAAAAAAGTTACATTGTTTTATGTATATGTAATTGGTCTATATATTATAGCTGTATCAATGTATACACAATGGCTTAATATGGGAGCCTGGTTACTATTGTTATCAGTTCCTGGATATGTAGATTTAGTTACAAACTTTTCAGAATTAATAACTCCAGCAATGGTAAGTATTTCTTTATATCTACCACTTGTAACTATTTATCCACTATTTAAGAGATTATACTTCGGTGTTCATGATAACAAAGATGAAACTCGTTCTATCTGGGATTATGGTGGAATTAGTTTAGCTGATAAGAAAAAAGACCATGGACCATATACTTGTGAAATTTATCTATGTTATAATAGCGAAACAGGAAAGTCTGTTACAATACCTGAAGAATCTAGATATCAATCATTATTTGTTTGTGGTGGTTCTGGTTCTGGAAAAACAAGTTTAGTATATGAACCATTATTTGCAAGAGATTTAGAGAGAAAATACTTCTTCCAAGAAGTCTCAAAAGAAATGGGTTACACGGCATTAAAAACTAATTTGGCCGTTTTAGATGCCCCATATGATAATGAATATTTAAACAAACACTTTAATTTAAATATGCTTATTCCTCAAGAGGGAAAAGAATCTTTATATAAAGCTTATATGAAAAAAATGATACTTTCTAGCTTAGGTAGTGATATTACATATAAAAACATTGGTCTTACTTTAATGGCTCCTGATTATGAAGTTATATCTCATATGATTAATGTTTGTAAAAACTTTGGAATTTCATATAACTTAATAGACCCAGAAAATCCTAACTCAATGGGATTAAATCCTTTTATTTATAATGATTCTTCAAAAATAGCATCAACAATATCAGCTGTTTTAAAAGCTATGTATAATACAGCTCACAATGATGCCAAAGAAGCATATAAAGAAGATTTCGTTATGCAAGCACTTGAAAATGTAACAATACTTTTAAAAGAAGTTTATCCTGATTTAAATGAAGGAAAACTTCCAAACATGGATGATATGTTAAAAATGTTTACAAATTTTGACTTAATAGAAAAAATGTGCATGATTTTAGAGCGTAAAATTCAAAATGATGAACAAGCTCAAGAAAAATACCAAGTACTATTAACATACTTTAAGAAAAACTTTTATAATGATGGTCCAGGAAGAAAAAGTATGGAAAAATATATCTACACCATAGTTAGTCAACTAGATAATTTATTACGTATTCCTGGAATAAAACCTATTTTATGTAATAGATATGAAAATGTTAATTTTGATGAAATGCTTGCTAAGTCACAAGTAACATTTATCTGTACAAGACGTGGTGATTTAGGAGCTGCTGGACATAAAGCATTCGGTTTATTCTTCTTAATTGCAATGCAAGATTCTGTTTTAAGAAGACCTGGTACAGAAAATTCAAGAGTACCATACTTTGTTTATATTGATGAATTTGCAGACTTTATTTGTAAAGATACTGAAGCAATGTTTACAATGTATAGAAAATATAAAGTTGGTACTACTATTTCAACTCAAAACTTACAACAATTAGAAACTCCTGAATTATCTGTAAACTATAGAAATACAATTTTATCTAACTGTGCAAATAAAATATTTACAGGAAATGCAGCATATGATGAACTTGAATGGTGGTCAAAAGAATTTGGAACACACAGAGAATGGACATATGGTAATAATTTAGATTTAAAAACTATGCAATATGACCCTAAATATAGTGGTGTAAAATGGGCATTCGTTGAATACTTTAAACCTGGTAAATTACAAACTTTAGGTGCAAAAGATTGTGCATTTAAGGTAAGAGATTCTAGTGGTAAACCAAATGTTGGACCTGGTAAATTAGGCTTCTTAGAATCCAAATATAAAGAACCACATAAAATTAAAACATTTGACTTTGGTAAATATTCAGATGGAGTTACAACAGCATCAGAAGATGATACAAGTGATATTAGAAAGAAATTCAACCCAAAGCATATTGATTTTAGAGATGATAATAGTGATGAAATAAATCCAATTCAAACAGATACTACAGATTCAAAATACATCTTTGATAATCAAGATGCAATAGTTGTTAATTTAAGGAAAAAGAAAAAGGAATAGTTTTATATATCTATTCCTTTTAAAATTGTATTCCTATCAACTGTAATATGATTCCTGATATTACTCCTATTAAATACATTAAAACTGTAATTTTAAGATTTTCTTTAATCCCCTTATTCATTTTAAATAAAACCGCAAGTCCTATTCCAGTTCCAGCTAACAATCCTGAAATCATAGTAGCTACTGGTATGACATTTTCTACATATAACTGAGTTAATATAACAGATGATGCACAATTCGGTATTAATCCAATTATGCCTGCAAGTACAGGACCAAGTATTGGATTTATCCTAACAAAATTTGCAATATTATCTTCCCCTATAAAATGAATAAGTATATTTATTATAAATGTTATAATTATTATAAATACAAATATATTCAATGTATGTTTTAAAGCTGATTTAAAAATACCATGTTCACAATGACAATGTTCTTTTTCACATAAGTCTATTATTCTTTCTTCTTCATCGTTTTCTTTATTCTTTCTTCTTATAATAAAATCAATTATAAATCCTGCAATTATTGCAATTACTAATTTAATTCCTAATATTGATAATATGGTTGTAATCGGTGCTCCTTCTGATAATAATATCGGAATCATTTCATCCGAAGTTGCAAGATACACTGAAATCAAAGTACCTAGTGTTATTATTCTTGTTGCATATAAATTTGTCGCTGCAACTGAAAAACCACATTGTGGAATTGTACCTAGCAAACCACCTATTACTGGTCCATATTTTCCAGATTTTTTAATTGTATTTTTTAATTTGTCACTTGTTTTATGTTCTATATATTCCATTATTAAATATGTAATAAATAAAAATGGTAATAACTTTATACTATCAATTAAAGTTTCTTCTATAATCTCTATCATCTTTTCCTCCTAATTATTTTTTATAATAACATGGAACATTTAAAAAGTAAAGTTTAAGCAAACAATATTTATAATTACTTAATTTAAGATGTTAATTAAGCAAATATTAATATTAAAGTGAGAAATAGCATTAAATCCATTTCTCACTTTAGCGCTATAATATAACACTTTTATTTAGGCAATGGTTTTCTTGCTCTGACTAGTAGTATTTCTACTAAATCTTAGTAAATAGCACATCCCTTGGATTCTCGCGCCGGTCCATAATGATGACATCATCATTATGGGTAATTTTATACGCCCACTCCAAATTAGTGCTCAACTTTTCAAGCATCAACTTGAAATTGCTATTTTTATCCATAAAGTCAGGGAACAAAATAAAACATGTTTCTGATTTTAGAAACTCCTTCATAAGATTATAAGATAATTCTTTAATATGGCATGAACCATCTAATAAAAGCCTACTCTTTTCATTGAGATTGCTCGGTACATAATTCTTGATTTTCATCTCTTGCATCAAATATTCTCTACAAGAAAGTTCAATCTCAAACCAAGAATATTCATGTAAGCAGTAATCATCACTAAAAGAAACAATAGGGTTTCCATTAGACTTCATACCACATATTAATATATCAATAACCATTATTATCCTTTCTAAATTTGATAACATTATTTTATATTATATATGACAAAAGAAAAAAATATTCTCCTTTTTTAATTGCCTAATATATATTTGCAACAGTATATATTATAGCACATTTATTAATAATACTCAAATAATAAAAGACACTACTTTTGTAATGTCTTATAAATACTTTAGTTTCAAATTAACTTGTAGAACTATTATTTTCTTCTAACATCTTCTTCCATATCTTCCGCATATACAACCTGTTCTTCCATTATCATTACTATTTGGTATTACATTAATTCTTGCAGTTACACCATTTGTAGTTGAAACATTGCTACAATTATTATTATCATTATTGCAGTCATTATTATCTGAACAACTACAATTACAATTACCATTTCCATTATTTGAACTAATAGTTAACAAATCATTATTAGTCCCATTACATCCATTACTAGATATTGTAAGTAAATTACCATTTTCAAGATTTCCACATCTACTATTTATAGTAAGTAACTCGTTATTATTAGAATTATTATTGCAACCACAATTACAATCACAGCCACAATTGTAATTATTTTCCCTTATTCTTCTTAAGATTTTACATATAAAGCAAACAATCACAGCTGTTATAAAACTAATTATTGTATAAATAATTGTTGCTATTAAAAAATTAATATTATTAATAATAAATGTTACAATTAGAAATATTGAAAATATAATTGCAGCAACTAACGGAGGACATTTTAAAATTTTTTGTAATGCTATTGAAATTATAATAGTTGCAATGGGTAATGCAAAAAATATTAGTAAAACATTCATATTCTTTCTCTCCTTTATGTTTTACTATATTTTATGCAAATTTATTTTTTTGGTTAACAAAATATCTTTATTTATATTCTACCTTCAATAAATATAATCCTTGTGGTGGTAAAGTCTTCCCTGCTTTTTGTCTATCTTTTGATTCAATAATATCTTTAATATCCTCTGGTTCTATTTTTCCTAAACCAACATCAACTAATGTTCCACTAATTATTCTAACCATATTGTATAAAAATCCGCTTCCAGTTAATTCTATATAAATTCTATCATTTGGCATTTTAATTACTTCTGCTTTATAAATTGTTCTTACACTACTTTTACTACTAGTTCCACTTGCTTTAAAAGCTTTAAAGTCATGTTCTCCTTCAAAATATTTAACTGCTTGTTTCATCTTTTCTATATTTAATTTCATTGGGATTTGGGTTTCTAATCTACGATAAATTGCTGTTCCATATTTTGAATTATTAATAATATATCTATAAGTTTTTTGTTTACAACTTAATCTACTATTAAAACTTTCATCTACTTCTTCTGCATTCTGAATTTTTATAGAATGTTTTAGATTACTATTTATTGCAATAGGAAATTTATCTACTGGAAGATTAGAATTAGTTTTAAAATTAGCAACTTGAGCAATTGCATGTACTCCTCTATCTGTTCTACCAGATGCTACCAAATTTACTTCTTCACCTGTTATTTTTTCTATTGCTTTTTCTATTGTTCCTTGTATATTTAATCTGTCTGGTTGTTTTTGCCAACCGATTGAATTCACTTCCATCATATTCTATTGTTAGTTTAATATTTCTCATTTTTACTCCTCTTCTTTATAATAGAAAAGCCGCTTAAGAAAGCGACCTTTATTCTTCTTTATCTTCTTTTTTATTTTCTTTATTTTCTCTTTTTTCTTCTTTTTTATCTTTTTTTATCTTTTCTTTTATTTGTTTTATTTTATTTTTTCTTTCTTTCTTTTCTACAGCAAAACGTTTAGTTACAATATTACTAATTAATATTTTCTTCAATACATCTTCTCTTACATCTGCAATTAGTGTTCCATCTTTTGCAACTGATATCTTTCCAGTCTCTTCTGAAACTACTACAACTATACTGTCAGATTCTTTTGAAATTCCTATTGCTGCTCTATGTCTTGTTCCTAATTCTTTTGCAATGTCTTTATCATCGGCAAGCGGTAAAACACATGCAGCTGCTGCTATTTTATTTCCTGATATTACAACTGCTCCATCATGTAGAGGAGTTTTAGGTTGAAATATATTAACAAGTAATTGAGGTGAAACATCAGCATTCATTGGTATTCCTGTTGCTACTATATCTTGTATTTTTATATCTCTTTCGATTACTATTAGAGCTCCAATTTTTGTTTTTGCAAGCTCTGTTGCTGCAATTACTACTTTATAAACATCTTCTTTAGTCCTTGTTGCTAAATCTTTATCAATACCAAAAAACTTAGTTAATTTATTTGTTCCAAGTTGTTCTAATGCACGTCTTAATTCTGGCTGGAATATTACAATAATTGCAATAACTCCTAAGTTCATAATTCCTGTTAAAATCCAGTTTAATATCTTCAAATTTAAAAGCCCACTAACCCATGTTGCAACAATTAATAAGGCTATTCCTTTTATTAATTGCCATGCCCTAGAACCTCTAACAATTTTTAAAAAGCAATATAATAAAAATATAACAATTGCTAAATCCAAAATTAAAGTTACCAACTCAAAAGGATTTGCTTGCAAAGACTTTATATATGCTACTATATTATCTCTATAAAAGTTTTCCCAATTCATTCCTAAATCTATTATCATATATTTCTCCTACTTTTTTCATTAGATTAATACAAATAAAAGTGTTGCTGCAACTCCTGCAACCATTAATAAAGCAAGAATACCGGCTGTTATTTTTATAAATATTTGTCCTTTATCATATCTTCTTTTTTCTGGACTCACATCTTTTTTCTTCATTTAAAACTCATCCTTTCGTACTTTTCTTATAATATTATACCATAATATTTAATTTTTTCAATTACTTATAATTATTTTCCTAGTATTCCTAATTAGTTATTACTTTTATTATTGTTTTCTTAATTTCTGGTTTTTCCTTCTTTATTTTTAAAATTTCTTTTAATTTTTCTTTTGCAGTTTCTAGTTGTTCTGATTTATTTACATGTAAATATCCTAAAACTTCATTTTTATCCACATAATCTCCAACCTTTTTTTCAAAAACAATTCCTACTGTTTTATCTATTTTGTCTTCCTTTTTTATTCTTCCTGCTCCTAGTTCACACACTAAATCACCTATTTTTTTAGCATCTATTTCATAAACATATCCCTCTTCTTCACTATAAATAGGTTCTATATATTTTGAAGTCTCAAAATTTTCTAAATCTGATATATAACTAACATCTCCGCCTTGAGCTTTTACTAATTCTATAAATTTTTTATATCCTTTTCCATTTTCTAAATTCATTTCCAAAATATCTTTTGCTTCTTCTACATTTTTTGTTATTCCTGCAAACATCAACATATATGCACCTAATTCTAATACTACATCTTTTACATCCTCAGCAATATGCCCTTGAAGTGCTTTTACCGCTTCTTTTACCTCTAACAAATTACCTACACTATATCCTAAAGGTTCATCCATATTTGTTAATATACATACCGTTTCCTTACCTGCTAAATTTCCTATTTTTATCATCTCATCTGCTAGCATCTTAGCTGATTTTTCATCTTTCATAAAAGCACCTTTTCCAACTGTTACATCTATTACAATTTTATCTGCTCCACTTGCAATTTTTTTACTCATTATACTAGATGCAATTAGTGGTATACTTTCTACGCAAGAAATAGAATCTCTTAATGCATATATTTTTTTATCTGCTGGTGCTAAATTTAAACTTTGAGAAATCATACTTATTCCTATATTTTTTACATTATTAATAAATTCTTTTACATCTAAATCAGTTTTATATCCAGGAATTGACTCCAATTTATCTACAGTTCCTCCAGTAAAGCCTAATCCTCTTCCTGACATTTTTGCAACAGTTACTCCACAAGATGCAACTAGTGGAAGTAATATTAAAGATACTTTATCTCCAACTCCTCCTGTTGAATGTTTATCTACTATTACTTTATTTAATTCTTTCAAATCTAATACTTCCCCAGAATTAGCCATTGCCAATGTTAAATTAGTTGTTTCTTCATCTGTCATTCCTTTTATATATATTGCCATAATTAATGCTGCTGCTTGGTAATCTGTAATTTCACCTTTAGTATATCCATCTACAAAAAATTCTATCTCTTCTTTTGTTAAACTTTTTCCATCCCTCTTTTTAGCAATTATATCTAAAATAGTCATATATTTTTTATCTTTCTCCTTCCTTCGCTATTAATTGTTCATCTTTTGTTAGCTCCATTTCTACTTGTTTTATCCTTTCATTTGTAATTCTACTTCTTGAAGTTGCATTATTTAACAAATCATATATTTCTCTTTTTCCTAAATCTCCTTCAGTTGAAAAATATATTACTTCTGTATTTTTTCTTTCTCCAATTTGTGCTACAAATAAAACTTTTTCTCCTCTTTTTACTTTCACAATCTGTCTAATGTTTTTTCCTGTAAATTTAGCTCTTCTTATGCATTCTTTTAATGTTTCTTCTTCTTTTTTAGTTTTATCTATTATTCTTTCCTCTTCTGAAACACTATTTTTACCTGTACTATTTTTATTATTTACTGTAAATGTAATTTCTTTTTCTTGTAAAAATTTTCTTTGCCTCTCAGAAAGCTCTATTTCTCCTTTCATTATTCTATCAATAGTCTTTCCTAATGGATAATTTTTATTAAATCCAGTTTCTTTAAAGAAATTATACGTATCTAACTCCGAAGCACTTCTTAACATAGTATCTTCCAATGATGCATATATATGATTTTTCCTATTTTGCTTTCCTGCTTTATATCTATATATAGTCTGCACTCCACTTTCTGATAATTTTGTAAGTATTTTTATAAATTCTCCTGCTTCTCCTTCATACAAGTCATTGGGTTTTATTTCTTCTTTAATCTCTTCTGTATTCTCTTCTTTTTTTATTCCTTCTTGTCTTTTTTTAGTTTTGTTTTTTCTTATTTTATTTGGTTTCAATTTAAAAATTCCTAATTCTTCTAAGAAATTTTCTTGTTCAGGTGTCATTTCCAATTTTCTTTGTCTTATTTCATCTAATATTTCTCCGTAAAGATATCTTTTTTGCAAATCATTTTCGTCATAGAAATTATTCTTATCTTCTCTTCTTATTATTCCATCACTTACTGCTTTTTCTATTATATCACTTAAATATACATATTTTCTCTTTCTTTTATCAGCAGGGTCTGGTTTATATATTGTATAATCATTTATTCCTTTTTCTCTTAATATATTTAAAACTCTTATAAATTTACATGCTTTTGTTTCTGGCTTTACTATTTTTTCTATAGGATTTTTTTGTTCTTCTTTATCTTCACTTTTTACATCAGATATATCACTTACTTCTTTTCCATTATTTTTTACTAGTTTTAAAATTATTTGTTCTAATCTTGCAACTCTTTCTTCTAAATCCCTATTTTGAGCAAATAATTTTTCATACTCTTTTATAAGATCTACATTTTCTCTTAATTCTTTATTTGTGCCACTTTCCTTTTCAGCATCACTTTTTTTATTTGTTGTTACTATTTTTATTGGCTTTATCCTAACATGTTCATCTTTAGAAAATTTACCATTAGAATTTTCATCTTCGTTTTGATAATTATGCATTCCAAATAGAACCATTTCTTGTCCAATTTCATAATTAGGATTTAAATTATTTTTATCTATTATCTCAAGAATATCTATTCCTGTCTGAGTTATATCTTTTAATTTGATATACTCATTATCTTTTCCATTTCTAACCGGAATTCTATTTATATCTATTCCATTTTCTTTTAATATTTTTAAAATTGTTTGTAATTCATAATTATTTGATTCTCTTGCCATATTTAATTACTCCTTATATGAAATGCGTTGTAAATGTTCTTCTATGTATTGGACAAAGTCCATATTTTTTTATTGCTGCGATATGTACAGCTGTTCCATATCCTTTATTTGATATAAAACCGGTACTGAGGATATATTTCATCCCATTGCCTCATTATTCTATCCCTTGTAACTTTTGCTAAGATTGAAGCTGCAGCTATATTATAACATTTTGCATCTCCTTTTATTATAGGTTCATATGGGATTCCTCTTGTGTTTATATGTTCTAGGGCATCTACTATTATTAAATCTGGTTTTACATCTAACCCATCAACAACTTCTGTTACCCCTTGTTTTGTTGCATTTAGTATATTTATATCATCTATCACATTTTGGTCTATTACTGCAATTGAATAACTAATTGCCTCTTCTCTTATTTTATCATATAACATTTCTCTTCTTTTTTCTGTTACTTTTTTCGAATCATTTACAAACTCTATCATTGAATCTTTAGGCATAATAACCCCAGCTACAACAACAGGACCTGCTAGAGGTCCTCTTCCTGCTTCATCTATTCCACATATATTTTCAAATCCTTTATTATACAAATCTTTTTCTATTTCTTTTAATTTTGTTAATCTTTCTATTTCTTTTTCTTTCATCTTTATTCCTTCTATTCTTCTATACTATCTATTTCTGTTAATGAGTATTTTCCATCATATCCTAAAGTATTATATACTTCTACAGTTGCATTTGTATCATCAAATTTTATTAAATAATATTCTCCTTCTTCTAATTCTAATCCATCTAATCCCCATGCATTCATTGCGTCTTGGGTTACTTCATAACATTCTGATACTGGTATGCTACTTGGTGCAGATATATTAGTTGCTTTTTTAAGTTTTGCTCCATTTACATATACTTCTTGTTCTGCTGAATCTTTTTTTGTTTGATATCCTTCATCTTCTGGTTTTGTTAATCCTATTTTAAAATTTACTTCTTCTACTAATCCTTTTGCTTTTGCTTCTATTAATAACATATTTGTTTTTAATTCTTCTAATTTTGCCTTTTTTATAGTATCTGTTCCTGTATATACTGCAATTCCTGCAATTATTATCATTACAACAATTGTAATTACTAATGCTAATAAAGTTACTCCTCTATTTTCTTTTAATTTCTTTTGCATTTCTTTCACCCTTTACTTGTATTTTTTATATATTATATATTTTTAAAGCTTGTTTTTCAATAGAAAAAATATTTTTATTATACAAATTTTATGTAATATTTATATTCATCTAAAATAATAATTTTTTTATCTTCATTTACATTCCCATATATCCACATTTCATCACCATCTCTTGCAAAACTTTGGAATTTCCACATCTGTGTTATTATTTTATAAATTATTCCATTATATAAAACATCTGCAACTCTCGGTAATAAGTCTGATTTTGTTCCATCAATTACTTTTACTTTTATTAATTTATCTTCTCCCTCTTTCTCTGGTATATTTGTAAAATTTTTATCAATAAACCTAGGTGTAGAAAGCACTCCTTCTTTTACCTGTATTCCGCTCCAATTACGTTTTATTATTTTTTTTAAATCACATTCTTTAGGATATTTATCTTTATACCTTCCATATTGATGTTCTACATGCTTTTTAGTAATAAAACCTGTATTTGTTTTTTCTTTTATATAATAATTATTAGCTCTATACCTATTTAAATTATCTAAACCATATATAATAAAATCTACATCTTTTATAATATCAAAACCTATTAAATAAGAACCAAATATTCCAATATCTTCATCTTTTATTCCTATTTCATTTAAAACATCAACATATTTTTTCCAAATACCTTTAAGATTTTTTTTATTGTTTTTATAAAATTCTTGTGGTTTAAAAATCATTTTATATTTTTGTGGTAATTCTACTTCACCATTATTTTGTAATTTTATATATCTTTTTTTAGTAATATTATTAAATCTATTTCCATTTTTATCAACCTTATAAACAATAAAACCTTTTGGTTTATTTCCAATTAATTCATTCATAATCCAAAAATTATCATCATAATCTAAAATATAATCTAACAATTCAATCATTTTAATTGCTCCTTATTTAAAATTAAATTTGTTAATGAAAAATTTTTTATGTTTTGTATTTTCATAATTTTTAATAATTCATTTCTTCTTTCTAACTTTATTTCTTCTGGTACTTTATTTGGATAATCTTTAGCTTTTGTATTTGGTCTTTCATTATACATAAATACTTTTACTCTATCAAATAATCCAGTTTTTATAACTTTTTTTGTTCTTTCAAAATCTTCATTTGTCTCTCCTGGAAATCCAACAATAATATGTGTATTTATTTTTAAATTTTTATTATTTTCTTTTATATGTTTTACTTTTTCTATTACTTCATTTATCTTATATGGTCTTTGCATTAAATCAAGAATTCTTTGTGACCCGCTTTGAATAGGTACTGTTATATACAAAAATTTTTCATCTTTTAAATAATTTAAGACTTCTTTGCTTAATCCGTTTGGATTAAATTCTGGAATAGAAAAATATATTTTATCTTTTATTTTAACAATTTCTTTTAATAATTCTTCTAAAGAACTATTAATGTCTTTTCCATAAGCTGATGCATCATCCGAATTCAGTCCAAATAATTTATAATTTCTTGAAATTCCATCTTCTATGGCCTCTAAAATTTCATTTATTGGCCTACTTTTTAATTTTGTAGTAAATCTCTCTGAACAATATGTACATCTTCCTTGACATCCACTTGATATTTGTAAATAACAAACTTTATTTCTTTTTAGTCTATATTCAATATGCTTACTTCTTAAAAAGATTTTATTAAATAAATATTCTAAATTTTTACAAAAACTTAATTTGTCTTTTACTTGAGTCGCTTTTGTTTTTATTGTATTTTTGAAATTAAAATATTCTTTTATTTTATTTAAATCTCTACCAAACAAAATCATTTTATTATTAATTTCCATTAAATTTTCTTTATTTATACTTGGAAGACACCCTATTATAACTAATTGTTGATTATCTTTTAATTTCTCGTTTATTTTATTTATTAAATCTAAAAAATATTTTTCTTTTGATTTTAGAAAACTACATGTATTAATTATTACTAAATCACTATTTTCTACTTTTTTAGTTTTTTTATAACCATTTTCTAAAAATAAATTCTCTACATCTATTCCATATAATTTTACTCTTGTACAAGTATTTCTATTATAAATATAAAATTTCTTTAACATATTTTTCTATCCTTTCTATAGTTAAATTTAATTTACTATTCTCTATATTTATTTTGCCATTTTTTCTTAAATAAATGTCTATTTTTTTTATTATTTCTAAATTATTTACCCATTTTCCTTTTCTAATTTTAGATTTTTCTTTATATCTTTTTTGTAATTCATTTTCATTTGTATAAAGATTAATATATAGAACTTTATATTTTGTATTATCAAATAAATCTATCATTTCTGTATTTACTGTAGCACCTTCTATTATTAAAATATTGTCTTTAAATTTCTCTATTATTTTACATACATATGAATTTATAATTTTACTATGTTTTAAATATCCTTCTATGATGCTTTTATTTTCTAATAAATAACTTTCATGAGTTGTTGTATATAAATATGGTTCTTTTTCCTTGCTAATAAAATTCATTAATATTTGCTTTACACTATCAATACTTATAACTTTATCTATTTTTAGCTTTAAAGCTAAGCTATATGCTATCGTTGTTTTTCCTACTCCTGGTACTCCACCTAAAAAAATTATCTTTTTCATCTCAAACTCCTTTTAATAATTCTTCATGCAATTTAATTGATTGTTCTATATTACTTTTATTTTTTATATAATCATTAAAAACACCTATATAATGATTAGTCATTCTATCTCCAGAGCCTTTAAATAAAACTTTTCCTTCTGTTAAATTTATAACTTCTTGTTTCATACTATCTAACCTTATTATGTAATTTTCATAATATAAATCTATATACTTTTTACTAGGCTTATCATTCCATAATACTTCGATAGTAACAGGTATTTCTTCTATATTAAATTGTGATTTCGAATAATAATCATATTCATTATCTTTGTAATATTTCTTTAAAACATCTTTAAAAAATATATTATATCCAAATATTCTTGATATTGCTGATAATGGATTTATTACTTCATCTAAATATGAACCACATAATCCCAATTTATTTTTCCTTATTCTATTTTTATAAACATAATTATCACTTATATATGAATAGATTTTTATTGGCTTTTTGTTTATCTTTTTCATAAAATAATTAATTTCTAAGCCAAAAGAAAAATGTAAAGAATTATAATAATTATCCTTATTTATAATTTTTTTTAATTCACCTAATTCATTTCTTGAAATTACAACTGGCTTTTCCAATATAATTTTCTTTTTATCTTTTATTAAATTCTTAGCTATCTCTAAATGATAAATTGGAGAAGTTGCTATTAATACATTTTTTTTACTTAAACTCATATATGAACTTTTTGCTTTATATTTTTTTATCTTTTGTTCATCTTTATCACATAACTCAATATTTTCTATATTTTCAAAACTTCTTATTGCATTAATCTGCTTTTCAAAAGCATGTCCTAATCCAACTATTGCAATATCCAAATTTATACCTCCTTTTTGTTTGTGTGTTTTTTACGCAAATATAAGTAAAATTTAAAGTGATTTTTAAATCACTCTAAAAAATATCAACATCATAATCCTCTCTTTGTTTAAATTTATATAAATTAGCTGGTTTATGTCCTTTATTTTCTTCTTGCATACCTGTATTTTCTATTAAATCTAATTGTAGAAATTTCTTTCTAAAATTCCTTCTATCAAATTTCTTATTTAATATTACTTCATAAACCTTTTGCAATTCTGGTAATGTGAAATATTGTGGCAATAAATCCTTAACAATATTTGTTCTAATTATTTTTACCTTTAATGTTTTTAATGCATATAAAAATATTTCACGATGATCATATGCCAGATCTTCTGGGACTTCTGATAATTTAAACCATTCAACATCTTGCGTTTTTTCTGTTTTTTTCTTTATTCTTAAATTCTCACTATTTATAATTCCAATGTATCCTACCGCAATCATTCTCATTACAGGAGATCTTTTTGGATTACTAAATACATGAAATTGTTCAACATAACAATTAGTTATCCCTGTTTTTTCTAACATCTCTCTTTTCATTGCCGTTTCACAATCTTCATTATTATATACTGCTCCACTAGGTAACATCCATTTATCCGGATACGGATTATTGCTTCTTTTTGCTAATAAAATTTTAACTTCACTATCTTTAACAGTAAATAATGCACAAACAACATGTATTCCCTGGTTCCTATACAAAGGATTATTTATATCCATTTTTTCACCTCTTTTCAAAAATTATATTTGCGTATTCTATACGCATAATACTTTAATTATTTTATTTTGTCAAGTCTTTTTTTTAATTTTTTATTCTACATACCTTAAAATTTTCTAATTTCTTTCACAAAATATTCACAAACCTATTGTATTATATCATCATATTAGGATATTATAAATAAAAGATAATTAGGAGGTCTTATAAAATGGATGAAAATAAAGAAGAAAAAAAGAATGTAAAACAAGAAAAAAATTCAAATTTTAAAACAGTTCAAAATCCTAGTTCTTATAAAACTGTTTATGAGAAAGAAAAAGCACCTAAAGCAAGATTGGGATTTTGTAAAGGATTTTTAGTACCTTTTGTAAGTGGTGTACTTCGGATGTGTGGTAGTTGTGGGTACTTGTTTTGGAGTCCCATCTATTAGAAATAGTATTTTAGGTGAAAGAACTGATAGTAGTTCTAGTTCACAAAATTTAACAAATAGTGGATATGTAAGTCAAACATCATTATCTAATTATTCTGACACAGCAGTTTATGCTGCAAATAAAATCTTGCCATCAATTGTTGGAATAAAAGTAGAATATACTGTAAATTCATTGATTTCTATGTTTGGTAATCAAGGTCAAAATGCAACTGCAACAGCTACAGGTTCAGGAATTATTATTAGTGATGATGGATATATTTTAACAAACAATCATATAGTATCTAGCTCATCAGAAGATTCTTATTATGAATTATCTGAAGCAACTAAAGTTACAGTTACATTATTTAATGACGAAACTGAATATGATGCACAAATTGTAGGAAAAGATGAACAAACAGATTTAGCTGTATTAAAAATAGATAAAACTGGTCTTCCAAAAGCAGAATTTGCTGATTCTGATAATATAAAAGTTGGAGAATTTGCAATGGCTGTTGGAAATCCATTAGGATTACAAAGTAGTATAACTTGTGGTGTTATAAGTGCAGTAAACCGTAAAATAACAGATTCTGATGGAATTACTTATACTTTAATTCAAACTGATGCCGCAATAAATGCTGGTAACAGTGGTGGAGCATTAGTAAATAGTGAAGGTCAAGTAATTGGTATAAATACATTGAAACTACAAGGTGAAGGTATTGAAGGTATGGGATTTGCAATTCCTATAAACTCTACAGAAGATGTCACAAGTCAATTAATTCAATATAGTAAAGTTAAGAGACCATATATTGGTGTTACAGGTATGGACTTAGATGAAAAAACTGCAAAAGCAAATAATTTAGTTGTTGGTATATATGTAAAAGCTGTAGATGATTTCTCAGCTGCAGAAAAAGCTGGTATTAAACCTGGTGATGTAATTATTGAAGCTGATGGAGAAAAAATTACTACTATGGATGAATTAAATGAAATTAAAAATAAACATCAAATTGGCGATGAAATGAAAATTAAAGTAAATCGTGATGGACAAGAAAAAGAATTAACAATAACTTTAGGTGAACAACCTTAGCTTGTGAGAGTAGAAATTTTCTACTCTCTAATTTTTTACAACCAATATATTAAAATCTTATATTTTATTGATTATTCACTTTGAGTTCACAAAATGGACAAATAAAATAATTAAAATATAATCATAATCAGTAAGAGATACTGATTTAAAATAAAAAACATCCCCTTTTATTTTCAAAAAGAAGAGAAGCTTTTACTTCTCTTCTTAATTTTTATCTTTCATTTTAGAAAATGACTAAATCCATTTGACTAGTTTCTGCTGCGTTTCCATATGCATAAATTATATATAAAGCATTATTATCTAAATAAAATTCTGTAGAATTTTCAATAGTATAGATATCACTTGAAGTATCTCTTAAATAGATATTGTATCCTAGACTTTTTAAATCCTCAGCTTTCTTTTCTTCTTCTTCAATTTTAGATTTTATTTTACTTTCAACATCTTCTCTTTTTAAATTTTCTATTTTTAATACTTCTTCCAATGTAATTTCTTTATTATTTCTTAAATCATAATTATATGTTTGTATTATTACTTTTTGTGCATTAGCTCCCTCTTTTAGGTTTGACCTAATCATAACTGATAGAATTCCATCTTTAACATTTGCTACGTAGTCTACAGTATATATAATATTTGTGTTTTGACTTTGTAAAACATTATTTGCAATTTTCACAAAAATATCTTCTATTTCTTTATTATATCCATCTACAACATCACTTTTTACATTTATATATGGAATTCTAACTTCTAAATCATAGCTATTTAACTTACTTTCTTTCTTCTCATAATTAGTATAGACTAATGCTTTACTTTCATCTTGTTTTTTACTATTATTTTCTCCATTATCATTTTCTACACTATTTACAAAGAGATTTCCGAAATCTGTATTCAATGTCTGTATTTCTTCTTCAGTTTTTTGTCCTAATGAATTTTCTGGTTTTATTCCTACTAAACTTCCTATATCTATCCTTGCATAAAATTGTACATAAAAAGCTACTATTATACATATAATACAAACTACTATAATACATATATATAAAATTATTTGTTTCCTCTTTATTGGATGTTCATCTGGTAAATTAACATTCATTTCTTAACCTCATTCTTTAGTTTTCCTTTTTATTATAACATTGATTTTTTCTTTTATCAAGATTATTTTTTAGTTGGTTTCTTGCTTTAATTCTTTAAGCATTTTTGAAATATTTCGTTTTATGATTTCAGTTTCTTCTTCTATTTTCTTAGTCTCTTCATTATATATTTCAACTATTTTATCTATCTCTTCATCAGATATATCATCTGCCTTAATTTCACCATTCTCCCACTTGTCTCTTAATTCCAATAGTCTTTTTCTTTCTTTATCTTCTTGTATTTTAATTCTTTCTTTAAAACTATTAGTTTCTTTTGGGATTACAATTTTCTTTTTTACTTCTACATTTTTTCTAAATAATTTTTTAAAAAATTTATATATTTTATTAAATATTCCTTCTTTATAAGGAATCATACTATTTATCATGTGCTATTCCTTCCTTTGTATTTATTTTTCGCATTATGATAAAACCTCCCTAATTTTTCTCTGTTATGTCTTGAGAAACAATTGTTAATGATTTGTCTGTGTTTTTTCTTACATCCATCTTTATATTTCCGCTGCTGTTCTATTTTTACTGTATTTAACATTTTCTTTTATTATATCCTTTTTTTATAATACCATATTATTTTATGTTTTTCACTATATTTTATTAAATTTCACAATAATTTAACTAATTTTTTTCTTTTTATTTTTATTATTAAATTTCTATTAATTTTATTGTATAATGT
>CALXFJ010000028.1 GCA_944387565.1 uncultured Clostridia bacterium | reverse complement strand
AACTAAACAATTAACTTAACAGACCACTTTTAAAATATTGAAAATACTGAATGTAGTCTGTTCAGCCCAGCCAAATTAAAATCTATGAATCGTATAAAAGCGTTTCATAGATTTTTTATTACAATTTTATTTTGTAAAAAAACTGTGATTAGTTTACAGATTTACATAAATGTGGTAAAATATATTTATATTGTGAAATGGAGGAGATAAATTTGCCAGGATATATAGTTCATATTGCAACTGCAAAAGAATATCTTAGAAAGAAAAATAGAAAGATTAACGAAGATTTTATACAAGGGTCAATAGCACCAGATTTTACTAATGATAAATCAAAGACACATTATGGTAAGTCACCAGCATATACAAATTTGAAAAATTATTTACTAAAAAATGAAATAAATTCTAATTTTCAAGAAGGATATTTTTTACACTTGGTTACTGATTACTTGTTTTATAATTACTATTTAGATTATTTAGAAAAACCACAGATATATAATGATTATGATTATACAAATAAAAGTATAATAGAAAAATATAATCTTACAATTCCAGAAAATATAAAAGATAAAGTATTTTTTAAAGAAGGAATACCTAAGATACTTACTTTAGAATTAGCTTATAAGATTATTGATGAAATATCTAATATGGATTTAGAAGAGATAAAAAGGGAAGTTTTAGAAGATAATAAAAAATGGAGTAGTTATAAGAATATAGTATAAAATGTAAAGGGGAGAGAGTTATGTTAATTGGGTATGCAAAGGGAAGTTTTGATATTTTAAGACAAAAAGATTTACAAAGCTTAGATGAACAAATTCAATTAAGTAAAGAAGATGGAGCAAATGTATTTGGATTGGGTATATATGATTCTAATTTATGTGAAAATTTGGGATTATCAACACCTTTGAAAAGTCTTGATGACAGAATGAAGATTATGAAACAAATAAGAGGAATAGATTTCGTGTTCCCAGTTTATAGTTTAGATGATGAATTAATTGAAGCTCAAGTTGAAAGTGCATATAGAGCTTATGAAAAAGAAATAGAAGAAAAAACTAAAGAAAATGAGGAAAAAAAATATGAGATTGGATATGCACCAGGGACATATGATTTGTTTCATGCAGGTCATTTGGAAAATTTGCTAATTGCTGCTTCACAATGTAAAAAATTGGTAGTAGGAGTAAAGGCAAATGAATTAGTAATGGAACATAAAAAAAGGGTTCCAATAATAGATGCTGAAGAAAGAATGGAAATCTTAAGACATTTTAAATTTGTTGATGATGTATATAAATATTATACACGTAATCCTAATGTAGCAAATGAATATATAAAAAATAAATATGGTCAAGATGCAGTTGTTTTTGTAGGATCTGATTTAGAAGCTGATTTTTCAAAAGTAAAAGGATTAAAGGTAGTATATACACATAGAGACCCAGAATTAATGAAAACAAGGTCTACTACAGCTTACAGAAAGATTTATTTAGGAAAACATGAAAAAGAAAGATATACAGGAAATTTAAAAAAACAAACTGGTTATCTTGATAGAAAAGAAGAAAAGACTGAAGAATTGGAACGTTAATTTATTAATTAAATAAGTTTTATAAAAAACAGTTAAAATTTAAGTTTAACTGTTTTTTATACAGAATTTATTAGTTCAGTTATATATTCTTTATCATCCATATGCATTGGAGTTATTTTTATGTTCCTGTTCTTTAAATCTTTTAATATATCTAAAACATCATCAACTTTAATATGAGCTCCTCCAAATTTTGAAACATCTATATAAAGTTCATTTATAGTATTTAGATAAGGCATAAAAGAATCTAAATTAACCGTATCACCGGTATATAATATCTTTTTATTATCAATATTCAGAATAAATCCATAAGCATCTAAGAAATCAGTATGTTTGGTTTTTAAAAATTCTAAATTATCTAATTCTTTTTTTACTTCATAAGATTCTGGTGGAGTACCTGTTATGTCTAAATATTCTTTAATATGTATACAATTACTAATTACATTAACCTTTTTCTTAAAAATAAACCACATGTATAAAATAAATTGGCTAAGTGAGCCAGCATGGTCATTGTGTAAATGTGTAATTATTATATTAATATTATTAAAACGTTTGAAATCAAATTTATTTTTTATTTCGTTAAAAACAGTAGAACCACAATCAATTAAAAATAAATTATTATTTTTTTCAAAATAAGCAGAATTATTTTTTTCTCCAAACCCAGAATCATTTCCTATAAAGGTAAGTGTGTTTTCTTCCATTAAATTTCCTCCTTAAAAAATTTATTATAATATACCATTATTTTGTGTATTTGTAAATTTTTAGAAACTAAAAACTAGGATTTTAAAGTTAATAATGTTGAAAAAACAAAAAATAATTTGTATAATAATAAAAAATAAAAGATAGGAAAAGAAAAATGAATTTAGAAAAAATAAAAGAATCAAAAACAAAAATAATAGGTAAAAAAATAGAATATTATAGAAAAATAGAATCAACACATTTATATGCTAAAACGATAGCAGAAAATGAAGAAAATAATGGAAAAGTATTACTTGCAGAAGTACAGACAGGGGGAATAGGAACAAAAGGAAGAAGTTGGTATACAGGAGAAGGAAAAAACTTAGCAGTAACAATAATATTACATCCAAAAGTTAAAGTAGGCAAGTTAGATAATTTAACAGTTGAAATTGCTAAAAAAATAAAAGAAGCAATATATGAATTATATGGATATGAATTGAAAATAAAAAAGCCAAATGACTTAATGTTTAATAATAAGAAAATATGTGGAATATTAACAGAAATACATACTCAAGGAGAAAAAATAAAATATCTTTTAATTAGTTTTGGATTTAATGTAAATGAGGATGAGTTTTCAGAAGAAACTAAAGATATAGCAACTTCATTAAAAAAGGAAACTGGAAAAGAATTTAGTAGAGAAGAAATCTTATGTAGAATAATAGAAAAATTGGAAAATATAAAAGAAATAATATAGAAAATAATAGTTTAGAGCCCACTAACTTTACCAGAGTTTAGTGGGCTTAAATAATGTAAAATTAATAGTTCTAAAATTTATATAATTTAATATAAATTATATAAAGAAAATGTTTTAGTAAAATGGAGGTATAAGATGGAAGCATATCAAGATACAAAAAAAGAAACTGCTAAAAACATAGGAAAAGGAATATTAATATCTATGATATTTACAGTAATATGTTTATTTATATTTTCAATAGTGTTAACATATACAAATATAAGTGAAAATACAATAATACCAGTAATTATTGTAGTAACAGCAATAAGTATATTAATACGGAAGTTCAATTGGAAATATTAAAATAAAGAAAAATGGTATTTTAAATGGAGCGTTAATTGGTGGAGGATATATATTAATTTTATATTTAATCTCTAGCATATTAAATGTTAGATTTACACTTAATGTTCAAAGTATAATAATGATAGTAGTAGGTATTTTATTTGGAATATTAGGTGGAATAATAGGAGTTAATAAAAAGTAAAATGAGAGCAAACCATTGATATATTTACCATATGGTTTGCTTTTTGTAGTTATTTGTCGAATTTTGCGATGAAAAGTTTAAAAAAGTATACGAAAAAGGTTGACAATAATTAAAACAAGAATTATAATCTAATTACATTTTCAAAATTCTATAATTAAAATTTATCCCCAAAAGGAAAATATTTAATTCTATCAATTTAAGTCGTATTTAATCCAAGAAGATGAAAAATTTATTATAAGGAGGAATGCTCTTGACAAGAAAGAAAAAAGCATTAATCGTGCTTGCTATTTTGGCTGTTATACTATTAGCATTTTTAGGAGGACAAGCATATGCTAAATATGTAAGTCAAGTAAAAGGACAAGGTATTGCAGAAGTTGCAACTTGGGACTTTAAAGTAAACGGACAAAGTGAGCAAGTAGAAGAAATTAGACTTGCTTCAACATATGATAATCAAACACTTGTTGATAATAAAATTGCCCCTGGAACAAGTGGAAGTTTTAATATAATAGTTGATGCAAGCGGCTCAGAAGTAGGAATTAATTATAACATTGATTTTACAGAAGAAGAAAATAAACCACAAAATCTAAAGTTTATTTATGAAGATAGAGAATATAATTCTATCGAGGATTTGGAAAATAATCTATCTGGAGTAATAAATGCAGATGATGAAGAAAAAACAAAAACATTAAATATCCAATGGAAATGGGATTATGAAACAGGAAAAACAGAAGAAGAAATATCACAAAATGATATTGTGGACACAAAAGATAGTCAAAATGTGGAAAATTACACATTTAAAGTAGCAGTTACTGGAACACAAGTTCAACCTCAATAATAGATAAAAAGTATAATTATAGAAAATGAAAATGAAACCTTTATACATGAGTGGGGATGTTTATCCCCACTTATAAATAAAGTAGGAGGGAAATATGAAAGAAAAATTAAAAAATAAAAAGAAAGAAATAATAATAATATTTAGTTTAATTATAATTTTAATACTATTTTTCTCAGGATTTAGTATTGGAAAAGCATATAGTAATACACAAATAAATGGAGTATCAGAAGTTGCTATGCCAATTCTACAAGTAGAAAATGGAGAAACATTAAAAATTAATAATAAAAATAATGAAGGAACTTATGATTTTAAAATAAAGAATTACAATGAAGAAGGAAAAATCAATCAGGTAGATATGGATTATTATATAGAAATATTACCAATAGATAATGAGGCAATAAGTTTTGAATTATATAAGGAAAATGAAAAATTAGAAATAATAGACAATAAAACAACAAAATTCACATTAGAAAAAGGAACAAAGAAAGAAGATAATTACAAAATAAAAATTATTTATGATGAAAATAAAAATACAACAGAAAATATTTTTGAGGAAGTACAAATAAAAGTACATTCTGAACAGAAAAGAGCGTAAGGAGGAATATGAGAGATTTAAGATATAAAAGAAAGAGAATAATAATTTTAATTATAATTTTTATAATCATTTTAATTACTCTTTATACAATTGCACAGTCAAAAGATAGTAATTTCCAAGAAGATGTGATTTTTTTCAAATTATTTGGTAATGAAAACAATATATCCCAAGAAAAAAACAATAATAATCAGTATGAAATAAAGCTTTCAAAAAACAGAAAAATATATAGATACATAGATTTAAAAGAAACAATAGATAAAAAAACACTAGTCCATGAGAAAATAGCACCAGGAACTAAAGGAAATTTTGAAATTATACTTACATCAGAAAATAATATGAATTACGAAATTAAAATTTCAGATGAGAACCAAAGACCTAAAAATTTTATATTTACAATAGAAGAAGATAAGGGAAAAATAGAAGCAAATGAAACTAAAAAAATAAAAGTTGATTGGATGTGGAATTATGAAACAGACACAGAAAACGACATAGAAGACACAAAAGATGGAGAAAGTTTAGATAAATATTATTTTGAAATATATGCGATAGGAAAATAGGAGGTGCAAAAAATGAAAAAGTTAGCCGTGTTTTTAGGTGTGTTTTTGGTAATGATAATGATAAATATAAATGTATTTGCAAAATATGTTATAGAAGATGAATGTTTAGTTGCAGAAGTAGAAATTACAGGCAAGATACCTAAAATAGAATTAATCGATATAAAAAACACAAATTTGGAACATACTAATTATGCAAATAGAACACATACTGTAACAGTAAAGATAAGAGTAATAGAAAAAAATGTAGAAGAAGAAAATTTAAATAGCAACACTGTATTCTTATTAGATGAAAAAGAAATTACACCAAAGTATTCTATTAAACAAATTTCAAAAACAGATGAATATATTGATTATGAAATAAATATAACTAAAATAAACGGAAATGGAAATTTGAAAATAAAAATAAAAGAAGGAGCAATAAAAGATGTAGCAAATCAAGTAAATGAAGAAACTGTATTTGATACAGGAATAATAATAGATAATGTTGCACCAGTAGCATATTTTTCTCAAGAAGAAATAGAAGATGGAAAGGTTTTAGCTAAAATAAAAGCAAATGAAAAAATAGATGAAGTAAATGGATGGAATTTAAATAGTGAAAAACTAGAATTATCTAAAGAATTTGCTTGTAATGTTACATATCCATTTGAAATAAAAGATTATGCACAAAACTCAACTGTTTTAGATATTGACATAACTAAAGCAACTAATATAAAAATAAAATATGGAGCAGTTGGTGCATATAATAAATGGGAGTTTGGGTATGGAAAAGGAGATGTGGCAGGAAAAGAATCAGTAAAAGCAAACCCAATATATAAAGTAGAAGGAATGTCTTTTTATGAAGAAGGATTAGATAAAGATTTTATACAATTTAGACCATATATAAATACATATTGGGGAGAAGGTATACAAGGCTCATGTTATTCATATGAAACAAGATATATTTATGGATATAATCCAAGTAGTGATTCTTATGCATCTTTACAGTCAGGAAATATGATAAATTTAGATGGTGATATTTCTTTATATATTGGAGGCCTAGGAATGAATAGGGCAAGAAATGCAGGAAGAGGAGGAAAACCAATTCCAGAAGATATTGCAAATAAATATCTATTTGGAATAAGTGGTTTAAAAATAGACTTGAAAGATTATTCAGAATATTCAATTGTTTATCAAATTTGGGTAGATGGAGTAGGATGGCAAAAAGCAGTATCTGATGGGGAAGAAACAACATATTCACATGATAAACCAATAGGAGCATATAGGATGAGCCTAATACCTAAAACAGAAAAACAATATCTAATAACTTCATGGAATAAAGATTGTGGGACAAATAATATGAAATAATTTTATAAAAAGAGTTGATATTTTTTCCGATTTAATATAAAATCTAAAAAGACAAATTCAAAGGAGGCAGAAAATGGTTACCTTAGAAGATGTAAAAAACAATGAAGAGGTAGAAGCACTTATAAAGGGTGCACAAAAACAACTAGATGGTCTGGGGTATACAGAACATAGCCATAGACATATTTCTATTGTATCAAAAAGAGCTGGAGATATATTACAAGAATTAGGATATCCAGAAAGAACAGTAGAACTTGCAAAAATTGCTCGGTTATTTACATGATATAGGAAATTGTGTAAATAGAACAGACCATGCACATAGTGGAGCAATAATTGCTTACAATATTTTAAAAGATATGGGTATGCCTGTTGATGAAAGAACTGAAATAATGATGGCAATAGGAAATCATGATGAAAATACAGGAACAGCGGTAAGTGATATATCGGCAGCATTAATATTAGCAGATAAATCAGATGTGCATAGAGATAGGGTTACAAATACTAATTTATCTACATTTGATATACATGATAGAGTAAATTATGCAGTAACTGATGCAAAATTGAAGATAGATAAAGAAACAAGAAAAATTATATTAAATTTGAAAATAGATACGAAATTATGTCCAGTATTAGATTATTTTGAAATATTTATGGATAGAACAATGATGAGTAAATATGCAGCAAAATATTTGAAAATATGGTTTGAATTAGTAATAAATGGAACAAAATTATTATAGTGGAGGAAATATCATGAAGAAAATAAAATTATTAACTATGACATTAGCAATAATACTAGTTACAGCAGTAGCATTTTTTGGAGTATATATTCCAGTGCAAAATAGAATGGAAGATAAAGTAGAAGGATATTCTTATGCAATGGATTTAAAAGGTGGAAGAAATATTAGATTAATAGTAGACACATCTAATAAAACTGAAGTAAAAGATTCAGAAGGAAATGAAGTAGAAGATGCAGATAATTTAACAGATGAAGAAATAACACAAAATGGGTATACTAAAGAAGAAGTACCAACTAATTCACAAGATGTGTTAACTTATGATAATTATAAGAAAAGTAAAGACATTATTGAAAAAAGATTATCTAAATTAGGAGTAGATAATTATATAGTAAAATTAGATGACAAAACAGGAGATATTTTAATAGAAATCCCTGAAAATGACAATACTGATTCAGTTATTAGTAATATTGGAACAACAGGAAAGTTTGAAATTGTAGATAGCAAAACAAAAGAAGTATTGATGGATAATAATGATATAAAATCAGCTAGAGTTATGTATGGTTCAAATAATACTTCAACAACTTCAGCAGGAACAACAGTCTATCTAGAAATAGAATTTAATAAAGATGGTGCACAAAAATTAGAAAATATCAGTAATGATTATAAAAAACAAAATACAACCAATGAGACAAATACAACAAATGTAACAAATGAAACTAATACAACAGAAAATACTAATACAACTAACGAGACAAATACTGATAGTACTGAATCTACAGAAGAACAAAAAGAAATTACAATGCTTATAGATGATGAAGAAATAATGACAACAAGTTTTGATGAAACATTAGAAACAGGAAAATTACAATTATCAATTGGTTCAGCTACAACAGACCAAAAAACATTACAAAATTATATAAATCAAGCATCTAGTATGGCTGTAGTATTAGATAATGGAAATATGCCAGTAGCATATACTGTAGATGAAAATAAATATATTATATCAGATATAACACAAAATGAATTAAATATAGTTTTATATGTAATGGTAGGACTAGTAGCTATTGCATTAATAGTATTAATAATTAGATATAAAACAAATGGTTTAGCTTTAGCAATTTCATATGTTGGTCTAGCATCAATATTCTTGTTACTTATAAGATATGCAAATGTTGTATTATCAATAGAAGGAATATTTGGAATTGCAATGGTATTAATATTAAATTATATTTTCTCAAATAAATTGCTTGTTAAATTGAAGAAAGAAAAAGATGTAGGAAAAGAAACAGTAAACAAACAATTAAAAGAAACATATAAAGAATTCTTTATAAGAATCATACCAATTTGTATTGCGGTTATTACTTTCTGCTTTATAACATGGGAACCTATTAGTAGTTTCGGAATGATAATGTTCTGGGGAATAGCTTTGATTGCAGTTTATAATAGTATAGTAACTAATTTATTTCTAAAAATAAAAGCAGGAAAATAGGAGGAAGTAAAGAAGATGAAAAAAATGACAAAGAAACAAAAAATAATAATAGCAATAATTGCTTTGATTATAATAGCAGGAATTATTATAACAGCAACAATAGGATTAAATTTTGATTTAAGATATCAAGATTCTAAAAAGATAGAATTATACTTAGAACAAGATTTTGAAATATCAGATATAAAAGCAATTACAGATGAGGTATTTTCAAATGAGCCTGTAATAATTCAAAAAGTTGAAGTTTATGAAGATACTGTAAGTATTACAGCAAAAGATATAACTGATGGCCAAAAAGCGGATTTAATAAATAAAATTAATGAAAAATATGGAACAGAATTATCAGCAGATAGTACAACAATAGAAAATATTCCACATACAAGAGGAAGAGATATAATTAAACCATATATAGCACCATTTTGCATAGCAACATTAATTATATTAGTATATATGGCTATTAGATATAGTAAATTAGGCATTGTTAAAACAATATTAAAAGTAGTTATAATATCTGTAGTTGCACAAGCGACTTTACTTGGAGTAATGGCAATAACTAGAATTCCAATAGGAAGACTTACGATTCCAATGGTAATTGTTATTTATATGTTAACATTAGTAGGACTTACAAGTAATTTTGAAAAAAAATTAAAAGAAAATAACAAAGAGGAAGAAGCAGGTAATTAATACCTGCTTTAAAAAATAATAGAAAAGAGGAATGAATATGAATATAGCAATTGTATATAAAAGTGTAACAGGAAATACAAAAATTATAGCAGATAAGATAAAAGAAAAGTTAGGTGATAATGTAAAATATTTTGGAGAGCCAAAAGAAGATATAGAAGCGGAATTATATTTTGTTGGCTCTTGGACAGATAAAGGAATGTGCTGTAAAGAAATAGAAAATTTTATGAAAAGTTTAGAAAATAAGCAAATAATATATTTTGGAACAGCAGGTTTTGGTGAATCAAAAGAATATTATGAAATGTTATTTAATAGAATAAAAGAAATAATTCCAGAAAGTAACAAAATAATTAGTTATTTCTTTTGCCAAGGGAAGATGCCAATTGCAGTAAAAGAAAGATATGAAAAGATGATAAAAGAGAATCCAAGTGATAAAAAAATAAAATTAATTTTAGAAAATTTTGATAAAGCATTAGAACATCCAAATGAAGAAGACTTCAAGGAGTTATCTAATTGGATTGATAATTTAAATATTTTAAATTAATTAATTAATTTACATTTTATGGGAAAAGTAGTATAATAAAAACATACAGCAAAAGCTGTTATATAAATAGTACTCTAGTGGAAGGACTAAAAATGAAAGAGTTTATTACTCTTAAAGAAGTACAAGAAACAATTATGGTTTCAAATCCAGGTGGAAGAAGTATAACAATTGAAACACAAAAAAGTGGTTATAATGAAGTTCAGACTCTTACAAGTGCAATTTTTCCAGATAAAATATTTGGTGAATATATTGGACTTGCTAAATTAAAAGATAATAGTATACATCCGGCTTATATGCTAAATACAAGTAGACAAAAACTAATACTTAAAGGTTTTATAGGATTTTCTAATGGGCCAGAGATTTTAAATGAAATATGTAGTAAACTTCTATTTCAAAATGAATTTATTGTTATAAGAAGTGCTGTAGAATCAGATTTTATTATTGATTCTTTTAATGATAATTATGAGAAATTAAGCAAATTAGGATTTAGATGTATAGAACTTGATAGAAAAGAAAAGGATTTTTGGGTGGCTTCTAATATACTATTTCCAGATGTAAGAGAGTGTTTTATCAAATATGTTAATACAGATTTGGGTTTGATATGTACACAATTTTCTAGAGATTATGATAATAAGGAATCAAAGGTAATAGGAAAAGCCATTAGACCAGTTGTTATATTAAAATCTAAAGTTGAAGTAAAAGAAAACTTCGAATATAAATGGATTAAGCCATAAGTAGTTTAAGTAAACAGGCCTCTTAAATAAGAGGTCTGTTTGCTTTAAAAAATAAACAATTGAAAAATTGCGTAAAATGAATTATAATATAAATTGTACAGCAAAAGCTGTTGTATAAATAAAGAAAGGACTAAAATGGTATTTCCTAAATTTTTAAGTATTAGAGAAATTCCAGAAATTATTACGATTCAAAATCCAGGAGGAAGAAGTTATACAGTAGAAGAAAGTAAGAGTGGTTACAAAAGAAAGCAAACTTTCACAAGTAAATGTTTTCCTAAATGTATAGTAGGAAAATATATTGGTCTCTCAAGATATATAGATGGGAAAATACATCCATCATATATGTTGGAAGCAACAAAGAAAAACCTTCGGCTTAAAGGACATAAAGGTTTTGATAATGGACCAGACATTATGCATGAAATATGTCAAGTTCTTTTAGCTCAAGAAGAACTTCTTGTTGCCAGAAGTATAACTAAAAACGACATAGATAAAATATCGTTTGATTATAAATTAAGACCAAGATATTGGTTAGCAAGTTGTGAAAGAAAAGGAAGTAGTGATTATACTACGAGATTTGTTATTCACTATGTAGATTGCTATTGTGAAGATACTTTAACATTAGTATATCCCAGTGGAAACGAAGGTAGTGGAAATAATTACATACGTCCAGTAATCACCTTAGAAACTGAGATAACTGATTTCAAAGAAGAAAATGAATCACTTTTGATATAATAAAGTGTCCTTAAAGTAAATAGACCTCTAAAATAGGGGTCTATTTACTTGGAAAGTCAAAAAAAAATAATTTGTTGATAATTTATGTAAAATATGATAAAATGCAAACATACAGCAAAAGCTGTTATAAGAATTGTACCTTACTAGTGAAAGGAACAAAAATGGAAGTCAAGGACTTTATTACTCTTGATGAAATTGAACCAACAATTATGGTTCCTAATCCAGGAGATAGAGAGTATATAGTTCATCCAGAAATAAGTGGATTTGATAAAGAACAAGTAATTACAAGTAGCTTCTTTGAAAAACAAATATATGCAAAATATATTGGTTTAACTGAAGATGGAAACCTAGTATACATGTTAGATGAAAGTAAAGGATTCTTAGGATTAATAGGAATGGAAGGATATAATCTAGGAGTTGGAGCTATAAGCATGATATGTTGCAAGCTTTTAATGCAAGAAGGGCTTATAAGTTGTAGAAGTATTAATAAATTAGATTTAGATGTAGTTGACTATAAAACTGAAGGTCCTTCAAGATATTGGGTGGACTCAAAGGAAGTTATTAGTGATGATTATGGAGATGAATGGAATTATACTGTTGGATATGTATATAATGGAAAAGTTATATATAAGGAGTTAGCAGGTATAAATAGTTTTGGAGAAATTGTTAAAAAACCAGGTGCAACAGGAAAAATTAAGCCTATAATTGTTTTACAAACAATTGTAGTTAATGCAGATGAAGAAGAAAAATACATTAGGATAGAACCATGATGTTGATTAGTAAATAGGCCTCTTTTTTAGAGGTCTATTTACTTTGTAAAAAAATTATTGAAAAAATATACTAATTGTGGTAAGATATAACTTATCAGCGAAAGCTGAAACATAAATGGTACATAAAAGAAAGGTAAAATCATGAAATTATCAAAAGTTATTACTTTAGATGAAATAGAACCAACAATTATGGTACCTAATCCAGGCAATAGAGTTTATAGCGTAACTTCAGAAGAAAGTGGATATGAAAAGGACCAATATTTTACAAGTGCAATATTTCCAGAGCAAATTAAGGGACAATATATAGGTTTAATGTTGTTTCCAGATAAGAAGATACATCCAATATATTCATTGGAAGTTAGCAATAAGCCACTTATATTATGTGGAGTAAAAGGATTTAATAATGGAATAAGAATTATGCATAGTATGTGTAATGAACTTATATATCAAAAAGGCATTTTGTTTGCAAGAAACATTAGTGAACCAGAATTATTACCATTTAATTCTGATTTTGATAAAAAAACTTATTGGCTTGCTTCTACTGATATTAATATATATAATAAAGGTAGTGTTAATCTGATTATAAAAGGAATTTTTGAAGGAATACCAGAAGCAAATTATTTGATGCTTAATGGTGAGAGTCAAAGTTGTGAGGATTTAGGAGTAAAACCAATAATTGCATTAAAATCTAGAGTAGAGATAACTGATAAAGACCCAGAAATTAATTGGATAAAATTATAAGTACCGGCAAATAGACCTCTTAAATAAGGGGTCTATTTGCATGTTAGTAAAAGGTTGAATAAAATCTAAATCATATTTAAAATTTATTGCTAATTTATGTAAATTATGATAAAATATACATGTACAGCAAAAGCTGTAACAAAATTGGTACTACTGAAAGGATTAAAATGAAAGTTGAAGAGTTTACTACCTTCGATAGGGTAGAAGAAACAATTCAAATTCAAGTTCAACAAGATAGGAGCGTTCTAATTCCCAGTATAATTAGTGGCTATAAGGTTGACCAAGTATTTACAAGTAATGACCTTCCAGAGGTTGTTACAGCAAGATATATAGGACTAGCAAAAGATAAGAGAAAAGGAGGACATCCAACATATATAGTTGAACCAACAACTAAGATATTAAGATTACGTGGTGAAAATGCTTATGATAATGGACCAGGTATTCTTAATAGAATATGTAGGAAACTTTTTTCAGATGAAGGAGTTCTTACTGCTAGAAGTGTTAAGAAATCAGATTTGAAGCGATTCGATTATAAGCATGAAAGCTATAGATATTGGCTTGCATCTCATGAAGTTGAATTATATGATAATACTAGTGAATACAACCTCTATAAAGTAAGGAATGGAAGAATTTCTTATAATAGACTGTATAATTTGCAAGGTATTAATCAAACAAGAGAAGGTGCAGTTCGTGCCGTAATTGTCTTGCAAACGAAGGTTACCAATACAGAAAACCGCACAGATATCAAGTGGGTTGAATTATAACAAGTACCAGTAAAGAGACCTCTTAAATAAGGGGTCTCTTTACGATTGAAATTATAAGTGAATTTTGTGAAAATATTTTATTAATTAATATAAAATTATGGATTTTTAAAAAACGTTATGATAAAATAAAAGCCAAAGGTACTAAAGGCGGAGGATAAAAATGGGAAATATAGTATTACTAGACGATTTAACAATAAATAAAATAGCGGCTGGAGAGGTTATAGAAAGACCAGCTTCAGTAGTAAAAGAAATGGTGGAAAATTCAATTGATGCAGGAGCTACATCAATTACAGTAGAAATAAAAAATGGTGGAATTTCTTTTATAAAAGTAAGTGATAACGGTGAAGGAATTGCACAAGATGATTTAGAAATTGCATTTGAAAGACATGCAACAAGTAAAATAAGGTCAGCAGATGATTTAAATAAAGTAACATCTATGGGATTTAGAGGTGAGGCATTAGCAAGTATTGCAGCAGTTGCAAATGTGGAATTAGTATCAAAAACAGCAGAGCAAGAAACAGGATATAAAGTGGTAGTAGAAGCAGGAAATGTATTAGAAAAAGAAGAAGCAGGCTGCAGAACTGGAACAACAATAACAGTAAGAAATTTATTTTTTAATACACCAGTTAGATATAAATTTTTAAAAAAGGATTATACAGAATCAGGTTATATTGAAGATGTCATTACAAGAGTAGCATTAGTAAATCCTAATATTGCAATAAAATTAATAAATACAGGGAAAACAGTTATACAAACAAATGGAAATGGTCAATTAAAAGACGTGATATACAGTATATTTGGTAAAGATATAGCAAATGCAATATTAGAAGTATCATATCAATATGAAGATATAAAGGTAACAGGAGTAATTGGAAAACCAGAAATAGCAAGGTCAAATAGAGCAAATCAATTATTCTTTGTAAATAAAAGATATATAAAAGATAAAACTTTAACAGCAGCAACAGAACAAAGTTATAAAGGATTAATTCCAATTGGAAAATTTGGTTTTGTAGTATTAAATATAGAAATGGACCCATCTAAAGTTGATGTAAATGTTCATCCAGCAAAATTGGAAGTAAGATTTCAAGAAGAAAATAAAATTTTCCAAGCAATATATCATGCAATAAAAGATACTTTATTAAAAAGTGAATTAGTATCAGAACCAAAGCCGAATTTAAGAGGTGAAAGTAGTAATAGAATAGAAAGAACACCACTTAGTTTTGAAGAAAGATTAAGAAATTTAAGAGAATCTAAAAAAGAAAATCAAGGTGGAGGATTATTTTCTTTTAGAAAGCAAAATGAAAAACAGATAGAAAAATATACAGATGAAGAAAGTAAAATAAAAACAAATATCTTAGAAGATGTCTTTAATGAAAAAAATAAAAAAGAAGAGTTAAAAACAGAAACAAATAAAGAAAAAATTGAAGAACAAAAAATTGAAGAACAAAAAATTGAACAAGAAAATGAGAAAGAAACAAATGAAAATACAACAAATAATATATTGTCCAAACCAATTGATACATCAGATGTATTAGAACAATTAAGAAAGATGAGAAGTAAATTAGAAGAAGAACTAAAAGAAAATAAAAATTTAAAACTAGATAAATTAGAAGAAGAAAGTACAACTTATCATGAAGATTCAAAACCAAAAGAAGAAGTTGTTAAAGAAATAAAAGAAGAAGAAAATGAAAAAGATGAAATAAAAGAAGATTCTAAAGAAGAAAATAAAGAAGTTAGAGAAGAAAGTGTAGAAACACAAGAAAGTAAAGAAGATATAGAAAGCAAGGAACAAAAAGAAAAAATTGAAAAAGTAAGTGAAACGATAGAAAATATAGGTAACCCAGAAATAAAGAAAGAGTTTACAGGAATAAAACAGAAAATAGAAGAATTAGACAATAATCCACAGGTAGTATCAGAAGACTTTAACGAAATGTATGAGAAACTATTTGGAAGAGCTCCAATATCTGATACTAAAGAAGAGAAAAAAGAAGAAACAAATAATGCAATAGATATAGTTAAAAATAATATCTCAATGTTTGAAAAAGAAGAAAAATTCCAAAAACCAGCATATAAATTTATAGGAATTATTTTTAAAACATATATAATTCTAGAAATAGGAGATGAGATGTATATATTAGACCAACATGCAGCCCATGAAAGAATTATGTATGAAAAAGTTAAAGAAAACTATTATAGTGATAAAAATAAAGATTCACAATTGTTATTATTACCAGATGTTATAACATTAACACATAAAGAAATGGAAATAGCTAAAGAAAATATGAAAATGTTTGAACAAGCTGGATTTACATTAGAAGAATTTGGTGAAAATACAATAAAATTAACAGGAGTACCAACAGTCTGTATTGATTTAGACACCAAGGAATTATTCTTAGAAACATTAGATGAAATAAATACAGTAGCAAGAACAGCAAAACAAGAAAAAGAAGAAAAATTTATTGCAACAGTAGCATGTAAAGCAGCTGTAAAAGCTAATATGGCATTAACAAAAGAAGAAGTAGAAAGCTTAATGGATGAGTTATTAAAATTACCAAATCCTTTTACATGCCCACATGGAAGACCAACAGTAATAAAGATGACAAAATATGATATAGAAAGAAAATTTGCTAGAAAGTAATAAGGAGAAAAGATGACATTTATAATAATTGTACTTATAATTATGTATCTAGTAGTTATTGGCTGGACATGGAATAACTTACTAGATATGAAAAAATCAAAGAAGATATTAATAATTTTATTAGGATTATTAATAGTTTATATAATAACTAATATAGTATTTAATATTTCTAAAAATGGAATAGATTATCAAATTGAAGAAATAGAAAAAAGTATAGGAAATGTAGTAATTATATTATTTACTGGATTAAATTCACTTGTACTACCATTTGTAGGAAGAAATATAAAAAGACAAGAAGATGGAGAAATAGATACAAATATACTTTTTAAAAGATTAATAGTAATTGGAGTAATATTTTTAATATGCATATTCTTAGAATGTGGATATATGAAAGATATACAATTAGGAATTTTAAATATCTATAATTCAAATGCATAAGTAAGAAGGAAAGAATATGGAAAAACAAAAAGTAATTGTAATTTGTGGACCAACAGCCTCAGGAAAAACAGCTTTATCAATAGAACTTGCAAAAAAAATAAATGGAGAAATAGTTTCTTGTGATTCTATGCAAATATATAAAGAAATGGATATAGGAACTGCAAAACCAACTGTAGAAGAAATGCAAGGAATAAAACATTATATGATAGGAATAATTTCACCAAATGAAAGATATAGCGTTGCAGATTATAAAAAAGATGCCAAAAAGGCTATAAGAGAAATTTTAAACAAAGGAAAAGTTCCTATAGTAGTAGGAGGAACTGGTCTTTATATAGATAGTTTAATATATGAAATAGAATATCAGGATATAGAATTTGATAAAGAATATAGAGAGCATTTGGAAAAAGAAGTTAAAGAAAAAGGGTTAGAAGAGCTTTATAATGTAGCTAAAGAAATAGACCCTGAAGCAATTGAAAAAATAAGTAAAAATGATAAAAAAAGAATCTTAAGAATTCTTGAAATATATCATGCAACAGGAGAAAATAAAACAGAGCAAGAGAGAAAATCAAGACAAAAAGAAGTGGAATATGATTACAAAGTTTATGCTTTGAACATGGACAGGGAAAAATTATATGATAGAATAAACAAGAGAGTAGACAAAATGATTGAAGAGGGGCTAATACAAGAAGTAGAAAAAATATATAAAAAATATAATGATTTCCCAACAGCAATGCAAGGACTTGGATATAAAGAAGTTGTAGAATATTTAGAGGGAAAATTAACTAAAGAAGAAATGATTGAAAAAATAAAACAAGAAACAAGAAGATATGCAAAAAGACAATTAACATGGTTTAGAAAAAATAAACAAACAATATGGTTAGACGTAGGAAAAAATACAATACAAAATAATATAGAAATTATTTTGGAGGGTTTAAAAGTTGAAAGAACAAATAAAGAAGCAAACAAAAGCTAAAACAGAAAAAAAGAAACTTAATATGAAAAAAGCTATAATATTGTATATAGCATTAGTACTTTTAGCCATTTACTTAATTTATATAATTTATTTGCTAATAAAACAACCAACAAATGTATTTACTGTAGAAAAAGGAAAACTTTATAAGGAAGAAACAGATATAGGATATATAATTAGGAATGAAAAAGTAGTAAAGGGAAATAACTACAAAAATGGTATGGAACAAATTATTAGTGAGGGCGAAAAAGCAGCAGTTAATGAAAATATATTTAGATATTATAGTACGAATGAAGATAGCTTAAAAAGTAAAATAGCAGATTTAGATGTTAAAATCCAAGAAGCTATGGCAGAAGAAGATGAAAGTTTATTTACATCAGATATGAAGCTATTAGAAAATCAAATAGATGATAAGTTGAAAAATATAAGTCAAATAACAGATACAAGTAGGTTAGAGGAAGAGAAAAAAGAAATAGATGATTTAGTTACAAAAAAAGCGAAGACAGCTGGAGAGTCAAGTCCACAAGGTTCGTATTTAAGACAATTGATAAATGAAAGAAAAGGGTATGAAAATGAATTGAACTCAGGAGCAGAATATGTAAAAGCTCCTATGAGTGGAATTGTTTCATATAGAGTAGATGGGCTAGAAGAAACTTTAACACCAAATAATTTTAGTAGTCTTAATAAAGAATATTTGGAAAGTTTAAATTTAAGTACAGGTAAGATAGTTGCAACAAGTGATGAAGAAGGAAAAGTAATAGATAATTTTTCATGTTATATAGCAGCTATTACATCTTCAGAAGAAGCAAAACAAGCCGAAGTTGGAGATGATGTAAAAGTACGTTTGTCTAATAATGCAGAAATCCCAGCAGAAATTACAAATATTATAAAAGAAGATGATGGAGACATTATAATAATTTTAGAAGTAAAAAAACAAATAGAAGAATTGATTAATTACAGAAAAATAACATTTGATTTGATATGGTGGGATGCATCAGGTTTAAAAGTACCTAATGAAGCTATTGTGAATGAAAATGATTTGAATTATGTTGTAAGAAATAGAGCAGGATATTTAAGCAAAATTTTAGTAAAAGTAAAAAGACAAGGAGATAATTATTCAATTATTGATTCATATAGTACTGAAGAATTAAAAGAATTAGGATTTTCAGATGAAGAAATTGCAAATTATAAAAAGATTTCAATTTATGATGAGATTTTAATTCATCCAGATTTAAGTAAAGTACAATAATATTACAGAAGTATTACAGAAATGTTAAAATTTAATGACATTTGCAAAAAATATTGACAATACGACAAAAAAAGTAGATACTTAAAGACGTAAACAATAAACAAAGGAAGTTAATTTAGGAGGTTTTTTTATGTCAGGAGCATTAATGAATAAGGTTTGGGATTTATTTGGAATGGATTCAGCAGAACCAGAGGAAGAATACGATGATGAGAATGTATATGAATATGATGATGAGGATGATGTTACAGAAGAAAATAACAAAAAGCAACTATTTGGAAGAAAAAATAAAGAAAAAGTAGTTCAAATGCCTCAATCACAACCAAATGCAATTAAGATGGTTATATCACAACCAACATCTTTTGAACAATCAGATGAAATTTGTTCTTTCTTAAAAGAGAAAAAATCTGTAATTGTAAATCTAGAGTATGTAAATAAAGATGTTGCTAGAAGAATTGTTGACTTTATTAGTGGTGGAGTATATGCTTTAGATGGTTATATTCAAAAAGTATCAAACTCTATCTTCTTAGTTGCACCATCAAACTATGAAATTACAAATGAGATGGCTAGAGAAGAGATGAAGAATAAGCTATCAGTTTCATGGCTTAAAAACAATGGAATAAACTAATAGATATCCATAAGGGGGAAATGTAATGATTACACCATTAGATATAGAAAATAAAAGATTTGCTAAACAAATGATGAATGGATATAGCGTAGAAGAAGTAGATGATTTTTTAGATGATTTAACAGCAGATTATTCTAAAAATTATAAAGAAGTATCAGAGTTAAAAGCTAAAGTAGAAGAATTAAATAAAAGTTTAGAACATTATAAAAATATTGAATCTACTTTACAAAATACATTAGTAATGGCTCAGTCAACTGCTGAAGATATAAAGAAAGTTGCACAACAACAAGCTGACCAAATAACAAATGAAGCAAAAGCTAATGCTCAAAAACAAGTTGATGCTTTAAATAATGAAATAGTTGCAAAAACAAAGGAAGTAGAAGACATAAAAAAACAATTCGATATCTATAAAGCAAAAATGGAGTCTCTTTTGATTTCACAATTAGAGTTATTGAAAGAAGTTAATAAAGATGATAATGCATAAAAAGAGTAATGGAATTTAATTCTATTACTTTTTTTGTTATTTTTTAAAAAAGGTTTTACAAATAATGTAAAATATGATATAAATATAAAAGATTATTTTCCAAATTTTTTATAAATCAAAATTTTAATTCGAAAAAAATTCCAGAGTAAAAATAAAAATTTATTAATAAGTATTGAAATTGGGGCTAAAA
>CALXFJ010000027.1 GCA_944387565.1 uncultured Clostridia bacterium | reverse complement strand
ACCAATACTAATAAATCGAGGGCTTAACCACAGTATTAAAAAGTCAACTAAAACTAATTATTCATCTATGTATTTTTGAGTGTGCTTAGGATAACTGTTCAAACGTAAGTGAGATACAGATATGCTATGCAGTGCAAAGCACTGTAGTTAAAATATAAAGTTTTTAACAGCTACAATAATTTTCTAGTGACTATGATGCTTAGGGAAATACCTGTTCCCATTCCGAACACAGAAGTCAAGCCTAAGCATGCCGAAGATACTTGTGGGTTACCCTGCTGGGAAAATAGGTTGTCGCTAGTTTTTTTTATTTGCAAAAAAATTTATATTATGATATAAAAGAGAAATTAGAGATTAAAAGTATTTTTAGTTTGTAATTTCTTTTTTTATATGTAGGAGGAAAAATATGAGTAAAAAATTATGGAAGCCAGGTACGTTTTTATATCCAATACCTGCAGTAATGGTTAGTTGTGGGACAATGGAAAAATCAAATATAATAACAGTTGCTTGGACTGGAATAATAAATACTAATCCAGCAATGGTATATATTTCTGTAAGACCAATACGTTATTCTTATAATTTGATAAAAGAACAAGGTGAATTTGTTATTAATTTAACAAATAGAAATCTAGTTAAAGCAACAGATTGGTGTGGAGTAAAAACAGGTGCAAAAGTAGATAAATTTAAAGAGATGAACTTGCACAAAGAAAAAGCAAATTTTGTTAAATGTCCATTAATAAAAGAAAGTCCGGTATCTATTGAATGTAAAGTAAAAGAAATAAAAGAATTAGGTTCACATCATATGTTTATAGCAGAAGTCTTAGGCATAAATGCAAGTGAAGAATATATAGATGAAAAGGGTGCTTTTGATATTTCTAAATGTGATTTAATAGCATATTCAAATGGGCATTATTATTCTTTAGGAAAAAAATTAGGTAAATTTGGATTTTCAGTTCAAAAGAAAAAAAGAAAAAATAATAACAAGAATAATAATAAAGAATAAGTAGTATTACATTTTGTAATGCTACTTATTTTGAAGGTTAAATATTAGAGACTAAATTATTAGTCATCATCAGATACAGAAAGTAAAGATGCTGTATCCCAAGCGCAGACTAAGTCTGGATTGGCAATCATGGCATCAAAAAGTTGGCTAACTGGTAGTTTATTTATTCCTGCATGACTGTTGATATTAGAATCAACAACAATAGCATTGCCTCTATCTAATCCATACAGAGTGACAAAATGTCCACCTTGATAATGAGGATCATCATAGTAGACAGAATTTTCAACTCTTAAAGGAACAGGACATTGTGAATCGAGAGAGTCGATTATATGATCTACTTCTCTAATGCGAGTGTCCTTATAGGGAGTAATTGGGATATTATTTTGCTCACAAATAGAACAAATTAAATTATCCATAAAATACATTGAACCACCAATACCAACAGGTTGACCTGTAATAGAATATATTTCATCTAAACTATTACATGATTGAATCCTTTCATTGTTAGGAAATGCTGACTTTATTCCTTCAACAGAAGCTTTAGGAAAAACTAGAACTTTATCTAGATTTTCAAGTTTCCATAGTCTATAATGTTTGTTTACAATTTCTTTGATAATTGAATCCATGGTAATATCACGAAATCCAAATTCATCAAGGAAAAGTTTAGAAACAAAGACCATAGAACCACACTGCTCTACTGTATTTACAGCTCCAAAAGAACGTTTATGCCATTTAGGGTTTGACTTCAATGGAACTGAATCAGGAATTACAGTTGTAATAGTTTGGTAATTAAAGGATTCGATATCATAATTTTTGATATCTTCAGCTAAATCCTTAGCAGCTTCTTGATGGAGCATTTCTCTTTCTTCCTGCTCACTGCTAGAAACTATATAGTCACTAACATTGAGAGTGTATTTCATATTTCCTCCTTATAAAAATGTCAATATAGACATAAAAATATTATAGCATATAATATAGGAAAATTCAATAAAAAGATTGACATAAAATATTTTGCTATGTATGCATAATAAAAACAGTCCTACATATTATTGTAAGACTGTTTAGAGGATTAGTATCCTTTCTTTAGCTTGAATAAATAAATTCATCCGGTTTGAAAAGAGGATACATATCCCAGGCAAATACAGAATCAGGATCATTAGTCATAGCTTCTAAGAGAGTGTCAATTTGGATTGGACGAACACCAGAAAGATGTTCTCTTCTAGAATCTACAACATACGCCTTTTCTCCATCAAGTCCATAAAGAGTCACATAATAATCTTCATGAGGTCTAGGATCACCGAGATAAATTTCTGTAGAAACTCTTAAAGGAACAGGACATCCAATTTTCAGATTTTCAAGAATTTCATTAGCTTCATGAATTCTAGTCTCTTCATATGGATAAATTGGAATGTTATACCAAGAACAAATTGAAAAAATCAAATTGTCAAGGAAAAATGGAGATTCGCCAATTCCGACTGGTGTACCTGCAACAGTAAAGATTTCATCTAGACTATTACATGCCTGAATTTGTTCATCTTCAGGAAAATCAGCCTTTAATCCTTCAACTGTAGCTTCGGGCATACAAAGTTTTTTATCCCTGTATCGCAATTTCCAAAAACGATAATGTTTTGTTACAATCTCATCAAAGATAGAATCTAGCGTTATATGTGTAAAACCAAACCTATCAAGAATGAGCTTAGCAACAAAAGCTAGTGATGCACGCTGATTAACTGTACCAACAGCACCATATGGGCGTCTGAACCAGTTGGGGTTTGAATTAAATGGAATAGATTCAGGATATTTTATAATTTTATTAAATTTATAAAAAGAATCCTTATTCTTTTTAATATCATCCATTAATTCATGACCTATTTCTAGGCTCTTATTTTCCCGTTTTTCTTGTTCAGATTCAGGGACAATGTAATCTTTTACATCTAATGTAAAGATATCTTCCTCAAAAGTAGGGAGTTCTTTTACATCCAATGCAGTAGTTGTCATAAATCCTCCTTAATAAAATGTCTCTAGACGTATAAATATTATATCATAAAAATGTCCAAAAATCAACAGTTAAGTAAAATGTTGACATAATTAGTATAAAAGTAAATACAGCCTCACAAATCTGTGAGGCTGATTGGATTATAATTTACTAATTATTTTTTTGTTATCCTTTATGACGCCATTAGTAAGTTGGATACAAGATGTGTCCCAAGCGCAAATCTTATCTGGGTCGGCAATCATAGCATCAAAAAGCTGCTTAACTGGTAGCTTTCTAATACCAGAATTGTAATTTTCATCAATACATGAATCCATTACAATTGCCATTCCATCTTCAATTCTGTAAAGAGTAATATAATGTCCACCTTTTGCGCTAGCATCATTTAGATAGACAGAATTATTAACTCTTACTGGAACTGAACATCCATTTTCGAGACTTGAAAGAATATCTTCTACATTATGGAAGCGAGTGTCTTGGTAAGTATCAAGCACAATGTCAAAGATTCTACAATTTGAAATAATCAAATTGTCCATGAAAAACATTGAGCCACCAATTCCAACAGGCTTTCCAGCAACAGAATAGATTTCTTCCAAGGTGTCACATGATTGAATCTCCTTATCGTCAGGAAAAGCTTTCTTTAAATCCTCCACAGTTGGAGAAGCCATAGAAAGTGTTTTTTTCCTTTTAGCTAACTTCCACAAGCGGTAATTTTTTGTTACAACTTCATTCAAGATAGAATCAAAATCAATATTATCATGATACAATTCATCCAGAAAAAGTTTTGCAACAAAAGGAAGACAGCCAGCTTTTTGGACTGTATTAACAGCACCAAATTGACGATTAGCCCACTTGGGATTTGAAAAAGAAACAATCAAATCGGGAATCTGTGTGCATTGAGGAAAGTTTTCTAAGCTATTAAAGTCAAAAGCTTGAATATTTTTTCGCAATGCACGACCTGCAGCTAAATGAAATCTTTGCCGTTCCAAGTGTTCTTCTTTGGAAACCCAAAAATTAGGGACACTGCTAATGTTAACCATATAATCCTCCTTAGTAATTTGCCAATGGTTGACATATAATTATTATAGCATAAAAGGCAAAATTTTGCAAAAAATAGAGAGTTGAGAGTATATAAAAATATGTTATTATATAGAAAATAAGAAATATATAAATATGGGATAAATTAAGAATCTAATTATGAAAGTTGACACGATGGGTAATATGACAAAAAATGTATTTCTTTGTGCAAAGGATGATATAATTTAAACGTAAAATTTGCCAATAAATTTCATTAGCTTTATTTGGAAGAAAAGGATTATGGTTAACAAAACTAGTTGTTATTCAATACCAAAATTATTGCTAATATTATATATTATTGGGTTACTAGTCAGTCTTAAAAATAAAAATAATGATGCCCTAGATTAAATTACGTTTTTTAGGACATCATTATTAAGCCTTGCTTACTTATTGAAATTGGCTTATTATTTAAAATATTTTTGAAAAATTAAAAATAACTTTTTCCTTGTTTTATACATGTACTTATTATCGTTCTTATGTTGCTATAATCTTTTAATCCTTCAAATGCTCTATGACATCCTGATACTTTTTTCTTTAATTTTGTTGCCCTTAAATCTCTTTCAGAAAGATTATCATCAAATGGAAATTCAAAATCTTTTAAATAGTTTAGATAATTTTCCTTATATTTTATTAATCTATTTAATACAGCTCTTTCTTTATCTTTTAGATATTTTGATGGTGTATTTTTATTTTGCTTTATTCCTTTTTGAATTATTTCATCATATTCCTTTTCATATTCAATTATTTCTTCAGACGTAAATTGTGTATTATTATTTTGTAATAATTCTTTTCTCTTTTTATTTAAATTCCATGCAAATTTCCAAAGCTCCTTTGACCAGCTATTTTTTATGTATTCATCGAAGTACTTTAATTCTCTCCCTAAGTGAATCCAACATTCTAAATGATGGGATTTTATACCAAAATTATATAACCCTGTTTCATGGTCGTGCATTATATAATTTCTAAAATTAGGTAATATATTTTGTCTTTGTATTTCTTGAATTCTTTTGCTTAGACTTGCTTCAAGGACTGTTATTACTTCATTACTATAATTTCTTACATATGCATATTTCCCTTTTAATGATGTTGGTGTTGCATCTGTATACAGAAGCTTTGATTTCTTTATTGCTCTGATTAGTTTCTTTTTACTTTTTCTACACTTATTTGATACTTCATGAACCCAGTTTACTAAACTTCCATGTGATACTCTTATAATGTTGTTTGTTAAAATTTTTAAGAATTCAGTTATTTTTTCTACATCCTCTACTGTTAGTGTTTTTCCTTGTCTTCCTTTTTGTCCTCCTTGTTTTCTATTACTTTTTTCTCTATGATTTTGTACTTTATATTCATCTTTAGATGGTGGTGTACTTGAATTTGAACTATTTTTTTGATTAGATTTTCCTTCCAATATAGCTACCTTTTCTTTTAATTCAGCATTTTCTTTTTCTAGAGAATTTATTTTTTCATTTAATTTTTTCACTTCTTTTTCATGTTTTTGATTTAATTCATAAATTTCTTGCTTATGTTGTTTTTTTATATCTTTGATTTCTTGTGATAAACTATCACATTTTTTTATCAAATCTTGAACTTGCTTAAACATTTGATTATTATAATCCGCTGATTTCATAGTTTATCACCAACCTTTCTATAATTAGTATTATATACCAAATATAGAAAAAAGTCTGTAACACTAATATTTCATTATTGTTACAGACTCTGTAATATTCTGTGGATAACTATTTTTTAATTTTTAAGGATGACTAGTAACATTATTGGAAATCTTTTGGAATTTTATTGTCAAAAACCATTGACATATAAAGGAAAAGATGATAAAATATTTGAGCATATGTTATTACGGACATGTGCTCACATCGTTTAAAAAAAGTAAGGTAAAATACGGAGGTGTTATTTATATGGCAGCAAAAGGACCAAGAGAGAATATAACATTAGAATGTACAGAGTGTAAAAGAAGAAATTACACAACTTCAAAAAACAAGAGAAATAATACAGATAGATTAGAAATAGTTAAATATTGTAAATTCTGTAAAAAACGTACAACACATAAAGAGACAAAATAGTAAACAAAGGCTATTTTAAGGAGGATATAAAATGGCTAAAAAAGAACAAACAAACAATAAGAAAGAAAAAAAAGAAAATAATAAGAACAAAAAAAGTTTTTTTAAAGACTTTAAAGCTGAGTTAAAAAGAGTAATTTGGCCAACACCAAAACAATTATTTAACAACACAGTAGCAGTAATTACTATTGTGTTAGTTACAGCTGTAATTGTTTTTGTACTAGATGTTGCATTTGAAAGTTTGAATAAATATGGAGTTGATAAAATAAAAGAATCAGTAACAGCAATTAATACTACTAGTGAAGATTCAAATAATACAACTACAGAAAATAGCACAAATACAGAGACAAATGAAACAAACGAACAAAATGCAGATGCAAATGTAACAGAAGAAAACACATCAACTGAAGCAAATGAAACTAATACAGAAAATAATGCACAGTAAATGAATTAAAGGAGGCTAAAACTAATGTCTCAGAAAGATTATGATAATGTACCTAGATGGTATGTAGTTCATACTTATTCAGGATATGAGAACAAAGTAAAAACAGACCTTGAGAAAACAATAAAAAATAGAGAGTTAGAAGATTATTTCTTTGATATAGTAGTTCCAATGGAAGAACAAATAGAAATCAAAGATGGAAAAAGAAAAACTAATTTAAAGAAAGTTTTCCCAGGATATGTGTTAATAAAAATGATAGTAACAGAAGATACTTGGTATATAGTAAGAAATACAAGAGGTGTTACTGGATTTGTAGGGTCAGGAACAGATCCAATACCATTAACTGAAGAAGAAATCAGAAATATGGGATTTGAAGATGTTCCTATAAATGTGGATTATGGACTAAATGAACAAGTACAAGTTATGAATGGCCCATTTGAAGGTTTTGTAGGTACAGTTCAAGAAATAAACAAAGAAAAACATAAAGTAAAAGTTCTAGTATCAATGTTTGGTAGAGAAACACCAGTAGAACTAGAATTTTCACAAGTTCAAAAAGTAAAATAAGCAAAATTAAGGAGGTGCCATTAAAATGGCAGAAAAAGAAATTACAAATGTTATCAAATTACAAATTGAAGCAGGAAAGGCAACACCAGCTCCACCAGTAGGACCAGCATTAGGTTCAAGTGGTGTTAATATAATGCAATTCGTAAAAGAATTTAATGATAGAACTGCAAATCAACCTGGAATGATAATCCCAGTTGTTATAACAGTATATAAAGATAAATCTTTTGATTTTATAACAAAAGTTCCACCAGTTGCAGTATTAATCAGAAAAGCAATAAAAATAGAAAAAGGTTCAGGAAAACCAAATAAAGAAAAAGTTGGAAAAATAAGAAGAGCACAAATTAAAGAAATAGCAGAACAAAAAATGCCTGACTTAAATGCAGCTTCAATAGAAACAGCTATGACAATGGTAGAAGGAACTGCTAAGTCAATGGGTGTAGTTGTTGAAGACTAATTTAGATTTTAAAATTTTAATAAATAATTGGGAGAGTGAATAGCTCGATAAAACCAAAGGAGGAAAGAAAATGAAAAAGTCAAAAAGATATCAAGAAAGTGTAAAACTAATTGATAAAACCAAAAATTATGGAATTAAAGAGGCAATTGAAATAATCGAAAAAATGCCAAAAACAAAATTTGATCAAACAGTTGAATTACATGTAAAATTAGGTGTTGATTCAAAACATGCTGATCAACAAGTAAGAGGAACTGTAGTACTTCCAAATGGTACAGGAAAAACTCAAAGAGTTTTAGTATTTGCAAAAGGACCAAAAGCAGAAGAAGCACAAAAAGCAGGAGCTGACTTTGTAGGAGCAGAAGAATTAATACCAAGAATTCAAAATGATGGATGGTTTGATTATGATGTAGTAGTTGCAACTCCAGATATGATGGGTGTTGTAGGTAGATTAGGTAAAGTATTAGGACCAAAAGGATTAATGCCAAACCCTAAATCAGGAACAGTTACAATGGATGTAACAAAAGCAATAAATGAAATTAAATCTGGTAAAGTTGAATATAGATTAGACAAAAATAATATTATTCACTTAGGATTTGGAAAAGTTTCATTTGGAGCTGATAAATTAATAGAAAACTATGAAGTTATAATGAATGCTATAATAAAAGCAAAACCAGCAGCAGCAAAAGGACAATACATTAAAAGTATAGCTGTAGCACCATCTATGGGACCAAGTATACTTATAAATGAATAAAAAATATTAGCCAAAGACAGTAGGCGAAAAATTAAGTCCTACCTAGGTAAAAGATAAAAAGAACACACTCTTTTTGTACCTAGGAGGACAATAAGAGTGTTATTTATTTTTATTATATATATCATTTGGGAGGTGAAAAAATAAATGGCAAGTGAAAAATCATTAAACAAAAAGAAAACAGAAGTAACAGAATTAGCTAATAAAATGAAAGAAGCTAAGCTAATACTTTTAACAGATTACAGAGGAATTAACGTTGTAGATGATACAGAGTTAAGAAAAAATTTAAGAGAAGTAAATGCAACTTGTAATGTTATTAAAAATAACATTATAGGAAGAGCATTAAAAGAAAATGGAGTAGAAGGTTTAGAGGAAACTTTAGTAGGACCAACAGCTCTTATTATGAGTAATGAAGATTACTTAAGTGCTTCAAAAACAATCTACAATTTCACAAAAACTCATGACTTTTATACAATAAAAGGTGGAGTTATTGATGGAAAAGTAATGTCAGCAGAGGAAATTATCACTCTTGCAAAATTACCATCAAGAGAAGATTTACTATCTATGCTTGCTGGTGCTTTACTTGCAAATATATCAAAAGTAGCAGTAGCATTAAACGAAGTAAAGAAATTAAAAGAAGAATCTGGAGAAAAAGTTACTGTATCTGTAGCAAATGAAGCTCCTTCAACAGAAGAGGCAAAAGCTGAAGAAACAGAAACAAAACCAGAATCAGCAGAGTAATAAAAAATTAAAATAAAAATTAGGGAGGATTTTAAAATGGAAAAAATAGAAAAATTAATCGAAGAAATCGATAGCTTAACAGTTGTTGAATTAAATGACTTAGTAAAAGCAATCGAAGAAAAATATGGAGTATCAGCAGTAGCTGCAGCAGCACCTGCAGCAGCTGGAGCAGCTGGAGGAGAAGCAGCTGCAGAAAAATCATCATTTGATGTTGTTTTAACAGAAGCAGGAGACCAAAAAATCAAAGTTATTAAAGTAGTTAGAGATGCTACAGGATTAGGATTAAAAGAAGCTAAAGATTTAGTTGATGGAGCTCCTAAAACAGTTAAAGAAGGATTAAGCAAAGACGAAGCTGAAGAATTAAAAGCTAAATTCACAGAAGTTGGAGCAGTTGTTGAATTAAAATAATTAGCTAAACTTTAGAATTTCTAGAAAACAAGCCTTTTAGGGCTTGTTTTTTTGTTAAAAAAAGGATATAATAAGACAAATTGAGTTTAGGAGATGATTTATATGCAAGTAAAAAAAGAAGAGCTTTTACACATTGCTAAGTTAGCAGATTTAAATATTGAAGAAACAGAAGTAGATAATTATTTAGAAAACCTACAAGATATATTAAATTTTGCAGATACAGTAAATAATGCACCAGTAGAAAATCTAGATATTACAATAGGAGCAAATGAAGCAAAAAATGTATTTAGAAAAGATGAAGTAGAAATATTTAAAGATACAGAAAGCTTATTGCAAAATGCACCAGATAAAGCTCAAAATATGTTTAGAATACCTAAAGTAATAGATTAGATAACAAGGAGGAATTTTAATGGATATTACAGAACTTACTGTTCATGAATTACAAGAAAAATTAGAAAATAAAGAATTAACAATAACAGACATTACAAAAGCATATGTAAATAGAATAGATAAAAAGGAGAAAGATGTACAAGCTTTTGTAACAACTTTAAAAGATGAAGCTTTAGAAGAAGCAAAAGAACTTGAGTCAAAAGAGACAGATGGAGACTTTGTAGGAATTCCAATAGGAATAAAAGATAATATTTGTACAAAAGGAATAAAGACAACATGTAGTTCTAGAATGCTTGAAAATTTTGTATCACCTTATGATGCAACAGTTATTGAAAAAATTAAAAAAGAAAATATGATTAATTTAGGGAAATTAAATATGGATGAATTTGCAATGGGTGGTTCAACAGAATATTCATATTTTAAGAAAACAAGAAATCCATGGAATTTAAATAAAGTGCCAGGAGGTTCATCAGGAGGGTCAGCTGCAGCAGTAGCTTCTAGAATGGTACCATGGGCATTAGGTTCAGATACAGGAGGCTCTATACGTCAACCATCAAGCTTTTGTGGTGTAGTAGGTCTTAAACCAACATATGGTTTAATATCAAGATATGGATTAGTAGCATTTGCATCATCTTTAGACCAAATAGGACCAATAACAAAAGATGTTTACGATAGTGCAATGTTATTAAATATAATTGCTGGATATGATAAACGAGATACAACATCAAGTAATGTAGAAAAGAAAGATTATACAAAAGCTTTAAAAAATGATGTTAAAGGATTAAAAATAGGTGTGCCAAAAGAATTCTTTGGAGAAGGAATAAATGAAGAAGTAAAAGAATCTCTAGAAAATGCGATTAAAGTTTATAAAGAATTAGGAGCAGAGGTAGAAGAATTCTCACTAGATATTGCTAAATATTCATTAGCAACATATTATATAATTGCATGTGCAGAAGCTAGCTCAAATTTGGGCAGATTTGATGGTATCAGATATGGATATAGAGCAAAAGAATTTAAAGACTTAAAAGATTTATATAGAAAATCAAGAAGTGAAGGATTTGGACCAGAAGTAAAAAGAAGAATAATATTAGGAACATATGTATTATCATCAGGTTATTATGATGCTTATTATAAAAAAGCGCAACAAGTACGTACATTAGTTATGAATGAATTTAATAAAGCATTCCAAAAATATGATGTATTACTTACACCAACATCACCAACAGTAGCCTTTGATATAGGTTCAAAATCAAATAATCCATTAGAAATGTATTTAGCAGATATTTGTACAGTATCTGTAAATATAGCAGGTTTACCAGGAATATCAATACCATGTGGAGTAGATAAAGAAAATATGCCAATTGGAATGCAATTAATAGGAGATAAATTCCAAGAAGAAAAAATATTAAATGCAGCATATACATTTGAGCAAAAAATAAAATTTAGAGAAAATCATAGACCAGATGAAAAGGAGGAAGGCTAATGTTAAGAGATGAATATGAAACAGTAATTGGATTAGAAGTGCATGCAGAGCTTTCTACAAAAACAAAAATATTTTGTTCTTGCCCAACAAGTTTTGGAGCAGCACCAAATACACATGTATGCCCAATCTGTATGGCAATGCCAGGAACTTTACCAGTTTTAAATGAAAAGGTAGTAGAATATGCTGTAAAGGCTGGTTTAGCTACAGAATGTACAATATCACAAGATAGTAAAAATGATAGAAAAAATTATTTCTATCCGGATTTACCAAAAGCATATCAAATATCACAATATGATAAACCATTATGTGAACATGGTAAAATAGAAATAGAACCACATACGGGTAAAAAGACAATAGGAATAACAAGAATCCATATAGAAGAAGATGCAGGAAAATTAAATCATGATGACTTTGGAAGAGGAAGTCTAGTAGATTTAAATAGAGCTGGAGTACCTCTAATAGAAATAGTATCAGAACCAGATTTAAGAAGTTCAGAAGAAGTTGATTTATATTTAAGAAAATTAAAATCAATTCTAGAATATATAGAAGTATCAGACTGTAAAATGCAAGAAGGTTCACTAAGAGCAGACGTAAATGTATCAGTAAGAAAAAAAGGAGAATCAAAACTTGGAACTCGTACTGAAATGAAAAATATGAACTCTTTTAGAAGTATTACAAGAGCTATTGAGTATGAAATAGATAGACAAATAGATGTAATAGAAAATGGTGGTAAAGTAGAACAAGAAACTTTAAGATGGGATGAAGTATCAGGAAAGACATTTTCAATGAGAGATAAAGAAGATGCACAAGATTATAGATATTTCCCAGACCCGGATTTAGTTGCAATAAAACTTTCTGATGAATATATAGAAAATATTAGAAAAACACTTCCAGAACTTCCTGAAAGTAGAAAACAAAGATATTTAACAGAATATGGTTTATCAGAAAAAGATGCAAATATAATTACTTCATCAAAATACTTATCAGATTTATTTGAAGAAGCAAGTAAGATATGTAAAAATCCAAAAGCAGTAAATAACTGGATTATTTCAGATATATCTAGAATATTAAATGAAACAGAAATGGACCCAGTAGAAATACCATTTGATAGCAAACAACTTGCAAAACTCGTAATGTTAATTGATAAAGGAACTATTAGCTCTTCTATTGCAAAAAAAGTTTTAGTAGAAATGTTTGAACATCCAAGAGACCCAGAAGATATTATTGATGAAAAAGGTTGGGTTCAAATTTCAGATGAAGGTGCAATAAAAGAGGTTGTTTCAAAAGTTTTAGCAAATAACCCACAATCAATTGCAGATTATAAGGCAGGAAAAGAAAAAGCTTTAGGATTCTTGGTTGGACAAGCTATGAAAGAAACAAGAGGAAAAGCAAATCCACAAATGCTTAACAAAATGTTTAAAGAAGAATTAAAATAAGACAAAAGAGGGACGGACCTTTTTTGTCTCATCTAAAAAATGAGACAAAAAGTTCCGTCTTTAAAATTCCTAAATTAATTGCTTTTTAATACTATCTACTATAAATCCACAAATTATAAATTCAACACCAAATACTAAGCTTAGTTTAAATAAGTTTATTCCTATATAATAAACTAAAGGTGCTTGTAAAAATAATATATAACTAAGTAAAATAAAGGCAGAAAAAGAAGCAAGTAAAAAACAAAATTCTAGTCCTTTATATAATATTTTATATGTATTTTTATCCAAATTTTTATAATATGTAATTATTTTTTTTAACATAACAAACCTCACAAAATAAATTTATATTTATTAAAATCTTAACATCAAAAGATTATAAAAGCAATGGAAATTAAAACCAGAGATTGAGTAAAAAATAATATAAAAAAAGAAAATAAAAAAGAAAGTAAATAAAAGAAGAAAAGAATATAAAAGAAATTAGAAAACAAAAAAATAATAAAACAATAGAAAAATAAAAGGGAAAAAGAGTAATTTTTAAAATTTAAGCTTCGCTTACCACCAATTTGTTACCCTTTTTATTCCCTTCACAAATTGCCTAATTTAAAAAATTACTATAAATATTTTATTTTTGTAACAGTAACAATTATTAAAATATTAAATAAAAACAAGAAAAGGTAGGAATAAAAATTAAAAATAGACTAAAATATTTGGACATTTAGGTGTTTTTTAATTAAATTTATATAAGTAATATTTATATATTACAAAGTTTCTATAAATGGATTTAATAAATCTAATACTTTAGCTATTGCACATAATTCATAATCTCTTACTGTTCTTTGATTATTGTGTATGCATACGGAAAAGATACTTGTATAATTTCGTATATATTTAATTATAAAGTGAAGTTAATACAAAATAATATATATGTTTCAACTTTTACAGTAGAGAAATTCTACTGTTTTTTGTTACAAAAAAAGATGTTTTTTGCAATAAAAAACATCTTAAATAAAAACTATGCATAATCTTTATTTTAATTTAAGCCATAGCTGCATTTAATTTTTTAGATAAATTAGATTTTTTTCTAGCTGCTGTGTTTTTAACAATAACACCCTTACTGCAAGCTTGGTCAATTTTTCTAGTAGCATTAGATAATAAAACCTTAGCTTCATCAATATTACCAGCATTTACAGCTTCTTCAAATTTTCTAACAGCTGTTTTATATCCAGATTTTATCATATTATTTCTTAAAGTTTTCTTTTCAATTATTCTAACTCTTTTTTTAGCTGATTTAATATTTGGCATTCTTAAAAGCACCTCCTTTAGTCTATATTACACTATAACATAAAATATTTTACCATAATTTAAGCTAAAATGCAAGTAAAATTTCAAATAATTATTGTAAAATTGGGTAATTTATGATATATTGAAAAAGAAGTTAGAAAAAATGGAGGGATACATATGATAGCAATCGGAAGTGACCATGGAGGATATAGATTAAAAGAAGAGGTAAAAAAATATTTAGATGAAATGCAGATAGAATATAAAGATTTTGGATGTATGGATGAAGAAAGTGTGGATTATCCAAATATAGCAAAAGAAGTAGCAAAAGCAGTACAAAGTAAAAAATATGAACAAGGAATATTAATATGTCGTTCAGGAATAGGAATGTCAATAGTGGCAAATAAATTTAAAGGAATAAGATGTGCACTATGTCATAATGAATATACAGCAAAATATGCAAGACTTCATAATAATGCTAATATCTTAGCAATGGGAGCAGATGATTTAACAACAAATCAAGCAGTATGCATATTAAGAATGTGGTTTGCTAGCTCATTTGAAGGTGGAAGACATGAAGAAAGAATAAAATTAATAGAGGAAATAGAAGACGAAAACATGAAATAAGGAGGCATAATTTATGTGGGGAGATGTAGCAATTGCCTTTTTGCTAGCATTTATAGTAGCTTTTATGGCAACACCATATACTATAAAGATTGCACATAAAATAGGAGCAGTAGATGTACCAAAAGATGAAAGAAGAATGCATAAAAGAGCAATGCCAAAATTTGGAGGACCAGCTGTTATTCTAGGCTTCCTAGTATCGGTTATCTATTTATTAATTGTAATGAGCATGGAAGGAACAATAAGTTTATTTGGCACAGAAAACTATGCTATGCAATTACTAGGAATGTTTTTGGGTATAATAATTATAAGCATAACCTGTATAATAGATGATATAAAAACAATAAAACCAATTGTAAAATTAGCAGGACAAGTTCTAGCAGCAATAGTAGCGGTGGCATTTGGTGTAAGAATCGATAGTGTAGATTTCTGGTTTATTAGTACATCAGAATTAAGTGAAATAATTTCAGCGATAGTAACAGTAGTATGGATAGTAGGAGTAACAAATGCAATTAATTTAATTGATGGATTAGATGGACTAGCTTCTGGAATTTCAGTAATATCAGCTATATCATTACTTGTGATATTTGTACTAAATGGCTCACCAACAATAGCAATAATATTAATAACAGCATTAGCAGGAGCATTAGTAGGATTCTTACCATTTAATTTTTCACCTGCAAAAACATTTATAGGAGATACAGGTTCAAACTTCTTAGGATATGCAATATCAATAATAGCAATTTTAGGAGTTGCTAAAACTTATACAGTAGCAGTTATAATATTACCACTTATAGTGCTTGGACTTCCTATATTTGATACAATATGGGCAATTATAAGAAGATTAATAAAAGGAAAATCAATAAAGGCAATATTTAAAGCAGATAAAGGCCATTTACACCATAGAATAGTTGCAAAAGGATTTAGTCAAAAACAAGCAGTATTAATTTTATATGGAATTAGTGCAACGTTTGGAATATTTGCAGTTATACTATTAGATAGTGGAATATGGAAAGCATTATCATTTTTACTTATGGTAATAGTAGCAATAGGATTAGGATATAGGAACTTCCAAGCAGAACATTCAGATAGCGACCAATATGAATGCATAGAATGTAAATATATTTATAATCCTAAATTCGGAAATGAAAAAGCAGGAATAAAACCGGGAACACCATTTGAAGACTTACCAGATGACTGGGTATGTCCAGTATGTGGTGAGGGAAAAGATATGTTCCAATTACATCAGTAAATTATTAGGAGGTGAAAAGAATGTACGTATGTTTAGCATGTGGATATGTATATGATCCAGAAAAAGGAGATCCAGATGGTGGAATAGCTCCAGGAACAGCATTTGAAGATATTCCAGATGATTGGGTATGTCCAATATGTGGAGTTGGAAAAGATATGTTCCAAAAAAAAGAAGATTAATTTAAAAACCACCAATGATTAGAAGAACTAATAATTGGTGGTTTATTTCTTATTGATAAAGGAGAAAAAAATGGCAGATAAAATAATAAAATTTTTAGCATATAATGGAAAAATATCAATAACATGTATAAAAACAACAGATGTAGTAGAAGAAGCAAGAAAAATACATGATTTAAGTCCTGTTGCAACAGCAGCATTTGGAAGATTATTAACAATAACATTACTTATGGGAGAAGAAATGAAAGGTAATGGAGATAATGTAACAGTACAAGTAAAAGGAAATGGACCAATAGGTACAATGCTTGCAGTATCAAATAACATTCCAGAAGTAAGAGGCTATGTACAAAATCCAAATATAGATTTACCACTTAATGAATTTGGAAAACTAGATGTTGGAGGAGCAGTGGGAAATGAAGGATATATTCATGTAATAAAAGATATGGGATTAAAAGAACCATATATAGGAGTGTCAAATTTAACATCAGGTGAAATAGCAGATGATTTTACAAATTATTTTGTTAATTCAGAACAAAGACAAACAGCAGTAGCTTTAGGAGTATTAGTAGATAAAAATGGAGTAAGAGAAGCAGGAGGCTATTTAATAACCCCAATGCCAGATGCAACAGAAGAAGAAATTTCTAAAGTAGAAAAAGGAATATTTGAAGCAGGAGCTATTTCAAAAATGTTAGATAATAACTTTAGCCTATCAGAAATAGCTAAAAAAGTAACAGGAGATAAAAACATAAAAGTAATAGAAGACAATAAAGTACCAAAATATAAATGTAATTGTTCTAAAGAAAAAATGGCAGAAGCATTAATAAGTATTGGAAAAAAAGAGTTAGAAGATATTATAAGAGAAGATGGAAAAGCAGAAATTGTATGTCATTTTTGTAATAAAAAATACAACTTCACAAAAGAAGAATTAGAAGAAATACTAAGAAAAATGGGAGATAATAATTGACAATAACGTGTATTGTGGATATAATTAGAAAGAAGTTTAGAGATAAGGAGAATGAAATATGGAAAAAGAAATATTAATTTTTGGACATAAGAATCCAGATACAGATACAATAGGTTCAAGTTTAGTAAAAGAAAGACTAAATAAAAAAATGGGAAATTCAAATTGTAAAGCTGTAAGGCTAGGAAATATAAATAAAGAAACAAAATATATGCTTGATTATTTAAAATTAGAAGCACCTGAGTTAATAGGTGGAGTTGAAGAGAACCAAGAAGTTATATTGGTAGACCACAACGAATTCAATCAAAGTGCAGATGGAATAGAAAAAGCAAAAATATTAGAGGTAGTAGACCATCATAGAATAGCAAACTTTGAAACATCAGAACCATTAACATATACAGCAAGACCATATGGTTGTACATCAACAATATTATTTGAAGACTATAAAGCAAATAATATTGAAATAAGCAAAGAAGAAGCAATATTAATGGCAAGCTGTATTATGTCAGATACATTAATATTAAAATCACCAACAACAACTGAACATGATAGAAAAGCTTTAGAAGAATTAGAAAAAATAGCAGGAATTGATATAAAAGCATATGGATTAGAAATGTTAAAAGCAGGAACTGATTTAGATGATTTTTCAGCAGAAGAATTAGTAAACTTAGATGCAAAATCTTTAGATAAAAATGGAACTAAATTTGTAATAGCACAAGTAAATACAGTAAGTATTGAAGATGCATTAAAAAGACAAGAAGAATTAGAAGAAGCTATGAATAATGAAATAGAAAAAAATAATTTAGATTTATTTGTATTAGCAATAACAGATATTTTAAATAGCAATTCAGAAATAATAGCATTAGGTAAAAAGGTAGAATCAGTAGAAAAAGCTTTTGAAAAGAAATTAGAAAACAATAAAGTATTCTTAGAAGGTGTTGTTTCAAGAAAAAAACAAATACTACCAAATATAGATAAAAACATATAAAAGAGGGGCAAAAATAAATGCTCCTTTTTAATTTGTGAAAAACTATTGAATATTTTAGTAATTAAATTTATAATAATTAAGTAAAATTGTAATAGTAAACATATAAAAATTGGAGTGATTTGATGGCAAAACACATGGCGGAAGATAAAATTTCAAAAAAAGAAACTTTTATGCAAAGTGTTATAACTCTGATATTTTCACAGCTTTTAATAAAAGTTTTAGGTTTAGTATATAATTTATATTTAACAAATAGAGAAGGATTTGGAGATAAAGGAAATGGAATTGTAGCGGCAAGTTATCAAATATATGCTCTACTTCTTACAATTTCATCAATTGGTGTTCCAAATGCTATATCTAAGTTGGTTTCAGAAAGAGTAGCACTTCGGTGACCATAAAGGTGCATATAGAATTTTTAAAATAGCATTTGCAACTTTTGCTGTTATTGGTTTAGTAGGAAGCCTAATGTTATTTTTTGGAGCACATGTAATTTCTGTAAATTGGTTACAGATACCAGATGCAGAAATGACCTTAGTCGCCTTATCACCAGCAATATTCTTTGTTGCAATAGCATCAGTTATGAGAGGATATTTTAATGGAAGACAACAAATAAAAGCAACAGCAAGGTCACAAACTATAGAGCAGGTATTTAAAACAGCACTCACAATCATTTTAGTAGAAATAGTTGCAATTGTATCTAATGTTTCAACTGAATGGATGGCAGCAGGAGCAACTCTTGCAACAACACTTGCTACTATGTCTGGATTTGGGTATTTATATTTATTCTATAAAGTAAGAAGAAAAGAAGTAGCAAGAGAAATAAAAGCAACAGTAAATTATAAATATGAAAGAATAAGAAATATTATAAAAAAAGTATTGTTAGTATCTCTACCAATTGCATTAACTGCAATACTTTCATCATTAAATAAAAATATAGACTCATTTACTGTTGTAAGAAGCTTAAAAGAATTTTTGCCAGAAGATGTAGCTGTTAGTCAATACGGAATTTTGGGAGGAAAAGTAGATACACTAACAAGTCTTCCTTTATCGATAAATGTAGCATTTTCAACAGCATTAGTTCCAGCGATATCTGCTGCAAAAGCAAGAAGAGATAGAAAAACAATAAAACAAAAAACATCATTTTCATTGCTTATTTCAATGCTTATAGGTTTACCATGCACAATAGGAATGTGCTTGTTTGCAGGACCAATACTAAATTTATTATATCCAAATGCAAGTGATGGTACAGTTATTTTACAAATAAGTTCACTAACAATATTATTTACTATATTGGACCAAACAATAAATGGTGCTCTGCAAGGTTATGGATTATTAAGAGTTCCAGCAATATCATTAGGACTGCGGAGTAATTGTGAAACTAATTCTAAATTTAGTATTAGTTCCAATTCCAGAAATAGGAGTAAATGGAGCAGCATGGGGGTCTGTTGCATGTCACGTTGTTGCGTTTACAATATCAATAATTTGTTTGAAAAAAGCATTTAGAATTAAATTACCATTTAATAAATTTGTTTTAAAACCAGTTTTAGCAACTGTAATAATGGCAATTTGCTCATATTTTATTTATTTAACACTTTCAGGAATAATTGCAGAAAAATTGGCTACAATAGTAGCAATAGCATCTGCAGTAATTATCTATGGCTTGGCAGTAGTAGTTTTGAAAATATTTACTAAGGAAGAAATACAAATGGCACCAGCAGGAGATAAGATTAGTAAGATACTAACTAAGCTAAAAATATATTAAATTTATAAAAAAATACGAAAAAAAGAAGGAATTTAAGGTTTTTTGGCGAATTAATTTAATTAGTAGTACATTTATTGCTTCGTTCAGGCAGTAAAGTACATAACATTATACTTTATAGGAGGTAATTTAAATGAACAAAGCTGAATTAATCGCAGCAATGGCTGCAAAAACAGGAGAAACAAAAAAAGCAGCTGAAAACTCAGTAAATGCTTTTGTAGAAGTTGTAACAGAATCACTAAAAAAAGGAGATAAAGTTCAATTAGTTGGATTTGGTTCTTTTGAAGTTAGAAAAAGAGCAGCTAGAAAAGGTAGAAACCCACAAACTAAAGAAGAAATCAAAATACCTGCATCAAAAGCTCCAGTATTCAAAGCTGGTAAAGCATTAAAAGATTTAGTAAACAAAAAATAAACAAAAAAGAAATTTTGTAAATGTATAGATATATGATATCATATAAAAGAGGCTAGAGATAGCTTCTTTTTTTATAAATTTTTAAAATGTAGAATATTGTCAAAAATTGCGATGAAAAAATTTAAATTTACTCTTGAAATTTTTTGGTTTTCGTGATTTAATATAGAAGAATTTTATTTCAAACTAATTGTGTGAAAAAGTTATTTTTGAATCTCACACGATTTTCCCTAAAAAAGATTAAATAATAACAAAATAGGAGGTGACAAAAAAGTACAAAAGAGAAAGAAAAAGTAAGAAAAAATAAGAAAATTGTAAGAAAACTATTATATTTATTAAAATGTAAATATTGCTTTTAAAATTAAAATGATATAATATAGGAGATGATAAAGATAGAAATAGAAAAAAACAAAAATGTATTACAAAAAGGGTTAAAACAAGAAATAAAACTAGAAATAGACAAATACATAAAAGACCCAGTATTTATGGCATTAGTCAAAAAATATGCAAAAGAAAGTGAAGAATTTAACAAAAACAAAAGTAAAATAGATAAAGAACATGATAAAATAATAAAAAGAGTATTTCAAAGTAAGAAAGAAGCAGCAAGATTTATAAGTAAAGTTATAGAAAGAAAAATAAAACCAAGAGACTTAATAGTATCACAAAATAGTTTTGTAACATCAGAATTAAGATATAGAGAAGCAGATATAGTATATAAAATAAGAAACAAAAATGTAGTAATATTAATAGAACATCAAACAAGAGTAGATTATAGAATGGCATATAGAATATTAAATTACCAAATAGAAATAATGAGGGCAAATGAAGTAGAAAATCCAAGAAAAGAAGATAAAGAATGTTTAGTAATACCAATAGTATTGTATACAGGAAAAGAAAAATGGACAGCCAAAAACTATATAAAAGAAATACAAGAAAGATTATATGAAGAAAAAATAATAAAAAGAGGAGAAATAGAATTAGGAACATTAGGATATTATGCATTTGTTAATGTCAATATAAAAATGTACATTTTTTTGAAAATAATTTTGTACAAAATTGTACATTTTTATTTTCAATTT
>CALXFJ010000026.1 GCA_944387565.1 uncultured Clostridia bacterium | reverse complement strand
GCAAAAAATAAATGCTTTGAAATATAAGCATTTTTACATAATACTTTCTATAATATTTTAGTTGCTATAACCTATTTCAAGTCCAACATCTTTTTTCTGAGAATATAATATTTCTTTTATTAGCCACATTAAGTCTTTATCTTTTATTTTTCTTTCTAAAATGCTAAGTAATATTTTCTTATCTATGTTTTCAAAATATTTTGTTACATCCATTTTTAATATATAATATGAACCCCATATTCTTTTACAATGTTTCATTGCATTTTGTACATCTAAACACGCTTTATGCATTCCTTTACCTTTTAAACATGCATAAGAAGTTGAAATAAATGTTGGTACAAAATATGGTTCTAAAAAGTTATCTACCAACCATCTATGTACTATTCTATCTATATATCTACTTTTTTCTATTTTTCTTAATTTTGGTTCTGTTACATAAAACGTACTATATCCTCCATGTTTGTAACTTTTATTACCTAATACATCTAGTAAGTAAAATATATATTCTTCTTGTTTTAAATTAAATTTTATTATTTCCTCTCTATAACCTTTTCCTTTTCTTGCTTTCTTATGTGCTTCCATAAGCCTATCATAACTCAAATATTTATAATATTTATTTCTTATTGTTTTTGGCATAAAATTTTATTAATCCTCCTAAAATCTTTCCTATTTCATATATCATTTCCATTGATACTAAATACTTTTTCTTATCTATCCATTTATTTTTATACATTATTCTTAAATATATTCTTTGAGCCATAAGTAAGCTATCTATTTTATTTAATACTACTGTTACAGAAGCATTACTATTTTTATCCATTTTATTTAAATACATTATTTCTTCTAACATTTTATATAAGCTTAATTTATATTCTGTTCCTATACTAAATTTTTCTGTTCTTGGAAGTTTTATTATCATATTTATTATATATTCTACATACATTTCTGCTTTTGGTATTAGTTTTAATTTATTTTCATTAGCCATTTTACTTTATTCTCCATTTTTCAATTTTAATATTTTGTTTTTCAATTCTTCTTCCTCATTTTCTAATTCTTTTTTCTCTTTTTCTTCTTTTTTTCGTTTTCTTTCTTCTCTTATTTCTTTTTCTTCTTCCTCATACATCTTTACTAATGCTCTTGTATATTTATCTATCTTTTTATTTTTTCTTTTATTTTTATCACAAGAATAACATTTATTTTTTTCTGTTTCTTCATTTGATCTTTTTCCCAAACAACTTATTATTATAACTAAATCTTCTTTTTCACTATTAAAATCATAAACAACAAAACTATAACCAGTTTTTATTAATAGCTCTGTATATTTTTCTAATGAATCTATTGGAAAGCCTACTTTACAAATTCCTATTCCCATACAACTAAGTTTTAACCCTAACACCTTATTTAAAAGAACAGCATCGTTTCCTACTGCTATATAAAAACTTCCATTATTACATAAAACTATCCTACCTTTATGTTCTTCTTTTAATATTTCCATCATTTCACAAAAACTCAAAAAAATCACCACCTTTCAAATATACAATTAAGTATATTTTATGTAACGTTTTTTGCTCGCAAACACGCAAAAAACGCCACATCAGTGGCGCCACATCAGTGGATTTTTCTTTTGTAGCCTCAGAATACACTAATGTGCATTCATCGCCTCCATTAGAAAAATCCATTCTTCACGCCTAAAGCCGTTCAGACCTTAGGTTCCAATTATTCATTTTAAAACAATTTTATTTACTTTTCTAATAAACGATTTTAGCTTTCAGTTCTACAAGTACAAAAGTGGGCGGAAAGAAGAGCGGCCGACGTTGAAGGCCATAGTATCACCATAACGAGTACTCGCCATGATGTCAGAATTGCCGTAATTGCCTCCCCTATAAACACAAGGGTAAGTTTTATTTTTTGCTGTTTCTGTTGACCATTCATAACAATTACTTGCCATATCATATATATTACATTTTACATCATTTGTTGTTCCCGTTGTTGATAAACTAATATTTGAACTATTTTGTTGTGAATATCTATTATCATCTGAACAACTTTGAATAAATACTAATGCTGTATCCCATGCATAACTATTTATTAAATCACTTGTAAAATTACTACTTGTATACATATTTCTACTTAAAGTTGCTGCTTGACTTTGTGTTACATAGTTATAAACAAAACTTCCTGCTTTTGTAACTACTTGTCTATCTTCTGTTGAACCTGTTCTTGCTGATGTTGCTTTTCCATCTCTTGCTTCATATCTTCCTATATAAAATCCTCCAGTTGCATCAGGTGCTGCTTTCTCTAAAAATCCATTTTCCCCATCTATATTTACTGCTGTAGTATTTCCATAACTTGAGCTTGCTAATTCTTGGCAAGGGTTTCCAATATATTCATCTATTTCATTAGTTCCTTGTTGTGTTGCATCTCCATTACTTGCAAACGTATATCTATCTAAATTAATTGTTACATCTTCTTTATTCTTTCTATGAATTGTTCCTGTCGGTATCCACACAAACTGACTTCCTTTTGTTATTTCATCTTTTGCTGATACATCTTCTATTATTATTCCATTTTCTACATTATAATCTTCTAAACTTGTACCTTCTGGTATATATACTTTAAATCCTGCTGGAACTACTACTTTGTTTCCTAAACTATCTTGTACTGTTGTATTACTTTTTTCATTTCCTGTTACTGTTCCTAATGTACTTCCTGTTGTTGGAGTTTCTGTCGTTCCTCCATTTACATAGTTATTTATAATATTATTATATTCATTTAGTCTATTCTCCTCTTCTCCTTGAGCCTCTTCTGTTCTATTCTTTGCATTTTGTGCTTGTGTAAGAATTCCATTATTACCTGTTAACATTGCAATACTTACTCCTGCTAAAATAAGTAAGACAATTATTGTTATTACAAGTGCTATTAATGTAATACCATTTGCTTGTTTAGTTTTTGTCTTTCTTTGTTCTTCTTTTACTTTTTCTTTCATTGTAATCCTCCTTCTTTTCTCTTATGTTTTCTATTTTTTTCTTTTTTTATTCCTCTTGTAACCAATTTTCCATTATATTTGTAAAAAGAACTTTTTTTTACCTCTAATCATTACAAGCAAAATATTTTATAATATATTTATTTTTTCAATGTTCTTTTTACAATTTAAATGTATTCATTGTTTACATTTTTTATTCTAACGTAACGCGTTGTTTTTGTCAATGATTTTCTTTTTGTTTTTTCTTATTTATTACTCTATTTTTTCCTTTTAATTTTTTTCTTTTATTTTTAATTTTAATTATAATGTTGACTAACTTAAAATAGCCTTGTATAATAGATATATCAATAAATTAGGAGATTTTAACATGAATACAAACCATTTAGAAAAATTAGAATACAACAAAATATTAGAACAATTAAATAAATTTTGCACAACACAATATGGAAAAAATTTAGCTAATGAATTATTACCAAGTAATGAAAAAACAAAAGTTATTTCATTATTACAAGAAACACTTGAAGCAATTAACTTATCAACACGTAATTCATTTCCATCTTTTTATGATGCAGGTAATATAGAAATAACACTAAAACAACTTGAAAGCATGCAAAAATTAAACACAAAATCACTATTAAACTTAGCCAATATATTAAAAAATGCAGAAGAATTAAAAACATATTTTGATAAAGATTTTATTACTTCTGATTCTTTTCCAATACTTTCAGATTTATTTAATATGCTTTATTCAAACAATTCAATTACTTCTAAAATATTTTCTTGTATAATAGAAGAAAACCTTATTGATGATAGAGCATCAAAAGAATTATATTCTATAAGAAGAAAGAAAAAGAATTTAGAGCAAGATATTAGAAGTAAATTAAATACTATGATACATTCTTCTTCATATAGTAAGTATATTCAAGAACCTATAATTACAATACGTAATGAACGTTTTGTAATACCTGTAAAAGAAGAATATCGTTCATCTATTAAAGGATTAATACATGATGTTTCAAATGCAGGTTCAACAGTCTTTATTGAGCCTTTATCTGTTTTTGAAATGAATAATGAAATACATGAATTAGTAAATAACGAAAACATTGAAATAGAAAGAATATTATCTGAATTAAGTAAATTATTTGTACCTATTATATCTCATATAAAAGATAATTTAGATATAATTGGAAAACTTGACTTTATATTCGCAAAAGCAAAATACGCAAAATCAATAGATTCAATTATTCCTAAAGTTTCAAATAAAAAAGAAATAAACTTAAAAAATGCAAGACATCCTTTAATTAATAAAGAAACCATAGTACCTATTACACTAACCTTAGGAAAAGACTTTTCTACATTATTAATTACAGGTCCAAATACAGGTGGAAAAACAGTTACATTAAAAACTGTTGGACTTTTGACTTGTATGGCGTGTTCTGGTCTTGCAATCCCCTGTGATGAAAGCTCTTCAATATATGTATTTGACAATGTTTATACAGATATTGGAGATGACCAAGATATTAGTAGCTCACTTAGTACATTTTCATCTCATATGACAAATATTGTTGATATATTAAAAAAATTCACATCTGAATCTTTAATATTACTAGATGAACTCGGTTCAGGAACAGACCCAGTTGAAGGAGCAAATCTTGCAATTAGTATTTTAGAACATATTAAAAATGTAGGTGCTTTAATTATTTGTACTACACATTATCCAGAAATTAAAAAATATGCATTAGTAACAGATGGATTTGAAAACGCTTCTGTTGAATTTGATGTTTCAACACTATCACCTACTTACAGATTATTAGTAGGCATACCTGGAAAAAGTAATGCTTTTGAAATCAGCAAAAAGTTAGGTTTAGATAATAAAATTATTGAAAATGCAAAAAGTCGTCTTTCATCTAAAGAAATTGCTTTTGAAGATTTATTAAAAAATATTTATGACGATAAAGCTTTAATAGAAAAAGAAAAAGAAGATATAACTAAAGAATTAAACCAAGCAAAATTACTACGCAAATCTTTAGAAAGAGATAATACATCACTAAAACAGAAAGAATCTGAATTGATTAATACTGCTAAAATTAAAGCTAGAAATATTTTATTAGAAGCCAAAGAAGATGCAAATGAAATTATAAAAGAAATGAATAATTTGGCAAAAGAAAATAAATTAAATAGTAATTCTGAATTATCTAACTTAAGAAATACTTTAAATTCTAAAATAAAAGATATAAAAATATATGATGAAAATGAAGATAATAATTCTTCTAATACAAATTTAAAACCTGAAGATATTTATTTAAATATGAATGTTTTTGTTAAAACTTTAAAACAACCTGGAATAGTAGTTTCCAATGTTTCAAAATCTAATGAAGTTAGAGTTCAAATTGGAAGTATTAAAACTAATGTAAATATTAAAAATCTTGAAAAATTAGATAATTCGAATACAAATACAAAAGATGATTCTACTTCTAGCTCTTATAGTTACGCTAATATTTCAAAAACTATGAATGCAAAATCTGAAATTAATGTTATTGGATATAATGTTGATGAAGCAATATTTGTAATTGATAAATTTTTAGATGACTGTTATTTAGCAAAATTACAAACTGTAAGAATTATTCATGGAAAAGGCACTGGTAAATTAAGAAATGGTATTCATAATTTTTTAAAAACCAATCCTCATGTAAAATCTTTCCGTCTTGGCTCTTTTGGTGAAGGAGAAATGGGTGTTACTGTTGTTGAACTTAAATAGCTCCTTTACTCCTTCACCCTATTTTCTCTTTTAAATAAAAAATTTCATCATCATGTTTGCTTAATATTTTGTCATGTTCATTGAATTTTTCTTCAAATTCTTCATTTTTTTCTTGTTGACCACATAATACGTCTAATACTGCTTGTAATTTATTACCATGTTCATACTCGATTTTTGCAACTGTTCTGCTTAAATTTCTTTGTTCTTTTTCTATTTCATTCACTTTATTTTCAATTTTATTCATATTGCATTCTATTTCTTTTATATTGCCTTGCATTTTATTCATATTGCCTTCTATTTCTTTCACGTTGCTTTTTAATTCTTTCACATCATTTTTTACATTTTTTACATCATTAAATATATTTATTAATAATTCGTCTCTTTCTTTATCTGTCATAAAATACACTCCTTTCTTATAAAATTTGCCATTTCATTTCTTTCATAATCAAATGCATTTTCATTATACTTATTCATACAGATTGTGTCAATAGGTAAATATTTTAAAAAAATAATAAATTCTAGCTAAATCTCATTTTTACTAGAATTTATTCACAAAATCTCTCTTTTTTAACTACAAATATTTTTCAACAACAATTACTGTCCTTCCGCTTCTAGTTGTCCCATCAAACTCTTTTATAACAAATCTTCCTTTTCCTCTAATTGTAATAATATCATTTAACTTTATTTGTTTAGAAAGTTTAGTTTCATTTTGCCCATTTATAAAAACTCTTTCTTGTGCAATTATTTGAGCTGCTTTACTTCTAGAAGTTTTAGCTAAATCAGATACAATATTATCTAATCTTAATGATGGTACTATTATTTTTACATTTTCTATTCTTATTTCTTTTTTTCTTAAATCTGTTAATTCTATTATTTCTACTTTACTATTTTCAAATCTTGTAAGAGATGGTAATTCTTTTTTTAAAATTTCAGCAAAATCTTCCACAACTAAAATATCTGCGCCTTCGTTTGCAACTAATATATCTCCTACTTTTTCTCTTTTTAGTCCTAATTTTACTATTCCACCTAAATAATTTCTATGAGAATATTTTCCTTGTTCTTCTTCTGGTAAGTTTACTCTAACTGCCTTTAATATTTTAGAATAATTTTTTTCTAACATTCTATCATCATATTTTTCCGGATATACAATCAAGACTTTTCTTTCTGCATCTTCATATCCACCATATAATTTATAATTTTCAAACTTACTTTTCTTTAAGAAGCCCTCTACTAAAGATATTTGATACATATCTAAAAAATCTGTATATTCTATTTTTTCTTTTGTTTTCATAAACTCTATTTTATCTAAAACTTGTGATAAACACATTTTATCTTCTTGTTTTTTATAGTCTTTTAATAAGTCTTGTTTATTCATCTATTTCTATTTTCTCCTTTCAATCTTCTTATTTTTCTTTTTCATTTTTACTATTTCTTCATATATTGACTTACTATCTTGATGATAAATTTTTTCTAATTCACTTACTTCTCCATGTTTTATAAATTCATCTGGATATGCATATGATTTTATTTCTACTTCTTTTATTTTTTCATTTACTATTAACTCTTTTATAGCTGTTCCTAATCCATTTATTATTGTTCCATCTTCTATTGTTATTACAAATTTAGTTTTATTTATTGAATTTTTTATTATTTCTTTATCTAATGGCTTTAGAAACCTTGCATTTATTACTTCTGTACTTATTTTATTTTTTTCAAGCATATTAGAAACTTCCATAGCTCTTGCTACTGTTTTTCCTATTGCAATTATACTTATTTCTTTTCCTTCTTTTATTATTTCTGCTTTTCCTAATTTTATTTTATCATGTTTTTGAAATTTTATTTTTGTATCTTCCCCACCTCTTGGGTATCTAATTACAACTGGTCTTTTTAAATTCACTGCACTTTCTAACATATCTTCGAATTCTTTAAAATCCTTTGGTGCCATAATTGTAAGATTTGGAACTAATCTAAAAAATGCCATATCTAAAGTTCCTTGATGTGTCTCTCCGGTCTTGACCTACTATTCCTGCTCTATCTACACACATAATAACAGGTAATTTTTGAATTGCTACGTCATGTATTACTTGGTCATATGCTCTTTGGTAAAATGATGAATATATTGGAACAAATGGAATTAAACCTTCTTTTGCCATACCTGCTGCTAGTGCTATCGCATGCTGTTCAGCAATTCCTACATCAAAAAATCTATTAGGAAATTCTTTTTGAAATTCTTTTAATCCTGTTCCATCTTTCATTGCTGCTGTAATTGCAACAATATTTTTATTTTTTCTTGCTAATTTTATTAATGTATCTCCAAATACTTTTGAATAATCTTTTTTCTTTTCTTTTTTAGCTTTCCCTGTTTCTATATCAAATGGACTTGTTGAATGATATTTATCTGGATTCTCTTCTGCTATTTTATATCCTTTTCCTTTTTTAGTCAAAACATGTATTAATACTGGTCCATCCAATTCTTTACTAATTTTTAACATTCTTTCTAATTCGGCTATATTGTGTCCATCTACTGGTCCTAAATATCTAAACCCTATGTCTTCAAAATACATTTTAGGAATTATCAATTGTTTTATACTTCTTTTTATTCTTTGTACTACTTTTACAAATGGCTTTCCTACTATTGGAACTTTATTTATTATTCTTTTTATAAAACCATTTGACTTAGTATATGTTCTTTTTGTTCTTAACTTACTTAAAAATAAACTCATTCCACCAATGTTTTTTGATATGCTCATTTCATTATCATTAAGTATTACTGTCATTCTTGTTTCACTATATCCTGCATCATTTAATGCTTCTTGTGCCATTCCTCCGGTTAATGCTCCGGTCTCCTATTACTGCAATTACTGAATTGTCTTTTCTTTCTATATCTCTTGCTCTTGCCATTCCTAATGCTACTGATATTGATGTGCTACTATGACCTGTATTAAAGCAATCAGCATCTGATTCATTTGTTTTAGGAAATCCTGCAATACCATTTAATTTTCTTAATGTTTTTAACTCTTCTCTTCTTCCTGTTATTATTTTATGAACATAACTTTGATGCCCTACATCCCATATTATTTTATCTTCTGGCACATTAAATACACTATGGAGTGCTATTGTAAGTTCTACAACACCTAAGTTAGATGCTAAATGTCCTCCATTTTCAGATACTATTCCTAATATATATTTTCTTATTTCATCTGCTAATATTTTTTTATCTTCTATATTTAATCTTTTTAAATCTTCTGGTGAATTTATTTTTTCTAACATCTTTAATCCCTACTTTTTTTATTTTAGCCTTTTTATTATATCATTATTGTCAATATTTTTAAACGAAAAAGAAATAGGAGGTTTTGTTTTCCTCCTACTTCTTTATTTTTCAACAACAACCTTACCGTCTTTTACAGCAATCTTATTTACCTTATTTTTCTTTAGGTTGCCATCTAATATTTCTTCTGCTAACCTATCTTCTAGAACACTTTGAATAGTTCTTCTTAAAGGTCTTGCACCAAAGTTTTTATCAATTCCTTTACTTGCTATTAATTCTTTTACTTCTGGCTCTAATTCTATTTTAATTTTTTGAGCAGCTAATCTATTTGTAACTTCTTTTAACATTATATCAATAATTTTTCCTATTTCATTATCAGTTAACTTATGGAATACAATTATTTCATCAATACGGTTAATAAATTCTGGTCTTAGTTCTTTCTTTAATGCTTCCATGACTTCTTTTTTAGTTTCTTCATAATCCTTTTTAGTCGCTTCTTCTTTTTCCTTATCTCCATCTTCTATTTTAGTAAATCCTAACGTCTTTTTATCAGTTATTAATCTAGCACCAATATTAGATGTCATAATTATTACTGTATTTTTAAAGTTTACAGTTCTTCCTTGTGAATCTGTTAGTCTTCCATCTTCTAATATTTGAAGCAACATATTCATAACATCTGGATGTGCTTTTTCAATTTCATCAAATAGAATTACAGAATATGGTTTTCTTCTTATTTTCTCTGTTAGTTGTCCTCCTTCATCAAATCCTACATATCCTGGAGGTGAACCTATTAATTTTGAAACAGAATGTGGTTCCATATATTCAGACATATCAATTCTTATCATTGCATTTTCATCACCAAATAAGCTTTCAGCTAATGCTTTTGATAATTCTGTTTTACCAACACCTGTTGGTCCTAAGAATAAGAATGAACCAATTGGCCTTTTTGGGTCTTTTAGACCAACTCTTCCTCTACGAATTGCTTTTGCTACTGCTTCTACTGCTTCGTTTTGTCCAATTACTCTTTCATGTAAAGTTTTTTCTAGATTTTTTAATCTTTCATTTTCATCCTCAGTAATTTTCTTTGCTGGAATTCCTGTCCAACTAGCGATTACTTCTGCAATATTTTCTTCTGTTATATTTGTAACAGATTTATTATTTTTATTTTGCCATTTCTTTTGTTCTTTTTCATATTTTTCTTTTAATTCTTTTTGTTTATCTCTTAAAGATGCTGCCTTTTCAAATTTTTGACTACGAACTGCTTCTTCTTTATCATTTTCAACTTCTTCTATTTCTTCTTGTAATTTCTTTAAGCTATCTGGTTCTGTATAAGATTTTAATTTAGCACGTGATGCAGCTTCATCAATTAAGTCAATTGCTTTATCTGGTAAAAACCTATCATTTATATAACGTACTGACATTTTAACTGCAGCATCAATTGCTTCATCTGTTATTTTTACGCCATGATGTGCTTCATATTTATCACGCAATCCTTTTAAAATCTTAACAGTGTCTTTTTCACTTGGCTCATTTACAGTTACTGGGCTAAATCTTCTTTCTAGAGCTGCATCTTTTTCTATATATTTTCTATATTCATTTAGAGTTGTTGCTCCTATTAATTGAATTTCTCCTCTTGCAAGCAATGGTTTTAATATGTTTGCAGCATCAATTGCACCTTCTGCTGCTCCTGCTCCTACTATAGTGTGAATTTCATCTATGAATAAAATTACATCTCCTGCTTTTTTAACTTCATCCAATGCTTTTTTTATTCTTTCCTCAAAGTCACCTCTATATTTACTTCCTGCAACCATTCCTGATATATCCATTGTTACAACTCTTTTTCCTTTTAATATTTCAGGTACATCTCCTGAAACTATTTTCTCTGCTAAACCTTCAACAGCTGCTGTTTTACCAACACCTGGTTCACCTATTAAACAAGGATTATTTTTAGTTCTTCTAGATAGTATTTGAATAACTCTTTCTATCTCTTCTTTTCTTCCTATAATTGGGTCTAATTTTCCTTCTTCTGCTTTTTTAGTTAAATCCTCCCCAAATTGATTAAGTGTTGGTGTTTGATTATAACTACCTCTTTTTCCTCCTTTTGAATTATCGGAATCCGGTGTATAATCTTCACCTTCATTAATTACCTTAATAATTTCATTATATAATCTTGGAATATTTATATTTAATTCTAATAATATTCTTGCTGCTATACTATCAGCTTCTCTTAATATTCCTATTAAAAGATGCTCTGTTCCTATATAATTATATCCTAGTTTTCTAGCCTCTATAAAACTTGTTTCTATTACTCTTTTACTTCTTGGAGTAAAGCCTAATGTTTCTGTAATTGGTGCTTCATTTCCAACAAGTTCAACTATTTTATCTATTATCATATCAGGTTCTATTCCTTGGTTTGCTAAAACTCTTGCTGCAACTCCGCTTCCTTCTTTTACCAAACCATATAAAATATGTTCTGTTCCTATATAATTATGTCCTAATTCAATTGCTAGCTCATTTGCTAAATCAATTGCTTTTTTTGCTCTATTTGTAAAACTGTATGTCATAAAAATCAACTCCTTTCATATCCCTAACTACCCCTATTTTTCTTTTATTATTTGTTTTATTATTTCTGCTCTTTTTATGTCTTGTTCTACTTTACTGCACTTTTCTCCTAGATATTTTTGTAAGTTTGCTGGCTTTGTGTATAAATATAATTTTTGAACTTTTAAGTCTGTTAAATCATCTAGTAATCCTAAATCTGTTCCTAATTTTATGTTTGTTAATAATTCTTTTGCTTCATCATATGAAATTTTTCTACAATGCATTAAAATTCCATAACTTCTTCCTATTATATCTTCTAGTTCTATCTCTTCTTTTGTTAGCATTTTTCTTGCTAATCTTTCTTGTTCTATTAATTTTTTAGTTATAACTTTAATATTTTCTATTATTTCTTTTTCCGTAATTCCTAATGTTTGTTTATTAGAAATTTGATAAATATACCCTTTGTTTTTTGATGTTTTTCCATATTCTCCTGCTATTTCCAAATTAAAGTTACGTATTGTATCTAACATTTTTCCTAAATTTCCTGTTTTACTAAGTGCTGGTAACGCTACCATTACAGATGCTTTTAATCCTGTTCCTAAGTCATTTAAGCTGCTTGTTAAATATCCATATTTTTTATTTACACTATATCCTAATAAATTTCCTATTTTTTCTTCTACTTCTATTGCTAAATTTAATGTATTTTCTAATTCTAGTCCAGGACTAAATACTTGTATACTTAAATTATTTTCTCCACCTATCATTATACATATGTTTTCTTCATCATTTATTAATATACTTCCTGTTTGGCCTCTTTTTGCTAAAAATGTTGGACTTATTAAATTCTTTTCTACTAAACTTGTTTTAGTTATATTATCCATATCTTTTAGTTTTAGAAATTTTAATCCATATCCAATTCCATACAAGTTTTCTTCTATTTTTTCTTCTAGTTCTTCTAATTCAGATTCTTTTAATTTGAAATTAAAGTTATTTATATTTCTTACAAATCTTATTCTTGTACTTTTTACTACATCTGAATCTTCTCTATTTTCTAAATACCAATTCATTAATTTTTCACTTCCTTACTCTTTTTCCTTTATTTTTCAAGTTTCTTTATTTCATCTCTTATTTTTGCTGCATCTTCATATCTTTCTTCTTTAACTGCTTGTTTTAAGTCTTCTTGTAATTTTTCTATTTTTCCTTTTGTTTCATCTTTTTTATTATTTTCTTCGTCATTTTTTACTTCTTTATTTTCTTTTACTTGTGTCTTATTTTTACTATCTATCTTACTGTCTATTTCTTTTGCTAATCTTCCTACATGTCTGTTAGAACCCTGTATTTTCTTTATTATTGGGTCTAATTTATCTTGGAATGTATCATAACAATCTTTGCATCCTAATGTACCAGTATTTAGAATATCATCAAATGTTGAACCACACGTATCACACCTAATTGTTTTTATTTGATTTAACATTGGCATAAATTCTGGTTCCATAAAGTCATCTAAGAATCCTCCTAAGAAACTAGACAAATCAATTGGCATACTAAAGTCCATTTGTCCTATTCCTAATTTTCTGCTACACTCCTCACATAAATTTAATTCTCTTATTTGTCCATTGATATTTTCTTGATATCTAACATTTGCCTCTCTTTTTCCACAGTTATCACATAACATAATAATCTCCTCCTTTTATATTATATATTTAATAACATGTTTTTAAATATTCTTGCTCTTACTTCATCTTTTATATCTTTTGTTAGTTTTAATACATTATCACTTGTTGCTACTTTTAATAATTTTGCTTCTTTTGTATCTATTATATTATAAGATAGAAAGTCACTAATCAAAATATCTACATCATTAGAGGTTAGTTGATTTCCTATATTATTTATAATATGCATTATATAATCTTCTTTATCATTTTTTACTTTTTTTATTGTAATATGACCTCCACCACCTCTTCTACTTTCTACATAATATCCTTGTGATGGTTTAAATCTTGTTGATATTACATAATTTATTTGTGATGGTACACAATTAAAATGTTCTGCAAGTTCATTTCTTTGTATTTCTATTGCATCACTTCCATCATCAAACAAATCTTTTATGAATTCTTCTATTACATCTGATATTCTCATTTACACCCCTCCTTTGTTGACTTTGACTTTCTTTGACTTTATGATGTAATTATACTCTCTTTTTATTTTTTTGCAAATATATTTTTTGACTTTCTTTGACTTTTAAAGTTATTTTCTTATCATTTTTATTACATTATCTCTTTTTTTCTAACTTTTTCTCATTATTTTTCATTTTTTCTTTCTTTTTCATCTTTCTTTGTTATATTTTGTAATCTTTTTGCTTTTTCTTTTTGTTCTGGAAGTGGTATCCATGCAAAGTAAGATGATACAAATTCTCCATATTTTGTACTATCTTCTCCTACTTCTGGATCATCTCTTCTTGCAACCTTTTGATTTTCTTTATTTTCTTCTATTTTATCACTCATAATTAAAACACCTCTTTTTAATTATGTCCTTTTTTTCTAATTTAATACTTATATACTTTATTTATTTTTAATTTAATTTTGTATTAATATATTCATTTTTATCTGTTTTATCCAAATGTTTGATTTTATTTAAATATAAATATTATAATAATACTTACAACTATTCATATTGAATGGAGAAACTATGACTACCGAGTTTCTTGAAAGCTATGTGAAGGCCTATAATCAAGCACTTGGAAATGTTCAACTTTTGAAAGAAGAGCTTTATTCTTTCTTCAATCCTATTTTAAAGCCTGTTAATATAGAAACAGAGCATCTAGCACTTAACTTATGTGAAAATTCTCAAAACAAGTGCTTGTATTTTTGTTTTGATGTCTCTTCTCTCCAATTCAAATCCAAAGTTACTAAAATTCAGGCTTGGATTGAACAGCAGATTGCTAAAAAGCTCTAATTCTGCTAAAGTATAAAGCGTAGTGATTTTATTTTCACTACGCTTTATGTTTTACATATTGAGACAAAAAAGTTCCGTCCCCAAATGTCTCACAAATCATGACAAAAACACCTATTTTTAAGCAAATTTAACCATACATATTTTCTTTTTAAGAAAAATATGTTATAATAATAATAGTTGGTAATAAAAGGAGGATTTCTTATGTGGTATATATGGCTTATATTAGCAGGAGTATTTTTAATTGGTGAAGTAATGACAGCTGGATTTTTAATCTTTTGGTTATCAATAGGTTCACTAATTGCAATGATAGTTAGCTTTTTTACAGATAGTATAATAATTCAAACTAGCATATTTGTAATATCTTCTGTAATATTAATATTTGCTACAAAGCCATTTGTAAAAAAATTTGCCAAAGTAGAAACTGTTTTAACAAATGCAAAATCTATAATAGGAAAAAAAGGAATTGTAACTGTTGATATAGATTCTATAAAATCAACTGGTCAAGTTAAAATAGATGGCGAAATTTGGTCTGCTATTGGAGAAGATGAAACAGACATCCCTAAAGGAGCAGAAATTGAAGTTTTAGAAATCAAAGGCGTAAAAGTTATAGTTAGACCAATAAAACAATTAAGTTCTAAATATTAAAAACATATAAAATAAATAAAAGGAGGAAAATATTATGTGGTTTTTAATAGTTTTATTAATTATCGTTTTAATTATTGCAGCAATGTCAATTAAAATTGTTAAACAATCTGAGGTATACATTATAGAAAGATTAGGTAAATTTTATAAAGTAGCCGATGCTGGTCTTACAATTATAGTACCTTTCTTCGACCATGTTAGAAGTGTTGTAAGTTTAAAACAACAAACAATGGATATTCCACCTCAAGATGTTATTACTAAAGATAATGTTACAATTACAATAGATACAGTTGTATTCTACCAAATAACAGACCCCGCAAAAGCAGTTTATGAAATTCAAAGTTTGAAAAAAGGTATAGAATACTTAGCAATTACAACTATTCGTGATATCATTGGTAAAATGACTTTAGACGAAACATTTAGTTCTAGAGATGGTATCAATACACAATTAAGAGTTGTACTTGATGAAGCAACTGATAGATGGGGATGTAAAATAGATAGAGTTGAAATTAAAGATATTACACCTCCACCAGATGTAAAAGATGCAATGGAAAAAGAAATGAACGCAGAAAGAAATAAAAGAGCTATGATTCTAGAATCTGAAGCTCAAAGACAATCTGCTATCACTATTGCAGAAGGTAAGAAACAAGCTGCTATCTTAGAAGCTGAAGCTGATAAAGAAGCTCAAATTAGAAGGGCTGCCGGTGAAGCTCAAGCTATTCGTGAAGTTGCTGAAGCTAAAGCTAAAGAAATTCAAATGGTTTATGATTCAATTAAAAAGGCTAACCCTGATGACAAATTAGTTCAATTAAAATCTTTAGAAGCATTAGAACAAGTTGCTAAAGGTGAAGCAAATAAAATATTTATTCCATTTGAAGCAACAGGTGCTTTAAGTTCTTTAGGAGCTATGGCAGAAGCTGTAAAAGATACTAAAAAAGAAACACCTAAAAAAACAGATAATACACCCAAAGAATAAAAAATATAAAAAGTCCCATTTCATTTAAGAAATGGGATTCTTTATATTTTTCGCTTTTAATTTAGTAAAATTAATTTTTCTTTATTTTTCTTCTTGTAGTAACCAATCTATTACATTTTTATGGATAATTCCATTCTGAGAAAAATCATGTTTATCCATTGTTAAAACATATTTAGGATAATTATCTTGAATTTCTTTATAAACTCCAAATTCTCTATCAATAACCGAATCATCTGCTAAAATATAAGCAACCTGAATATATATTTTTTCTTTAAATCTAATTGCTATAAAATCTACCTCTCCTTTTTCTAGATTTCCTACTTTTACATCATACCCTCGAGATATTAATTCATTGTACACAATATTTTCTAGATATGCACCTAATTGTTGTCTTTTTCCTATATTTTTTACTTGACCTATTCCTAAATCTGTCAAATAGTATTTATATTTTCCACTTAATGTTCTTTTTCCTCTTATGTCATACCTATCTGCTTTATTTATTAGCATAGCTTTTGTCATATATTCTAAATAATTGTACAATGTCACTTTAGATACTTCTCTATTATCTTTATTAGCAAAATATTTTGATAAACTTTCAGCTGAAAAATTTTGTGAAGGTGTTGTAACTATATATTCAACTATTCTATTAAATAAATCTATATCTTTTATTCCAAATCTTGCAATAATATCTTTTAATACAATAGAATCATATACATCAGATAAATACGTTCTGGTTTGCATTTCATCTGTTAAAACAAATCTTTGTGGCATTCCTCCCCAAGTTATATAATCATCAAAAGCATCTTCAATGTCCTTTTTTTCATTTAAATTTTTCAATTTGCACACTTCACTAAATGTAAGTGGATATAGCTTAAAACTTACATATCTTCCCGCTAAATGTGTAGCTAATTCTCCAGATAATAAATCACTATTAGAACCTGTAATAAAAATAGATACATTTTTAGATGCTTTAAAAGAATTTATTGCTTTTTCCCAATCTTTGATATTTTGAATTTCATCAAAAAACAAATAATATTTATTTTCATTAATTATCTTTTCTTTAATATAGTTATGCAAGTCAATATCGTTCTTTATAAAATTATAGTCCTCATTTTCAAAATTTATATATATAATTTGACTTTCTGCAATTCCTTTTTCTTTTAATTCATCTATTATTTGCAACAATAAAACTGATTTTCCACATCTTCTAATTCCCATTATAACCTTAATTAAATCTTGGTCATAAAATGGTCGTATTTTAGTTAAATATCTTTCACGAATAATCATACTAATCCCTCTTTTCTTTTTTAGTATATCACTATTAAAAGTTTTTGTCAATATTTTGTTCATTGTGCTAAACTTTTTTACTGTTTTTTTGATTTTTGTTCAGTATAATTGTTTTATCTAATTATCAAATTTTTTTCAATTTATGAACTAATACAATTTATATATTAGTTTCATTAACATTATTCGTTTATCAAAATATTAATTATTTTTACCATATCTTATTTATTTCTTCTATATATATTAGAGGTTTTATTACAATATTGTAAATTATCCTTTCCATTACTAATATTTACATAAATTTAATATTTATGTATAAAAAAAGAATAGATAAAGTATAAATATCTATTCTTTTAATATTTTTATTATTTTCTAATCAATCTCAATTGCACCAGTATATAAACCATAATACATTCCATGTTTTTTAATTAAATCATCATGTTTTCCACGTTCCATAATGCTTCCATGGTCTAATACCATTATTAAATCTGAATTCTTTATTGTTGATAATCTATGTGCTATTACAAATACAGTTCTTCCTTTCATTAACTTATCCATACCATCTTGAACAACTTTTTCTGTTCTTGTATCAATAGAAGATGTTGCTTCATCTAGTATTAAGACTGGTGGATTGTCCAGTGCTGCTCTTGCAATTGATAATAATTGTCTTTGACCTTGTGATAAACCTTCTCCGCTTCCTTCAATCATAGTATCATATCCCTTTGGAAGGTGTTTTATGAAATTATCAGCATTAGAAAGTTTAGCTGCCTCATATACTTCATCATCAGTTGCGTCTAATTTACCATATCTAATATTTTCTCTAATTGTACCCGTAAACAAGTTGGTATCTTGTAAAACCATTCCTAAAGACCTTCTTAAATCTTGTTTTCTAATCTTTTTAACATCTATTCCATCATAAAGTATTTTTCCACCTTGAATATCATAGAAACGATTTATTAAGTTCGTAATAGTTGTTTTTCCTGCACCTGTTGCTCCTACAAAAGATACTTTTTCTCCTTCTTTTGCAACTAAAGATATATCATGTAAAATCTCTTTATTAGGTTCATATCCAAATCTAACATGTTCAAATTCTACATTTCCACATAATTTCTTATAAGTAACAGTTCCATCTTTATGTGGATATTTCCAAGCCCATAATCCTGTTCTTTCTTTTACTTCTATAAGTTTTCCATTTTCCATTTTAGCATTTACTAATGTTACATATCCATCATCTTTTTCAGACTCTTCATCTATTAAATTAAAGATTCTTTCAGCACCTGCTAAAGCCATTATAATTGAGTTCATTTGTTGTGATACTTGACCTAATGGATTTGTGAATGCTTTTATGTATTGTAAAAATGCTGCTATACTTCCTATTGTTAATACTCCATTTACTGCTAATACACCACCGATTACTGCAATTAAAACATATCCTAAGTTACCAATATTCATAATACATGGCATTAAAGTATTTGCGTAACTATTTGCTTTTGTCATACTATCACATAATGCTTCATTTAACTCATCAAATTTCTTTTTAGATTCTTCTTCATGGCAAAATACTTTTACAACTTTTTGACCAGCCATCATTTCTTCAATATATCCATCTACAATACTTAAATTCCTTTGTTGGTCTACAAAATTTTTTGAACTTCTTTTTCCAAAAAATTTAGCTACTATAACCATAATCGCTACCATAACTAATACAACCAATGTTAAATATATATCAGTTGCAAACATTGCAATTAATACACTGACCATTGAAATTATTGAAGAAAATACTTGTGGTATACTTTGTGAAATACATTGTCTTAATGTATCAACATCATTTGTATACGTACTCATTGTTTCACCATGTGGATGACTATCAAAATATCTTATTGGTAATGTTTGCATATGTTCAAACATTTCTTTTCTTATTTTATTTAATGTACCTTGTGAAATATTTATCATTAATCTATTATATAAATATGTTGCAATAACACCAACTAAGTAAACCACTCCCATTACAATTACTGCATTAAGTAAAGAAGAATAATCTGGATTGCTATTTCCAATTAGTGGTGTTATAAAATCATCTATTAAGTACTTTATAAATTGTACTCCTACAACGCCTACTAATGCACTTATTATAATACTAATACATACAATTACAAATTGTAATTTATATGTTCCTGTTACATATTTTAGTAATCTTTTTAATGTTTTTATAGTATTCTTTTTATTCTTTGTTTTCTCCACTATCATCTTCTCCTTTCTTTTGAGACTCATATACTTCTTGGTATATTGCATTTGTTTTTAATAATTCTTCTGATGTTCCTATTCCATTGATTTTTCCATCTTCTAGAACTATTATTCTATCTGCATCTTCTATTGATGAAATACGTTGCGCTATTATTATTTTTGTTGTATTTGGTATTTCTTCTCTAAATGCTTTTCTAATTAATGCATCTGTTTTTGTGTCTACTGCAGATGTTGAATCATCTAATATTAATATTTTTGGTTTTTTAAGTAATGCTCTTGCAATACATATTCTTTGTTTTTGTCCTCCTGATACATTAGTTCCACCTTGGTCTAATACTGTATCATATTTATCTGGGAATTCTTGTATAAATCCATCTGCTTGTGCTAGTTTACAAGCTCTTACTATTTCTTCATCTGTTGCGTTTTTATTTCCCCATTTTAAGTTTTCTTTTATTGTTCCAGAAAATAATACATTTTTTTGTAAAACAACAGCTACTTCATTTCTTAATGTTTCTATATCATAATCTTTTACATCAACACCGCCAACTTTAATTGAACCTCTTATTACATCATATAGTCTTGGTATTAAGTTAACTATTGTTGATTTAGAGCTTCCTGTTCCTCCTATAATTCCTATTGTTTCTCCAGATTTTATATCTATATTTATATCTTCTAATGGCAATTCGTCTTCTGCTCTTGCATCATCATATTGAAAAGATACATCTTTAAATGAAATTGAACCATCTTTTACTTCTTTTACTGGATTTTCTTTATTCTTAATTGTACTTTCTTCATTAAGTACTTCAATAATTCTTTCTGCTGAAGATTGTGCAATAATTATCATGACAAGTACAAATGAAATCATCATTAAGCTAGAAAGAATTTGCCATGCATATGTAATTATACTTGATAATTCACCTGTTTGCATTGTTCCACCAACTATTAACTTAGCACCTATCCAAGATAATAGTAATATACATGTATAAATTGCAAGTTGCATTGCTGGACCATTAAAAGCTACTATTTTTTCTGCTTTTTTAAATAAATTATATACTTCATTATTTACTTTTCCGAATTTTTCTTCTTCATGTTCTTCTCTGTTATATGCTTTTACAACTCTTATTGCATTTAGGTTTTCTCCAACTACTCTGTTTAATGTATCATATTTTTTAAATACTTTTTCAAAATATGGATGTGCTGTTATTGCAATAAAGAATAATACCACTGCTAAAACTGGCATTGTAAAAACAAATATCCAAGCAAGTGTAGTATTTATACTAAATACCATAAAGAATGCAAATATAAGCATTATTGGTGCTCTAACAAGTATTCTTATAATCATTTGAAATGCTTGTTGAACATTTGTTACGTCTGTTGTAAGTCTTGTTACTAAACTTGATGTTGAAAATTTATCAATATTTGTAAATGAGTAATTTTGTATATTATAAAACATTCCTTGTCTTAAATTTTTAGCAAAACCTGCTGATGCTTTAGCTGCATATCTTCCTGATAACATACCAAATGTTAATGATAAAAAGGCTGAAACAACTAGGACTATACCTATTTTAAAAATATAATTTAAGTCACTATTTTGAATACCAACATCTATTATTTTTGCCATTAAAAAAGGAATTACAACTTCCATAACTACTTCACCAATAACAAAAATAGGTGTTAATATAGAATCTTTTTTGTACTGTTTTATGTATTTTGCTAGTTCTTTTATCATTTTTTTATCCTCTCCTTTTCTTCTAAATTTTCTGACATTTTTTTAGTTAATTTGATATAATTTTCTATTTCTTCTTTTGTTAACCCTTGAATTACTTGTTTTTCTACTTTTTTAATACTTTTTTCAACTTCTTTTCTAATATCTAGTGCCTTATTAGTTAATACAATCCTTCTTAACCTTGCATCATTATCAATTGTTTCTCTTTTTATTAAGCCATTTTTTTCCATGTTTTGTAATATACCTGCTATACTTGCTCTTCTAATGTCAAATTGCTTTTCAATATCTTTTGCAAAAATGTCTTTTCTTCTTGATTTTTCAAAAATAAATTGTATCATTCCTGCTTGCACACTTGTTATTCCATATTTTGCAACTTGAAGGTCTATTTCTCTTTTTATTTGCCTTGACAGCATATGTACATTTTTTCCTAGTCTATCTTCATACATAAAGATTCACCTCAGCAAAATAAATAATTGTTAGTTTCCTAACAATCATTTATTTTAAAACTTTATATTTTATTTGTCAAGTTAATTTATAAATTTTCAGAAAAAAAGAGTAAATCAAATTTTATAATCAGCATTTCATATTTCTGCTGGTAATATATGGTAACTGTCT
>CALXFJ010000025.1 GCA_944387565.1 uncultured Clostridia bacterium | reverse complement strand
AATTCTTTTTTATCATCTAATAATTCTTTAAATATTTTATCATGATATTGATGTGTTTCTTTATTTTTATTTTCTTCTTTTGTTTTATATTCTACTTTTTCTTCTCCTAATGTACTATTTTTTGGAAATTTACTATCATATTTCCAAAAGTCTACTATTGTAAATGTTACCATTAGCGTTCTCCTTTCATTATAGTTTTTCTTGTTTTTAAAGTCAACATTTCTTCATGTGTAAAAAACATATTTTTTATTTAGTTTTCTTTATATTTCTCTTTTTTTCACCTTCTTTCAATGTTTTTCATTTTGATTTGTTTTTCTTTTTGGAATCTTTTAGAATTAAATCTTTTTTGATAAAGCAAATGCTTTAAAGAAAAAAATACAATAATAATACTAAAAAGTATTACTATTGTATTTTACTACATTCAATAGGAAAATTCAAGTAAATAAGGAACTTTTTTCCAATATTTTCTAATTATTTTGTAAATTTATCATAACTTCTGAAAGAATAAATAAATAAGGATTACTGTCAAAAGTACCACATATCTTTTTAATTTCTGGTAAAGATAATGTACTTTCCATTTTCTTTGCATTTTCTATAGTTGTATCTACAACCAAAAATGCAGGTAATGGGTTATTTTCGCCTCCGTATCCAGAAAGTAAGTTTTGATTATCACTAAATTTTTCTTTCATTTGATTTAATGAATCTTCTTTTGAATAATATTCTATTTTAGCTTTTTCATCTATATTACTTATAGAACTTTTTATATTTTCTATCTGTTCCTGTGTTATATTATCTTCTAAATAAATCTCTATTTTTCCAGCCTCTTTGTAATAATAAACAACTATTCCTATGTTTAATAAAATAACAATTGTAAGAATAACTCCTATTATTATAAGTAATTTATTTTTTTTACTCATTTTCTTTTTTACTTTCTTTAAATACTCAATTTCTTGATGTTGCTCATCTTTATTTTTAGACTCATCTTTTTTCATATCATTATATACACTTTTACATTCTTCACATGTTTCTATGTGCTTTTCTACTAATTCTTTAGATGCTGTATGTAATGTTCCATCTTGATAGCCAAATAATAAATCTTGTACAATTTCACATTCCTTTTTCATCTTTTTCCTCCTTTAATTTTTGTTTTCCTCGGAAAAATACTACTCTTGCCCAACTAGGTGTTTTATTCATGATTTCAGCTATTTCATTATATTCCAAATTACCTAATATTCTTAAATACATAACTGTTCTTGTTTGTTCGTCTAAAGTCTGTATCTTTTTAAAAACTTCTATCTTTTCTTGCTTTTCTAAAACTTTTTCTTCTAAAAGCATATCTGAAACTACTACATCTTCTACAGTTTCAAAAGAAATTTTTTCTTCTTTTTTCTCTTTTTTTAGTATCTTATACCATATATATTTGGCAATTTGGCAAAGCCATGTTGAAACTTTACAGTCACCTTTAAATTTATCAATATTTTTTATTGCAACCACAAATGTTTCTTGGACAATTTCTTCTGATAACTCCTTATTTCCTGTTAAGCAGAATATATATTTATATACTGTTTTTGCATATTCTTTGTAAATATTTTCAATATCCTGCATAACATTTCCCCCTTTCACCATATAAGTGTCTAAGAAATGTAATTTTGTTACAAGATTTTATATTTTTTTTAATTTTGCTACAAAAAATCCTTCATAATCTTTAGTAGGAGCAACACATAATGTTCCTTCTATTCTTGTTGGAAGTTTTGGTATATCTTCTATTCCTTTAAAATCTATATCTACTATTTCTACCTTATTTTCTTTTAAAACATTTTCTATAATATTTTCATTTTCTTCTTGTAATATAGAACATGTTGAATATACCATTTCACTTCCTTTTTTTAATACCTTAATTGCTTTTTTTAATAATTCATTTTGTGATTTTTTTGACTTTTTTATTAATTGTTCTGTAAATGTTTTTTCTAATTTTGTATCATTTATATTTATTGTTCCGCTTCCAGAACAAGGAGCATCTAATAAAACATTATCAAATGAAAAAAAATCATTTAATTTTCTTGCATCTTGTTCCATTACATATACACATGTTGCTCCTTGTTTTTCTATATTATACTTGAGCTTTTGTGCTCTTATTTTATTCATCTCAATTGCTGTTATTCTTGCCCTGTTTCCAACTAATGTTGCAATCTCTGTGGTTTTTCCTCCCGGAGCTGCTGTCATATCTAATATATCTGTATTTTCTTTTGGTTCTAATATAATTGGAGGAAGCATTGATGATAAACTTTGAAGATAAATTTCGCCATTTTTATAAATGTCCAGATTCTTAATTTCGTTTTCTCTTACATTTTCAATAATATATCCTTCACTATACCAAGATATTTTTTTATATTTAATATTATTTTCTTCTAAAACTTTTTCTATTTCAGAAGAATTAGTTTTAATAGTATTTACTCTAAGAGTCACTTTTCTTTCTTCTTCATAACCTTCTATTATTTTCTTACTAAGTTCTTCTCCATATTGTTTCCTTAACATTTCTATTAAAAATTCAGGTATCATATTTCCTCCTATTTTTTATAACAATCTTTTAATTTATTATATACTTCATAAGTTATTTCAACATCTTTTAATCCCCTATGTGCACTTCTATAATCTACTCCGAAATAATTTGCTAATGTCCCTAATTTGTAGTTTTGAATATCTGGAAGTATATGCTTTGCAATTCTCATTGTATCTACAAAGTCATTACTTAAATAATAATCTAAATAAGATAAACATTTGTCATAAATAAAGTTAATATCAAAATTAACATTATGTCCCATTATTATTTCATTTCCAGTAAAATTCACAAATTCTTCTAATGCTTTATCTCTTTCTTTTCCTGTTTCTAACATTTTATCTGTTATTCCAGTTAGTTTTGTTATAAATGGATTTAAGTTTCTATCTATTTTTATTAATGTATTATATGTATCTATAATTTTATTTTCCTTTACTTTTATTGCTCCAATTTCTATTATTTCATCTGTCCTTGGAGATAATCCTGTTGTTTCTATATCTACTAAAACATAATTGTCCACCCATTTAAGTAGACTTTTTCCTTTATGTTCTCTTAAATTATATTTTCTATTTCCATATATAAAATTATTTTGCATAATTTACCTCTTTTCCTTATTTTAGTATCAACATTATACTACGTTTTCTAAAAATCTACAAACATTTACTTGCACATTTTTTTATTTTTTTATATAATACTTAAGTAAATTAAAACATAGGAGAAACAATATGGAACACTGGAGTATAGAAGATTATAAAAATTTCACTAACACTAAAAATATTAAGAAAAGTAAATACAGAGCTAATAAAGTTTCAATTGATGGTCATACTTTTGATAGTCAAAAAGAAGCTGACTTTTATTGTGAGTTAAAAATAAAATTACAAGCAAAAGAAATTGATGGCTTTTGTCTTCAACCCATTTTTATATTAGCACCTGGTTTAAAATACAAACCTGATTTCATTATTTTTAACAAAGATGGAAGTACCGAAGTTATTGATGTTAAGGGTTTTAAAACTAAGGAATACATAGCTAAGAAAAAAGTTTTTGAAGATAAATTTAATTTGAAAATAATAGAAATTTAAAAAGGCTGTTTTTAGTTTATCTCCCTAAAAACAGTCTTTCTTTTTATTTTTGTAATATATTTTTTAATTCTTCATTTCTTTTTATTTTCTTAGTTGTTGTTTTTATTAATTCTTTTTCTGTTAATATCATATTTTTTATGTATTTATATGGTGGAAATGTTTTATTTATTTGTTTTATTTTATCCCATATAATTTTTTCTAATTTTTCTTTACTTATGTTTCCATATTTTTCTTTTACATATTCTTTATTATAAACTACTTTTACAGATAATTTTATATCATTCTTATCTTTCTTGTCTGGCATTCCAAATACCATACATTCTTCTACTTCATCTAGTCTATTTATTAACATTTCTAATTCATCTGGAAATACTTTTTTACCATTTTTTAAAACTATCATATCTTTTTTTCTTCCGGTTATAAATAAAAATCCATCTTTATCCATATAGCCTAAATCACCTGTATAAAACCATCCATCTTTTAATACTTCTTTACTTGCTTCTTCATTTTCATAATAACCGAAGCATTACATTAGGTCCTTTTACCTTTAGTTCTCCTATTCCATTTTCATCTTTATTTTCAAATTCTACTTCAACATTATCCATTGGAATTCCTATTGAGCCATATTTTACTTTTCTATCATTTTCAGCAGATATTACTGGTGATGTTTCAGTTAATCCATATCCTTGCACTAATTTTATTCCTAATTCATTAAATCCTTTTGCAACTCTTCTATCCAATGGTGCCCCACCTGAAACCACAAATCTTAAATGACCACCTAATTCATCTATTATTTCTTTAAATAATTTTCTTCTTATATCTATCTTAAATTTTAATAAGAAATTACTTATCTTTTTTGCTAATTCTACTATTTTTGTTTTCCTCTTTTTTTCTATTCCTTGTTCTACTTTTTTATAAATTGCTTCTACTAATAATGGAACTCCTATAAACACAGACACTTTATATTCTTTTAAATTTTGTGCTACATAACGAAGTCCATCCGGAAATGCTGTTGCTACTCCACATGCAAGCATTACTATCATTGCTGTTGAACCAAATATATGGTGAAATGGTAAGAATGCTAAGTTTACATCTGTATCTAAAAATTTTTCTACTAGTTGCATGGCATATACATTTGAGGCAATATTATTTTGTGATAACATTACTGCTTTGGATTTTGATGTAGTTCCTGATGTAAATAATAATATATTCATCTTATATGAATCTATTTTAGCATCTACATATTCTCTATTACCCCCATTTAATAATTTCTTTCCCTCTTCTTTAAGTGTTTCTATGTCTTTATATCCTTCTTTTTTTGTCATGCAAATATATTCTTTTAAATTAGTATTGTTCCTCTTCTTTATTTCTTCTATATTTTCTATATATTTCTCATCAAATATTACTACATCTGCTTTACTTCTTTTTAATGAACTTTCTAATTCATCTATTTGTAGTTCTTTATCTAAAGGTACAGATACTATTCCTCCAAGTAAGTTTGCTAAATGTGAAAGTACCCATTCGTATCTATTTCTTCCTACGATTGCGATTCTTTTATCTTTATATCCTAAATCAAAAAATTTTGTTCCTAAACTATTTACTTCTTCTAATAATTTCTTATATGTTATATTTTCATATTGTATTTCTTCATCTTTTTTATGTTTCAAGATAAAAGCCGTATTATCTTTATATTTTTTAGCTGAATTATAAATAATATCTTTTATATTTTCAAATTCTGTTGCCTCAAAATATCTTTCCTGCATATTAATACCTCCTTCATCTAGTATTGGAGTCTAGATTATCACATATCAAATATCTTGTCAAGTAATTGACTATTCACTCTAAAAATGCTATAATCCTTGTTAGAGGTGTATTTCATGAGTAAAAAAGATTTTGCAATAGATGAAGAAATTGAGAAATTTCATATTCCTAGATGGGAAGAAATTCCTCAAATTGATTTATATATAGACCAAGTAGTTTCTTATCTTGAAAATTATTTATCTAATTATATTGAAAGTGGAGAAGAAAAAGAAAATAAAATCATTACAAAAACAATGATTAATAACTATGTAAAACATGGAGCTATAAAAGCTCCTATTAATAAAAAATATAATAGAGAACATATAGCATATCTTTTTGTCATCTTTATTTTAAAACAAATTTATAGTATTGATGAAATAAAAAAATTAATTACACTAGCAATAAAAACTTCTCCTGCTGAAAAAGCATATAACAGATTTTGTTCTGAACTTGAAAAAGCAATTAAAATGACATTCACAGGAGATAGCTATATAAATAATGATAATTTATCAAAAGAACAATATATTTTACGTAATGTTGTCCAATCTTTTGCAAATAAATTATATGTTCAAAAAATTTATTTAAAAAATTAAAAGCCCGTTTTAAACGAGCTTTTTACATTTTTATAATTTTTTCCCATGGTAATTCTTCTTTACCAAAATGACCATAGTTTGTTGTTTTTTCATATATTGGTCTTTTTAAGTCTAAATAATCTATAATTCCAGCTGGAGTTAAATCAAATTTTTCTTTTACTAAATTTACTAATTCTTCTTCTGATTTTGTTCCTGTTCCAAATGTATTTATATAAATTGATAATGGCTCTTTCATTCCTATTGCATATGATATTTGGATTTCACATTTTTTACAATATCCATTTGCAACTAAGTTTTTAGCAATATGACGAAGCATATACGCTGCTGACCTATCTACTTTGCTTGGGTCTTTTCCTGAAAAAGCTCCTCCACCATGGCGAGAATATCCTCCATATGTATCTACTATTATTTTTCTACCTGTAAGACCTGTATCTCCCAATGGTCCTCCAATTACAAATCTTCCTGTTGGATTTATATATATTTTAGTATTTTCATCTAACATATTTTCTGGTATTACTTTTTTAATTACTTTTTCTATAATATCTTTTTTCAAATCTTCTTGCTCTACATCTGCATTATGTTGTGTAGATATTAAGATAGTTTCTATTCTTTTTGGAGTGTCTCCTTCATATTCTACAGTCACTTGTGTTTTTCCATCTGGTCTTAAATATGGAATTTCTTTACTTTTTCTTACTTCTGTAAGTCTTTTTGATAATTTATGTGCCATACTTATTGCAAATGGCATTAATTCTTCTGTATCTGAACAAGCATAGCCAAACATTATTCCTTGGTCTCCTGCCCCTCCAACATCTACTCCCATTGCTATATCTGGACTTTGTTTTGTTATGTTTATGTGTATTAAACATGTTCTATAGTCCATATCTAATCTTTCATTATCATAACCAATCTCTTTTATTTTTTCTCTAACCAATTTTTCTACATCTACTTCTCCATTTGCTGTTACTTGTCCTGCAATTGTTATTTCATTTCCTGAAGCAAATGTTTCAACCGCTACTCTTGCATTTTTATCTTGAGCTAAATAACTATCTAATATCGCATCTGATATAGTATCACATAATTTATCTGGATGTCCTTCAGTTACGCTTTCTGATGTAAAATAATATCTATTCATTTTTAATTCCTCTTTTCTTTTTTTATTACACCTTTCTATTATTACATTTTTTGCTTAATTTGTCAATGTTTTCATCCATTCTACTCTTTCTTGGTGTAATCTTTCTCCTAAACTTTTTCCTTCTTTTAAATTATATTTTTCAATTAGTTTTTTAGCTGTTACTTCTTTTAAGCATTTTTTTCCTATAGTTTCAAAATCATATAATTCTTTATTTACTTCATCATTTCTAGATTTATCACAATTTACAACTATTTGTAACCCATGTAATCCAAGTAAAGTTTTATCTATTCTTTCTATAAACTCTACTTTCTTTGCTGGTTTCATTTTATTAAAAATTCCGCCTCTCATATGTTCTAGGCAAGCTACTTTACCACATTTTTCCCAAGATTTTGGTACACCTAATTCAGAAGAAAATTTTTCAACTATTTTTACTCCTCTTTTTTCATGATTATAATGATGTGGATATTCTTCTCTTGGAGTTTCTCCTTTTCCTAAATCATGAACTAATACACTAAACCTAATTTTTAAATCAGTTGTTTCATTACATGCTTTATCTAGAGCTATCATTGTATGATTATAACTATCTCCTTCTGGATGATATTTTTCAGGTTGTAACGCACCTATTAATTTATATATTGGCATAAAATATACATCTAACACTTCCGCTTTTTTTAGCACATTAAAGAATATAGATGGTTTATTTGTCTCTAATGCTTTCTTAAATTCCATGAAAACTCTTTCTTTTGGTAAATATTTTAATTCATTCTTTATACTTTTCATCATTTCAATTGTTTTTTCTTCTACATCAAATTCTAGTTTTGCTGCAAATCTAGCTACTCTATAAACTCGTAATGGGTCTTCAATAAATTTGGGGCTTGTTGCTCTTATTATTTTATTTTTTAAATCTTTCCTTCCTTCAAATGGGTCTATTATTTCTTTTGTTAATACATCTTGTGCTATAGAATTTATTGTTATATCTCTTCTTTCTAAATCTTCTTCTAATAATATATTCTTATTTGTTTTTATTTTGAACTCTTTATGAGTTTTTCCTGTTTTTATTTCTTTTCTTGCTAAAGCAATTTCTTTTTTATCTATTTCATATACTTTAAATGCTTTTCCTTTTATTATTGCTTTTGGAAATATTTTTATAAACTCTTCATCTGTTAAACCTGTTATACAGTAATCTTCATCATATTCTTCTTTTCCTAAAAACTTATCTCGTAATGCTCCCCCAACTAAATATAATCTTCCTCCTGCTTTTTCTACTTTTTTTGCAATTTCTATATCTTCCATAAAACACCTCTAGAACAAATAATTTTTGTTATACTTAATTATCAATATATTTTTAAAATAGAAGAAGCATATGCTTCTTCTAATAAATTTTTCTAAATAATTTATCTGCATTGTTTTCTATATACTTTCTAACAAGCATTGTTAACCCTAGGTATATTATAATGAATAATCCAATTATTACAAAACTATTAACAAAGCTTCCTAAGACATAAGATAAAACTGCTATTATTGTTATATTTGCTAGTCCTAAAAACATTGGCCAAACCAAATTCATATTTTGCTTTACAACTGCATATTCTGAATTCCATTCTAATTTTGGTTTCTTTAAATCAACTATAATCATTAGATAACTCTGTAACATTCCTATTGAAATTGCTGCTATTGTTATTAGCAATAAATACAATATAGGTATTCTAAATAAATACTGTGCAATTCCAATTGAAATTATTCCCATTATTGTTGTCATTATTATATTTGGCATAACTTTATAATCTATTTGTTTTATTAATGGTACAGGAATATATTTCATAAATACCGCATTTTGTCCATCTCTTGATATTGCTGTTGCTGATATATATATAAACATTGCGAAAAATTGTATAACCATTAATATTGCCATCCCTAAATAAATTGATGTTTTATTTGTTATCATCTGCGCTATATCTGTTATGCTCGTATTTTGGTCTGTTTGCATTCCTGCAAAAGTAAATACTATTACTAATATCGGAAATAAAATAGCTGGCATAACACATTGCATAAAAAATATTGGATTTCTAATTAGTGTTTTAAATTCTTTTCCTATATAAGTCTTAGCCAAAGAACTTTTCTTAAATGCTGTTTTTTCATTAATTGCTTTTTTTGTCCTTTTACCACTAGATAAACTACCTACTGCTCCTTTTAAAAATAGTTTTTGACCCACTGCAATATATATTAAATATAAAATAGCTGTCACTAATACTAATGCTATTAAATTTAATATTGAATTATTTGCTAATGCTTCTATTGCCATTCCTAATGTTGGAAATGTATTTCTTATCATTTCTACTAATCCATTTGCTTTTGTTGCCATCTGAATTAATTCTTCTTGAGAACCTTCCATATCACTTGTTTGGAAAGAAATTACACATATAACTACTAGTAAAATAATTGTTGCTATTATTTGAAATCTATTTCTATTTTTAGTAAATTTTGCAAAGCTCATAACTATTAATACTAGCAAACTAGAAATTAATACTGGTACAACTGGAAATGTTAATAAAGTACTTATCATTGTAATATAATAAAATATATTTGCTGTTGTTAAAATTCCATAAATAATAAGTGGTATTAATCCTATTATTGCTACTATAAAATATTCTGTAATTAATAATACATTTGTTTTTGCCATTACTATTTGGCTTGGCTTTATTGGTAAAGGTAATATATATTCATTGTCTTTTGAATAATATAATAAACTAATTGCAGAAAATATTGTTTGTATTAATACAAATACTCCTATTGCTAAAAGTATTAATCCTAAAAATATTTCTTCTTGTTGTATTTCTATTAATCCTTGTACTAAATTATAACTAAAAAATCCAACTATTCCTGCTAAATACAAAAATACTATTGCATATAAAATCATCATTGATTTTGAATTGGTTTTATTTTTGGAACCACCTGCTGTTTCCATGTTTTGAAATGAATTTTTAAAAAATACTTTTGTTAATGCTACTACTTTATTTTTCATCATCTGTTATCTCCAAGAATAATTGTTCTAATGAAGCATTTTCTTTAAATTTATCTTTCATTTCATCAAATGTACCAACAAAAACCAATTTACCTTTATTTATAATTCCAACTCTATCGCAAAGCTTTTCTGCAACTTCTAATATATGTGTTGAGAAAAATACTGTATTTCCCATTTTTGCATGTTCCCTCATCATTTCTTTTAAATCGTATGAAGATTTTGGGTCTAATCCTGTCATTGGCTCATCTAATATCCAGTTTTTAGGATTATTTAATAGAACTCCACATATTACTATTTTTTGTCTCATACCATGTGAATAACTCTGTATTTCACTATTTAAATCATTATATATTTCGAATTTCTTAGTTAATATTTCTATTCTTTCTTTTCTTTTTTCATTTGGTACTTCATATATATCTGCTAAGAAATTTAAATATTCTATTCCTTTTAATTTTAAAAACATATCTGGACTATCTGGTACGAATCCAAAGTTTTTCTTAGCTTCTAATGGTTCTTTTTGAATGCTTTTTCCATCAATTAATATATCTCCTTCATCTGGATTCAATATTCCTGTAATCATTTTTATTGTAGTTGTTTTTCCCGCTCCATTTGGTCCTAAGAATCCAAATATTTCTCCATTTTTTATTTCTAAATTCAAATCATCTATTGATTTTTTTCCCTTTACGTAGGATTTTGAAACATTCTCTATTTTTATCATTTTATCCTCCTATTTTTTAAATAATCTTCCAAATAAACCTTTTTCTTGTTTGTCATTTTTCTTAGTTTTTCCTTTTCTGCTATCTCGTATTAATTGGTCTATTTTTTCCTCCGTTATTTCTCCATCATCTTCTATTATTCCTTCTTGTTCTTCATCATCTTCATATTCGTTATATTCATCATAATCGTAATCATCTTCATCATATTCTACATCCTCGTCATCATAATAATCATTGTCGTCATAATCATCTTCTTCATAATCACTATCTTCATAATCATCTTCTTCGTAATTGTCATCATAAGAATCAATGTTTTCTTCAATACTTTCTTCTTGTTTATCCTTTACTTCATCATCTTTTTCAATTTCTTCTATTCTATATTCTGATAGGTCTTTTTCAAATTTTTCACTTATCTCTTCTTGGAATACATTGTAAATATTTTTTATTCCTTCTATTCGCCAATAATTAGAATTAATAACTGTTCCCATATTTATTTTTATATTTGTTACTTCTTCTTCAAAATCCTTTTCTTTTTCCTCTATTTCTTTTAAATATGTTTTATTATATAATTCTTTATATGCTTTTTTAGTTGCTTTTTTTGTAGTTTCTCTAATAACTAATTCATATAAATTATTTATCTGCTTTATATCTAAATCAAAATTTTGACATGCTTCCTCCATTAATTTATCATGTGCTTTTTTGCCATTCATTGCAGTCATTCTTTCATTATCTAAAAATCCTACAATATATTCTTTTTCCGCATTTAAAAATGCTAACTTAACACTTACATCTCTTGCTGTTCTCTCAAATTTTGTAAGTTTTACAGCTCCACTGTTTACTTCTCCTAAAAGCTTTTTCATTTTTTCAAAAATGCTAATATATAATTCTGCTTCTTTTTTAGCTATATTAGTTCTTTCTTCAACTGCTTTTTCTATCACTTCTGTATTAAATGGTACTCTTTCATTTTTACCATTTTTTAGCATTTTATTTACTATATTATTTTTTTCTTCTTCATTTTCTGAATTTATAAATTTCTTTACTTCTTCTATTTCTTTTATATTCATTCCTGAAAATTCAGAATTTATTTCTTTTATAGTATTTAGATATTCGCCCTCTGTAGTTCTATGCATTCTTGCATATTTATTTCTTTCTTTTTGTCTTTCTGTAAAAATCACTAATGCTTTTACATATCTTTGTCTTAAATCTTTTATTTCTTCATTATTTTTGTCAAAACTTTCTTCTATTTTTTGAAGCTTTTGATCTAATGTACTTGGGTTTTCACTTAAGTCATTAAAAAGATTATTCCTTTCTTCTTCTAACTTTGAATTTGCTTCATGAATTTTATTTTGTTTTTTTTGAATTTCTTCTATTTCTGAAGCTACTTCATCAAATTTTTCTATTACATTTTCTTCTTCTTTAATAATTCTTTGGTATTCTTTTATTTCTTCTATTATTCTGTTGTAATTATCATAATTAGTTTTTAGGTTATTTCCTTTATTAAAACCTAAAACTCCTTCAAAGTATGTTTCTAATACTATTGCACTTCTTTCATACATGATGAAAACCTCCGAATTTTTCATTTGGCTATATTATATATAAAAACTAAGAAAAAGTCTAGGTTTTGCTAGACTTTTATTAAATAAATTATTCTTTTTGTTTTGTTATTCTTACATTTTTTATTCAAATACACTGTATTCTTCTATTTTATTTCCTCTCAAGAAATCTTGTATTGGCATTCTTTTAGCATTTTCTCCTTGAATTTCTAAAACTTTTATAATTCCTTCCTTTGTTTTTATAAATAAACCATCTTTTGGATTAGAAAGAATTACAGTTCCATTTTTTAATCCCTCAGCTGGTATTTCTTTATTTGTTGCAATTGCAACGTTCCAAAATTTTATCTTTTTACCGTTTAAAAAGCTATATGCTCCCATAATTGGATTCAAACCTCTTACTAGATTCTTAATTTCTATAGCTGATTTATTTTCCCAATCTATTTTTGCCATCTTTTTATCAAGCATTGGTGCAATTGAAAAATCATCACCTTGCTTTTCTCTTGGAGCAGTTCCTTTTTCTATTTCTTTAAGAGTTTTTACTAAAAGTTCTCCTCCTATTTTTGATAACCTATCCCATAATTCTCCTGTTGTTTCATCTTCTCCTATTGTAACTTTTTCTTTTAAAATCATATCACCTGTGTCCATTCCTTCATTCATATACATTGTAGTAATTCCTGTTTCTTTATCTCCATTTAATATTGCCCATTGAATAGGTGCTGCACCTCTATATTGGGGTAATAAAGAACCATGAACATTAATACAGCCAAGTTTTGGAATTTCTAATATTTCCTTTGGTAATATCTTTCCATAAGCTACCACACATATTACATCAGGTTGTAATTTTTTTATCTCTTCTATAAATTCTATATTTTTCTTCACTTTTTCTGGTTGATATATTTTTAAATTCTTTTCTTTTGCAAATTCCTTAACTGGTGATTCAACCATTTTCATTCCTCTACCTTTTGGTCTATCAGGATTAGTAACTACTGCTAAAATTTCATATCCTGCATTATATACCGCTTCTAGGCTTTCCTTTGCAAAATCTGGTGTTCCCATAAAAACTAATCTCATATCATTTTTCCTTTCTCAAAAGATGTGTCCCCAAATGGACAAAATGTCCAAAAAGAAACGTCCCCCAACTATCCCTACTCTTCTGGCTCTATATATTCTAATGTACCTGGTACTATTTTATCTATAAATAATTCCCCGTTTAAATGGTCTACCTCATGAGCTATTGCTTGTGCTAGCAATTCTTTAGCATGTACTCTCATTCTTTTTCCATCTCTATCTGTATATTCTGCAACAACTTCTGCTGGTCTTACTACTTTTGCAAATTGGTTTGGAAAACTTAGGCAGCCTTCTTCTACTTCTTGTTCTCCTTTTGTTTTTATTATTACAGGATTTATTAATACTATTGGTCCTTTGTCATCATATAAATCTATTACAATTACTCTTTTTAATATTCCTACTTGTACTGCTGCTAATCCTACTCCATTATATTTATGCATTGTATCTATCATATCATCAATTAAAGTTTGTAATTTATCATCTATTACTTCTACTTCTCTTGATTTCTTTTTTAATATGTCGTCTCCTTCATATCTTAAGTTTCTTATTGCCATATTCTCTCTCCTTCCTTTTTATATTTATTTATTATATTAATTAAATCATATTATTTGGATTTACATCAATAGATACTCTAGTTGTTTTTAAATCTTTATTATAGATTTCTTTTAAACAATTATTTAAAATTTCATTTGCTTTTTCATTCATATTCCCTTTTATTATTATTCTATAACGTAATCTATTTTGTATTTTATCTATAGGTGCTGGCATTGGTTTGAATACATTAAATTCTTCTTCATCTAAATTTTCTTTTAAATAATTGTAAGTTTTATTGCTTATATCTATTATTTCTTTTTCATTTAAACTGTTAAATCCAATTACTATTATATCGCAAAATGGTGGATATTTCAACTGCTTACGTATTAAGATTTCTGTTTCGTAAAACATTTTATAGTCCTGTTTTTTACTACATTGTATACTAAAGTTGTCTGGATTATATGTTTGCACTATTACCTTTCCGAGGTTTATCTTTTTCTCTTCCTGCTCGTCCGTGCAACTTGTGTTAATATTTGGAATGTTCTTTCATTTGCTCTATAATCATCTATATTTAGTGAACTATCTGCTGCTATTACTCCTACTAATGTTACATTTGGGAAGTGATGTCCTTTTACTACCATTTGTGTTCCTATTAATATGTCTATATTTTCATCTCTAAATTTTTTTAAAATTTCTTCATGTGAGTTTTTCTTTGTTACTGTATCTATATCCATCCTAATTGTTTTAGCATTTGGAAATTGTTTATGTATTTCTTGTTCTAATTTTTGTGTTCCTGTTCCAAAATATCTTATTTTATCACTATGGCATGCTGGACATATTTTTACTACTGGTTCTTCATATCCACAATAATGACATTTTAATTTATTTTCATAGCTGTGATATGTAAGACTTATATTACAATTTTTACATTTAACAGTATAACCACAATTTCTACACATTATAAATGTAGAATAACCTCTTCTATTTAAAAATAATATTGTTTGTCTTTTTTCTTTTAAATTTTCTTCTATTGATTTATATAGTTCATTACTTAACATTGAGCGATTTCCATTTGCTAATTCTTGTTTTAAGTCTATTATTTCTATTTTAGGTAAATTAGCATTATTTGCTCTTTTGGTTAGTTCTAATAAAGTTATTTTATTTTCTTCTACTGCTCTATAATATGATTTTATATCTGGTGTCGCACTTCCGAAGAACAAGTGGACAATTATTTTTCTTTGCTATGTATTTTGCTACTTCTTTTGCATCATATTTAGGATTTGCTTCTGATTTATATGAACTATCATGTTCTTCATCTATAATAATAATTCCTAAATTTTCTATAGGTGCAAATATAGCTGACCTTGCTCCAATTACTATTTTTACCTTTCCTTCTTTTATTTTATTCCATTCATCATATCTTTCCCCTAATGATAACTTGCTATGTAAAACTGCTATTTGTTTTTTTCCAAATCTTGAAATAAATCTATCTAACATTTGTGGAGTTAGTGATATTTCTGGGACTAATATTATCGCTTTTTTTCCTTCTTTTATAACTTTATCAATTAATTGTAAATATATTTCTGTTTTTCCTGAACCTGTTACTCCAAATAATAAAAATTCTTTAAATTTGTTTTCATCTATTTCTTTTTCTATTTTTTTATATGCATTTCCTTGTTCCTCTGTTAGCTTTAAGAAATTTGTTTTTTCTACTTCTTTTCTTTTTAATGGGTCTCTTTCTATTTTCTTTTCTACTATTTCTAAATAATTATTTTTTACTAATGTATTTACTATTGCTCTTGAACAATCTAATATCATTTCTATTTCAGGTATCGTTACACCTTCATTATCTTTTACAAAGTTTAATATTCTTTTTTGTTTTTCTGATTTTATTTTCTTGGTTTCTATATCTAATTCTATTTCTTCTATTTGTTTTTTTAAATAAACTGCATTTATTGTTTTATCTTGTACTTTTCTATTTTTACTACTTGTTCCTGGTGCTTGCATTAATTTTATACAATCTGATACATTACAAAAATATCTTTTTGCCATCCATCTTGCAAGTTCTATTTGTGAATCTTTTAGATTTTCTTCTATTTTTGCTATTTTTTTTATTTCATATTCTGATTTTTCTTTCAAACCTACAACAAATGCTTCTTCTAATTTTTCTCCTTTACCAAAAGGAACTAAGACCTTACTTCCAACTATAATAAGGTCTTTTAAATCATCTGGTATTTCATAATCAAATGTTCTGTTTAGTTTTTTTGCTCTTCTATTTATTATTACTTCTGCAACCATTTTAGCTCCTTTTATAGAAAAAAGTGAGTTTAAATAAGCTCACTTTTATTTTTCTAGCCATTTTTTGTATTCTTCTTCTATTTTATCTGCCACTTGCTCTGGTGTTAATTTTGTTGTATCTAATACATAATCATAATTGCTTTCATCTTCTTTTCTTACACCATATAAATTAAAGTATCTTTCATTCTCCAATTTATATCTTTTTTGCATATCTTCTTTTTGTTCTTCTATTGTATTAAATTTTTCTGAGCTTTTTCTTAATTCATCTTCAAATGCTCTTTTTGCTGCTACATTAATGTCAACTTTTAAATATACTTTAAAAGATTCTGGTACTGCATACCACCCGAAGTCTTGCATCTATTATAAAATTATCATGTGTTTTTGCATATTCTGCTGCACTATTTTCTATTTGTCTATCTATTTCTGGATGGTCTTTTACATATATATTAAAAGTTGTTACATCCATTCCTTTTTCTTTTGCTAATTTTCTAAAATAATCTCCGTTTCTATATACTCCATAATTTAACCTTTCCATAAGTACTCTAGAAACAGCACCTTTTCCACTAGCAAGTTCTCCTCCTAATGATATAATATGTTTTTTTCCCATTTTATTCTCCAATCTATTTTATCTTTTTTATTTTCATTTTTCTTAATCTTTTATTTTTTCTAGAATTTCTATACCTTCTTCGTTTTCTTCATCTTCACTGTTATCATTATTATCCTTTATTATTTGTATCTTTCCTTCTGCTATTTCATTTGCTGCAAGTGTTACAGGTGAATCCTCTTTAACATCTGTTAATGGTTTATCTCCTGCTGCTATTTGTCTTGCACGTCTTGCTGTCGCAATTACTAATTCATACCTGTTATCTGCTCTTTTTAATAATTCTGTTACAGTTGGTTTTACTATCATTTTTACATTCCTCCCTTAATTTTTTATTTTAATGATTCTAATTGCTTACTTATATCATCTTCTGGCATTGTTTTATCTATTCTGCCACCTACTGTTTCTGGCTGCACCGCCGATAATATAACATGACCAGAGTCCATTATAAGTACTGCTCTTGTTCTTCTACCATACGTAGCATCCACTGCCGTTTTATTGTCTTTTGCATCTTGTACTAGCCTTTTTATTGGCGCTGATTCTGGACTTACAATTGCTACAATTCTATCTGCTGACACTATATTTCCAAATCCTATATTTACTAATTGCATAAAATCAATCCTTTCTATTCTATATTTTGTACTTGTTCTCTTAAGTTCTCTATTTCTGTTTTCATATCAATCACACCATTAGTAATATTTAAATTGTTTGATTTTGAACCTATTGTATTAGTTTCTCTATTCATCTCTTGAATTATAAAGTCTAATTTTTTGCCAACAGTTTCATCTGATTTTAGAAATTCCTTAAATTGTCCTATATGGCTATTTAATCTTGTAACCTCTTCTTCAATAGAACATTTATCCGCATAAATCACAATCTCTTGCATTAGTCTATTTTTATCTATTTCTTGATTATTTGGTAAAAGTTCTTTTATTCTTTCTTCTAATTTTACTATATATTCATTTATAAGTCCAGTAGAAAATTCTTTTACTTTGTTTACTTCTTCTTGAATATAATCTAATCTTTTTTGTAAGTCTTCTGCTATTTTTATTCCTTCATTCTGTTTCATTTCTACTAAATTATTTACAGCTTTATTTACTACTTCTATTATTTCGTTTTTTATTGTTTCATCTTCTTGATTTTCTTGAACTATTAATACGTCTGGATACCTTGCTATATCATTTACTTCTATATTATCTGATAAATTTTCTTCTTCTGCTAATTTTCTTAGTTCTTCAATATAAGCCTTTGCTAATGCTGTATTTATTTTTATAGTCCTTCCTTCAATAGAATTGTTTTCCCAACTTATAAATACATCTATTTTTCCTCTGCTTATTTTGCTTGATATTTGTTGTTTTATTGTTTCTTCTAAATAACTAAGTTGTTTTGGCATCCTTATAGATATATCCAAATATCTATGGTTCAAACTTTTTATTTCTACTTGATATTTTCTAGAATTTATTTCTAATGTTGATTTTCCATATCCTGTCATGCTCTTAATCATTTTCTTTTACCTCTTTTTTAGCTTTTTTTGTTCTTTTTGTTTTATTTATTTCTTCTTTCTTAACTTCATTCTTTGTTTTTGGTTTTGTTTGTCTCTTTTCCTTACTTTTTACTTCTTTTGGTTCTCTTTCTTCTTTCTTTGTCTCCTTTTTAGTTCTATTTTTTACTTCTTTGCTTTTTGGGGCTTTACTTTCTTTTGTTTGCTCTTTTTTTACACTTTTTTCTTTGTTTGTTTTTTTACTTTTATCTTCTTTATCATCTATTGCTTCTTCTTGACTTCTCTTTTTAGCTTCTTTTTTTATTGGTTCTTCTTTTACTATTTCTTTTATATCTCCTAAGCCTTTTAAATATTTTCTTTTATCTCTAGTATATATTATTATTGCTTTTAATACATAATATATTGAAAATACAAATGATGATATTATTAAATAATGACTAAAATCATAGTTAAAAAATGTTATTACATGCATTATTGATAAAGAATGCATTGAAAGTGCTATAAGTTCAATTCCTGTTAAAGCTGATTCTCCACTATCTTTTTTATAAGCTCTTTCTAACATTAAAATTCCTAATACTAAAAATATTCCAGAAAACACCTCAATATCACCAATTAATCTATTTGTTTCCATTCTAAGATAAGCAAAGTTAAGAATTATAAAATAGCACATTACACCAATCGCTTTTAATAGATTCTTGAATATCGTATTCATTATTTCCTCCTAATTTTCTAACTCATACATTATAACACTTAATACATTTAATGCTACTGTTTCTGTTCTTAAAATCCTTTTTCCTAATGAAATAGTTATAGCACCATTTTCTTTTAACATTTCTACTTCTTTTGGTGATATTCCACCTTCTGGTCCTATTATAACAGCTATTTTTATGTTTTTTCCATTAAATCTGTCTTTTATATTTTTTAGCACTTCTTTTATTCCTGTTTTCTCTTCATTTTCATATGCTAGTAATACTATATCATATTCAGGTAATAAATTACAAATATTTTTTAGAGATACAATTTGATTAATTTTAGGAATGAAATCTCTTCCACACTGTTTTGCTGCTACTTCTGATATTTTTTGCCATCTTTCAATTTTTTTCAATTTGTCTTTTTCTTGAAGTTTTACAACACATCTTTCCATTTCAACAGGAATTATTTCATGTACCCCAAGCTCTACTGATTTTTGAATTATTAATTCCATTTTATCTTTCTTTGGAAGTCCTTGCATTATTGTTACTTTTACATTTGATTCCACATTACTTTCTAATTCTTGTTCTATCTTACATCCAACAAAATCATTTCCAATGTTTTCTATTTTACACAAGTAATCTTTTTTACTTTCTTTATTACAAATAACTATTGTTTCTCCAATTTTTTTTCTTAACACATTTTTTATATGTTTTACATCATTTCCTATTATATTAATTTTATCTTTTTCTTGTTGTTCTTGTGAAATAAAAAATTTTGGCATATCTTTCTCCTTTATACAAAGGCTATTATATCACAAACTTCTTATTTTTACCATAGAAAAAGAGAAATTATTATAACAATAATTTCTCTTTTGGTTTATTTTTATTTTCTATTTTAATAATTTTCAGCTTTTATTTCGAAATATGCTTTTGGATGGCTACATACTGGGCAGATTTCTGGAGCATATTTTCCAATTACAATATGTCCACAATTTCTACATTTCCATATTCTTTCATCATCACGACTAAATACTAAGCCACCTTCTACATTTTCAATTAATTTTTTATATCTAGCTTCATGTTCTTTTTCTATTTTTGCAACTTCTGAGAATAAATATGCTATATGGTCAAATCCTTCTTCTTTAGCTTCTTTTGCCATTCTATCATACATATCTGTCCATTCATAATTTTCTCCTTCAGCTGCCATTTGTAAGTTTTCTAATGTTGATTTTATTTCTCCACCTTGTAATAATTTAAACCACATTTTAGCATGTTCTTTTTCATTATCAGCTGTTTCTTGGAATATAGCTGCTATTTGCTCATATCCTTCCTTTTTTGCTTTACTTGCAAAATATGTGTATTTATTTCTTGCTTGTGATTCTCCAGCAAATGCTTCCATTAAGTTTTTCTCTGTTTTTGTTCCTTTTAAATCCATCTTTATTCCTCCTTATTTGTTTTTTCGTTCCTATTTTATATCATATAAATGTAAAAGTCAAGTTTATTTTTATTGTGGCCAAATTGTAAATTTTTGGTAATTTGCTTGAAATATTATGTTAAATGTTATATAATATATCTATCGCAGTATTTTTTACAACAATAACTTTATTAGCTATTGTTTCTGCTAACACTAGGCGAAAACTAATAAAATTAACTTCAAGAAAGGATATTTTCATGACTAGTGAAAATGGCATATATGAAAAGTTTTCATTGCAAGATATTTCAAACAAGCTTCGTTCAGCACGGGATGCATCTAGAAAAAACGTTCCTGCGGAATTATATAACCTTTGTGACTATATTGCTGATATTATTGATACCAAGAAGATCACAATGGTTACCCCTAAAAAGCTAGTTTGGATTTTATCTCAGTCTTTAGCAGACCTTGCTAAAGATTGTTGCTGCCATACCAAGAATGTAGAACTTCCTGAAATTCTTAAGTATCAAAGAACTGCAATTGTCTCTTATATAAGTTATTTTCCACTTATTATTGATAAGATTGCAGATGAAGATTTTGCTAAGACTTTCAGAGAAGATTTTACTCCAGTATTTGGTGAGTCTCAACCTCCTGTCAATGAGATTAAGGAGAATTATGGTGTAAAAATCATAAGAAAAAATATGGTTGATATTTCTAACAAGGATAAAGCTGAAGTAGTAGTTTCTTTATATAATAATTCACATCCTCAAGGGATTGGATTTCTTCATTCCACTAATAAGCCTATTACAAAAGAAATGGCTCGTGAATTTTTAGATGAATCTACTCACTTTAACTACCTTGCTGGTCGTGTTATGAAGGTCGATTTAAGCACTAATATTGTTTATACCGGACATTATAACCGATTTAACGGAGATGGTGCAGCAGAACGTGCTATTTCCCAATGCCATAACATTAATTAAAATTAAACATCGTCTAGTTAAATAAAAGAGATAGAAAACTTCAATTGAAGTCATCTATCTCTTTTATTATGGTGCCGACGGCGGGACTTAAACCCGCATGGTTTCCTGCACGATTTTGAGTATTTAAAGAATTTTACCACTTATTAATTATAAGTAATAAATGCTATTCTTTACCCCCCTATATAACAATGTACTTTTAACATCTTTTATTAACTTCTATTAATAAATATTTACAACTATAATTTTTTAAAAATTTCAATTTTTTTGAGAGAATGTTAGATATATAAATGAAAAAATGTAGCAATTTTGAATAACAGTGTGGTATTATAAATAATATAAATACAAAAAGGATATGAAGAATTATGACAATAAAACAAAAAGAACTATATAATGTAATTGAAAGTTTACCTGAAGAATTATCAAATAAAGTTGTAAATTATATAAAATACCTTAAATTTTCTTATATGACAAATAATGCTCCTGATGAGTTAATTATAAAAGATGATAAAGATTTATTGAATAAATTAAAAAAAGTATGGAAGATACTGAAAGCGGAAAAGTATGTACCGTTGAAGAGGCATTTGAAGAAGTAAAAAGAATCTTAGCAAACTAAAATGAAGGTTTTATCATTGAAAAAAATATAAGATAAAATTATCTGTTAAAACCAAAAACGATTGTAAGAGCATTATCAGATATATAAAATATAAATTATTAGAACCTACTATTGCAGAAAAATATGTAAAGTTAATAAGAAACGAACTTAATAGTTTAGAATATAAGCCACAAAAATTTGCAGTCATTGACTATGATATTAGAACAAGGATAGTATAAAACAAATATGAATTATATAGCTTTAATTTCCAATATAATTTTCAAAATATTCTAGACACTAAAAATAGTTTTAAAAATATTTTTAAGTCTGTAAAAACAATTGACTTTGATAGCCAATTGTTGTTACATGAATTTTTCTTTTATAATTTGAGTGATTTCGTTTATTTTTTTTAAATTGTCAGGTGTATTTAAATTCGTTTTTGCATATTCAAAAATTTTACCAATATTATTACTTATATTTCCAACTAAATCATTCATCCATTTATGTCTTGGCATTATCCATACATGAAAATGTACATTTTGTTTTTCTTCAAATATAACATTAAATCTATCACATATGTTATTAGATTTTAAAATTTTGATAGTCTTATTAACTATTTCAAAAATTTCTATTCTTTCCTGTTTCGAAAGTTCTTCAAAATTTTCTATATGTCTTTTGGGAGAAACAACGAAAAAACCTTGTATTGGTAATTTCCAATCCTGTGATAATGTAAATCTATCATTTTCGTATGCCATTCCACAAGGTAAAGTAAATTCATTTTTCGCATATGCACAAGCAGGGCAACCATTTAAATTTATTTCTTCGTTCGCATAATTTATCATTGTATTACTCCACCTCTCTCTTAAGCATTATATTTGTTTCTTAACTATCTTAACAGTAAAAATTTAATACTTTTAATATTATCTTTCGTATTCCTCTGTTCTTAGATTATCTTTAATAATACTCTCTGCACTTTGTGGCTGTATTGTTTTTTGCTGTAACTGTGGTAATTTTTTATACTCACCATTATTAGAAATTGTATTCACAAATCTTTGTCTCTTTTCTATTCCATTTGTATAATTATTATTTAATAATTGATGTGATACTGGAATTTCTTTATTAAAATCTCTATCTAAAAGTGAACAAATTTTATACCATTCATTTGGATTATAAATATTACCAATTATTATATTTTCATTTTCGTTGGATGCTGAGCTATTATCTGACGAAGGAATCCTTGCATTCCCCGAATTATCTATTAACATATATGTATTCTTTCTGTCACTAGAAGATTTAAACTGCAATTTTGTAATGTCATTATTAAATACTTCTAAAACATCAGATTGGAAATTTGAAAATTCTTCATCAGTAATTTCAAATAGCTTTCTATTTTTAACTCCAAATTTTCCTAAAGGCATATATTGAAAAATCTGCCATTTGTTTGTATGTGTCAAGTAAATGTGGGCAATTTTTTTATCTTTTTTTCTAATCCTTTAAATGCTATTGCTTCAACACTCTA
>CALXFJ010000024.1 GCA_944387565.1 uncultured Clostridia bacterium | reverse complement strand
ACCAATACTAATAAATCGAGGGCTTAACCACAGTATTAAAAAGTCAACTAAAACTAATTATTCATCTATGTATTTTTCAATGTGCTTATATAATTTGCATAAAATTAAAAAAATTGCATAAAATATTAAAAAGTACTTGCAAAAGTATTATAAATAGTATATAATGCAATAGTGTTAAGTAGTAATTAATTTTCTGGTGATGATGACACTTAGGGAAATACCTGTTACCATTCCGAACACAGAAGTCAAGCCTAAGTATGCCGAAAATACTTGTGGGTTACCCTGCTGGGAAGATAGGTTGTTGCCAGATTTAATATATTCCTCGTTAGCTCAGTTGGTAGAGCGCTCGGCTGTAAAGCAGATCGCAAGATCAAAGAAGTTAGCAGCTCTATAAGGAAACTTATAGATGATAAGGTGGCTAAGTCGGTGAAACTCGTAACAAGTAATGTTGACGACAATACCGAGCAAGGCGAAAGCTATGTGTAGAGACTTTACACCACCTACCTAAGTCAAAAAGATATGGTAAAGAGAAAGTCCAGACTACAAATTATATATTTATATAATGCTAATGAAAGTTAGTGTAGTGCAGTAACCGATAGGTCGTTGGTTCGAGCCCAACACGAGGAGCCATAAAATAGCAGATAAGTAATTATCTGTTATTTTTTTGTTGTTCGCTAGTTTTTATCTTGTAAATCATATATAATAGGAGAAATTGAATTATAATAAGAAAATAAAATTAGGAGAAATATTAGTATGAAAACAGAATATGAAATTAGAATATTGGAGATAGACAAAGAAAGTATAATAAAACTATTAGAAGGTTTAGGTGCTATAAAAAAGGGAGAGTATATTCAAAAAAGATATGTATATGATTTAAAACCTGTCCAAAATGGAAAATGGATTCGTTTAAGAACAAATGGCAACGAAACAACTTTAACATATAAGGATGTAGTGAGTAATACTGTAGATGGAACAAAAGAGCTTGAATTTAAGGTTGAGGGCTTTGAAATTGTTAATGAGTTTTTAAATAAGATTGGGTTTACTGCAAGAAGTTATCAAGAAAATAAAAGAATACAATATATATTAGATAATGTAGAAATTGATATAGATACGTGGCCTATGATACCTACATATTTAGAAATAGAAGCAAGTAATGAAAAAGAAATATATAATATGATAGGAAGATTAAAGTTAAATAATTCAAAAATAACATCATTAAATTGTGATGACATTTATAGACAGATTTATAATATAGATATTTCTAAAATAGGAAAATTAAAATTTTAGATAATAAAATCCTTTAAATAAGAAATACTACATTTAGGTGAATGTAGTATGATGCGAAATGAAATAATAGAAAAGTGGAAACAAGGATTAAGTAAAGAACTTTTAGCTAAAATGTATAAAAGACAATATAATCAGCAGATAAAAATAATAAGGTCAAGTTTAGAAAATAGACATAAAGGAAAATATATTACAAATTATGAGGCTTTAAATTATGTAGAAAATGTGATATATAAATATATAAGAATAAATAAAATATAGGAGATTATTAATGGAATGGTTAAAAGAGTTTTTTAAAAGATTATTTAAATTAAACAAAACAAAATTATTAGAAGAAGCAAAGATAGAAAATAAAGATTGTGAAAATGAAAAGAGACAGGGATTTAGAACATATTTAAAATATTCATCAAATGTTGAAAGAGATGATAGAAATGGTTATAATATAAAAGAAAAAATAAATTTGAAGGAATTGGTATAATAATATGGCTACATATGAAGAATTTTTAGAAAATCATAGTTTAGAAGATTTAAAATCAATAGAATTTTTAATGCCAGATGAAAAAAGTAGTCTTATTTGGAATGTATCAATAAGTGATGATTTAGATAAATATATAGATTTGCCATCTAAAGCACCAAATTTGAATACAATTGCAATTTCAGAAAACGGTAATCAAGATTATTATAAATTTATAAGAAATTTTGTAAAAAATTGTAATGAAGATGTTAGAATGAACTATTCTATGATTTACGGAATGAGTGGAAAAGAATTTTTACAAGGGGAAGAAATAATAGAATCAATTATTAAAGAAATGGATGATAAATGGACTAAAAAACAAAAAGTTTCTTATGTTCATTATAAAATGGGAGAATTAATATCATATTATCCTGATTTTGTTTTTGATGGGAAAGATTTTAATACAGCTTTAAACAAAAGAAGTATGTGGAAATCCCTGACAAAAGGATTAAACGTTTGTAATGGAATAACATCAATAGAAAAAAATATTTTAAAAAGGATAGGGGTAGATTCAAGAGTTTTATCATCAGGAACACATGCATTTTTACTTTCAGAAGTGGAAGGTGGCAATCTTATTTCAGATGCTACTTGGGACTTATCATCTTCACTATATCAGGGAAAACCACAATATTTTGGTTTAACATATAAAGAATTAAGAGAAAAAGAAAAAGGAATTTCTGAATCGCATAGATTAGAAAATCCACCTGAAAATGTAGTAAAAATAGATGATAAAGAACTAAGAGATATTTATAAAAGTATTGGTATAACAGATGAAAATGGAAATTTTAAAATGCCAATATATCATGAAATACAAAAAATAAATTCAAGAACTTGGGAAAATAATCAAGAAAAATTAAATGCTTTTTTAAAAATGTTTACAGAAAAATTCCAAAAAGAAGCTACACACTTATCAGAAACAAGAGAAATTTTAGAATATAGCATGATAACATTAGGAATAGATAAAAATTTAGTAAATACTCGATTTGTATATAATAAAGATGATAAAAACAACCAAAAAAAGATATTAGCATTGCATATAGGAGAAAAAGAGTTAGAAAATACTATGCATATTTTGAATTTAGAAACAATGAATTTTGATAAAATAGAGCTTAGAGAATTTGATAAACAATATAGAACACATACATTAGATACAACAACACCATTTTGGAAAAAATATATAAAAGAAAATGAGCTAGAAGAAAATGTCGATAAAGATAGAGAAGAATAAAAACTAAGGATTTAAAGTTCTTAGTTTTTATTGTTGCTTGTTAATAAATTCTTCATATTTATTTAAGAAAAAATAAATTGTATTAAAAATATACTTGTGCTAGAATAAGAAAAAATAAAGGAGGAGAAAAATGAAAGAACCAGTATTAAAATGTGAAAACCTATATAAAACTTTTGGAAAAAAACAAATATTAAAAAATGTTTCTTTTGAAATATACGAAAGTGATATATTAGGTTTTATAGGTCCAAATGGGGCAGGGAAAACAACTACAATTAAATTAATATTAGGACTTCAAGGAATAACAAAAGGAAAAGTGTTAATAAATGGCTTTGATATAGAAAGAGAATTTGAAAAAGCAATAAAAAAAGTAGGAGCTATAGTAGAAAATCCAGATTTATATATGTATTTAACAGGATATGAAAACTTACAACTAATGGCCAATTTATATAAAGGGATAGATAAAAAGAGAATAGATGAAGTAGTTAAATTAGTAAGATTAGAAAATAGAATAAATGATAAAGTATCAAAATATTCATTAGGAATGAGACAAAGACTAGGAATAGCACAAGCAATACTTCATAAGCCATCATTATTAATATTAGATGAGCCAACAAATGGATTGGACCCAGAAGGAATAAAAGAAATGAGAGAATTACTTTTAGACCTTGCTAAAAATGAAAAAATGGCAATATTAATATCAAGTCATAATCTAGCAGAATTAGATAACCTAGTAAATAAAGTGTGTATCATTAAAAATGGAGAAATAATAGAAACAAGTGGAATTTCAGAAATAAAAAAAGAAGCAAAAGCAAACTATAAATTATTTGAAATAAATGATACAAGCAAAATAAAAGAAATACTTCCAGGAGCAATAGTAATAGATAAGAATAAATTTAAAATAGATGCAGTAAGAGAAGAAGTACCAGAAATAGTAGAATTACTTGTAAATAAAAATATATCTATTTATGAAGTAAGAAAAGAAGAAAAATCATTAGAAGAAGCATTTTTTGAAAAGACAGGGGGGAATGTAATTGAGTAATTTAATAAAAAATGAATTAACTAAAATTTTTAAGAAAAAAGCTATATATATATTATTGTTAGTAACATTGGCATTTGTAATTTTATCAAACTGTATATACAAGTATTTTTATAATAATACAAGTTATTCATATTATAGTGATAGTTATGTAGAATTTGCAAAAGAAGCAATAAATGAATTAGACCCTAATAAACCAAGTGATACAAAAATGTATATAGAATATAAAACAGTATTAGATGTTAGTGATATGATGAAAGAATATAGTAATGATGCTTGGCAAATACAGATAATAGCATCAACAGTAGAAAGTTATATAAATGAAAGAAACACATATTTGTACGGAGCAGAAAAAGATGAAAATCAAGCAAATAAGATAAATGAGCAAATAAACGAATTATCAGAAAGATTAAAAAATGATGATTGGAAATATTTCGCGAATGAAGAATTACAAAATGCTGAAGAAAAAGTAAAATCATTAGAAGAAGAGAAAACATCTACAGATGATAAACAAAGATTAGAAGCTATAGATTCAGAAATAGCAACAGCAAAAATAGACTTAGATGTTGCAAGATATAGAGTAAACGAAAATATAAAATATGGCTCTGATTATATGAACACAGCATTAGCAAATTACCAAGAGCAAAGTTATAGGATAACACAGATTGATAATTCAAAAGAAGAATTAACATATCAAGAGAAGAAAGATTATAATGATAGTTTAGAACAAAGAGAAATAAGCAAATATATAATAGAAAATCATGTAGATGTAAATAAAGCTAATGATTTAAGAGGAATTTTATCAAATTTCTTTAATGAATTTGGATTATTCATAATAGTAATTGTTGTTATGATAGCAGGAACTATAGTAAGTGAAGAGTTTAATAAAGGAACTATAAAACTATTATTGGTAAAACCGTATAGTAGGAATAAAATATTACTTTCAAAATTTATAACAGTATTAATAATGGTAGCATTTTCAATAGTTATGATAATAGGTATGGAATTAATTGTAGGAGGATTTATATTTGGATTTGAGAGTCTTAGTGTTCCTATATTACAATATAATTTTGATACTAATATGCTACAAGAAATTAACGTATTTAGTTATTTAGGAATACAAACAATTATGCAACTTCCAAGTATTATATTACTCGCAACATTGTCATTTGCATTAAGTACAATATTTACGAATTCACCAGTTGCAATAGCACTACCATTACTTGGATACATGGGAGTAGCTATAATAAATCAACTTGCAATACAATATAATATAGGATTCCTAAAATATTTTGTTACATTAAATTGGGACTTCTCACAATATCTATTTGGAGGAATGCCTTTAATGGAAGGATTAACACCAATATTCTCAGGAATTATATGTATAATCTATTTCTTAATAATGATAATACCAACATTTATAATATTTAAAAAGAAAAATATAAAAAATATATAATGTCCAACTGGGGACGTTTCTAAAAGGGACAAAATGTCCAAAAGAAACGTCCCTAATTGGACATTTATATTGAAAAAAATAGTGAAAAGTGATAAAGTAATGGCATAAGATTATAAAGAGGTGAAAAAAATGAAAGTAATATTAGTAAATGGAGGACCACATAAAGATGGTTGTACTAATAGAGCATTAGAAGAAGTTCAAAAAACATTAGAAAAAAATGGAGTAAAAACGGAAATATTTTGGATAGGAAATAAACCTATATCAGGTTGTCTAGGATGTAATCGGATGTAGTAAAACAGGAAAATGTGTTATTGATGATAAAGTAAATGAATTTTTAGATAAAGCAAAAGAAGCGGATGGATTTGTTTTTGGAACACCAGTACATTTTGCAGCAATGTCAGGAATGTTATCATCATTTATGGATAGAGTATTTTATGGAAGAGGAAAATTATTTGAAAATAAAGTAGCAGCAGGAGTTGTAAGTTGTAGAAGAGGCGGAGCAACAGCAGCATTTGATGAGATTAATAAATATTTTTTAATGACAAATATGATAGTAGTAGGTTCTCAGTATTGGAATATGGTTCATGGTAGTAAAAAAGAAGATGTAGAGCAAGATGAGGAAGGACTTCAAACAATGAGAACACTTGGAACAAATATGGCTTGGTTATTAAAATCAATAGATGCGGGAAGAAAACAAGGAATAGAATTACCTAAAAAAGAAGAAGTAATAAGAACTAATTTTGTAAGATAGTAAGATAGGAGAAAATTATGCAAAAAGAAATATCAAAAGAAGGCAGTATTGGAGTATTTGATTCAGGAATTGGAGGAGTAACTGTACTTAGAGAAATAATAAAAATACTTCCAAATGAAAATTATATATATTATAGTGATTCAAAAAATAATCCATATGGAGATAAAACAAAACAAGAAATAATAAAAAGATGTGAAGAAGTTTTTTCTTATTTATTAGAGAAAAATTGCAAAGCTATTGTAATTGCTTGTAATACAGCAAGTGCAATAGCAGTAAATACTTTAAGAGAAAAATATAAAGATATCCCAATAATTGCAATAGAGCCAGCATATAAAATGGTACATGATTATGCATATGATGGGGAAACATTAGTTATGGCAACTAAAGGAACAATAGAAAGTGAAAGATTTAATTTGTTATATAATAAATACAACAATCATAAAACAAAGCTGATAGAATGTGTTGGACTTGCAGATAGAATAGAAGAGGGAAATGAGAAGAAAATCAAAGAATATTTGGAAAAAAATTTAAAAGAATATAAAGGAAAAGTAGAAAATGTAGTTTTAGGATGTACTCATTATCCATTAATACAAGAAGAAATAGGACAAGTATTGGGAGAAAATGTAAGATTTTTTAATGGAGCAAATAGATTAGCAGTTCATTTAAAAGAAGTATTACTAGAAAAAGATTTAATAAGTAAAAGTAATGAAAAGGGAAAAATAGATTTTTGTGATTCATCAGAGAAGAAAGAAAAAGAAGAAAGATTTTATAAGTTTTTGAAGGGAGAAAAGTAATGGATTTAAGAAAGTTAGGAGTAATATTATTAGTTTTTTTACTAATGCTTGTATTATTTACAGGGAATAAAGTAGAAGCAGTAGAATTACAAGAAAATTTAGAAAATATATCAAATGAAGATATATTAAAAATTTATGACCAAATAACTGCAGAATATACAAATGATGAAATAGCAGATATGATATTGGAAAATAAAGAACAAATATCACAGGAAGCTGGAGTAAGTGAAGATGTTATTAATGCGGGAGCAGAATTTATTAGAAATACAAACCAAGAAGATATAAGAAATATTTTAGAAAATGATGCAAATATAAATGAAATAAGAAAAAGCTTACAAGAAGGAGCAACTCCTGGTGATGCTGTAGCAAATGCTATAACAAATACATCTACTTCAGAAAAAATAGAATTACTTGTAAAGATTTTACTTGCAAATAATACTGTTAAGTTAGTGTTTGGGGTAATCCTAATATTGTTTATATATTGCACAATCACAAGATGGATAATATATAATAAAGCAGGAAAAAATGGTTTTGCAGCAATAATTCCATTTTATAGACAAGTTACAATGTATAAGGTTTGTGGTTTATCACCATTTTTAATGCTTCTTTGGTTAGTTCCTATTTTTGGATGGATTGCAATGTTTATAATAGCAATTATGAAGAGGATACTTTTGGCACAAGCATTTGGAAGAAGCGGATTATTTGGAATGGGAATATTAATCCTTCCACCAATATTCTATTCAGTAATTGCATTTAATAAAAATATAGAATATGAAGGAGAAGAAGAATAGTGAAAATACTAAAAAATAAACTAAAAAATAAATTAAATATAAGAACTCAAGAAAACTATCCAATAGAAGGAGTAGAATTTATTGATATTATGCCATTAATAATACAAAAAGAAACTTTAAAAGAGATAATAAACTTATTTGTAGAAGAAATAAAGAATAAAAATATAGACTATATAATAGCACCAGAAGCAAGAGGTTTTCTGCTTCGGTACAGCAGTTGCTGAAAGATTAAATATTGGATGTGTGCCTGTTAGAAAAGAAGGAAAGTTACCACCAAGTACAGTAGAAGCAAAAATAGAATATGAAAAAGAATATGGTAAAGATATTGTAGAATTACCAAAGTTAGTAGATACTACATATAGAGATAAAAGTTTTTATATAATAGATGATATTTATGCAACAGGAAATACAATTGAAAAAATAAAAGAGACAATTAAAAAATTAGGAGGAAATGTTCTAGGAGAAGGTGTGATATTAAATATAGTTGAATTAAATCATAATGAAAATGTATTTTCTTTAATAGATGTAAATGAAGAATAAAAGAGGGCTGTTTTTTGGATGGATTCGAAAAACAGCCTTCCTTTTATAAATATTTTTTTAGTTGTTCTACTGTATTTTCTTGGAATTGAATAAATTCATTTAAAACATTTTTTACTTCTTTATCTGCATCAGGGTTTTGATTTAATAATTTAACACCTTCAATAATACCCATATTTGTTCCTTGAATCATTAGTTCTGCTATTTTGGAATTACTTTTATCCATCATAGTGTTCATTTCAACACCCATCCAACCCATAGCTTTTTGAACAGGGTTTACTTCTTTTGGAAAATCATCATAATGTGTAAGTTCATCATTTACTTCATTTAAAATTTTATTATATTCATCATATTGATATTTTAAGTCTTGTTTAAATCTATCATCTTGAACTTTTTCAGAAACGTTTGAAATTGAGTCCATTCCCATTTTTATTCCTTTATTTAATTCATTTAAAATATAACGATTACAGTCCATAAAAAAACCTCCTAAAAATATTTATAATAATATTATTTACAAAAATAATAAAAATATTAAAATAAAAAAAAGTAAAAAAATGAAATAAATTTCATATTAGTATTGACAAACTTGTAAAAAATATGAGAATATATAAAATATGAATAACACAATAAATTTAAGGGCATTATAAAAATAAATAAAAAAGGAGTGATTTTATGGAAGATTTAGTTAAAAACTTAAATCAATTTTTATCAGACTTAAATGTATTTTACAGAAAACTTCAAAATTATCATTGGAATATAGTAGGAGAGGACTTTTTTACAGGACATAGTAAACTTGAAGAATACTATGACAAAATAAATGAACAAATAGATGAGATAGCAGAACACATATTAATGTTAGGCTATGAGCCTCTTGGAACAATGAAAGATTATTTAGCAAATACATGTATTGAAGAGGCAAAAAATGAAAAAGTAAAAAGTGCTTATATTTTTGAGAATATAGTTAAAGATTATGAAACTTTATTAAATAAAGTAACTAATATAAAGAAAAAGGCAGATGAAAAAGAAGTATATTCAACTTCTAGTTTAATGGATGGATATATTTCAGATTATATGAAAAATATATGGATGTTAAAAGCAACTATTGCTAAATAATAAAAAAGCCAGAAGATAAAACTTCTGGTTTTTCTTGACAGAAAAAGATATACCTGTTATTTTAAATATAAGGAAAAATATATAAGGAGTAGAAAATATATGAATAAAAAATTAGCAGAAATTATATTTGATGCATTAACAGAAAACTACAAAGATAAAGTTGATGAAAATAAAGATTTAAAAGAATATTTACAAGAGAAGACAAAAAATGAATTAATATCTCTTTATTTATCATATGGATTTGCTGGAAATAAAGAAGATATAGTAGAGCAAGTAGATACATTAAAAAATACTAAAAAAGAGGAAAGTATTAAAAGTATAATTGAGTTTTTAAATAAAGATTTTTCTAAAATATTTAGAGTTTTTAATAAAAGTAGATTTGATGAAATAAAATATATAGCAAAACAAGAAAAAATTTTAGAATTTAAAAAGGAAGAAAAAAATAAAGTTTCTTTTGATACAATAAAAATATTAAAACAGCTTGGTTTTATCTTTTGTAAAAGAGAAAAAGATGTAGTATATTTTCATATGCCTAAGTTTATAAAAGATAAAATTAAAAATTATGAAAAATGTTTATATTTAGATTTGTATCAAGATATTATAGAATATTCTATAGGAATAGCAGATACATATGGAGTAATACATATTATAGATGCTTATGATATAATAAAAAAAGATATAGAAATTAGTTTTGAGGAATATGAGTCAATAGTTGAATTTTTTAGTTTATTAGAATTAGAACCTATATTATATTCTTTTAAAAGACAAGCTATTTGTAACTTTAATTTAGATGATGAAGAAATTGATAAAATTTTATTAGAAAATACTAAAAATGAATATGTAGTTTATAATAAAGAATTTTATAAAAATATAGAAAATGGAAAATATGTATCTAATTTATTAGAATATAAGCAATTCAGGAATTATTTAAAAGAAGTTTATATGTTTGATATTGATGAAGATGAACTTTTAAGAGGAGAAATAATTGATGATTATATAGATATGTGGCAAGTAGACAATAATAAAGCGAAGAAATTTATAGATGAAGCATTAGACAGATATTTTGAAATTGATAGATTGGATAAAGCATTAATTATTAGATATGTAGATAAAATAAAAAATAACATGCCTATTTGGAAAGAAGGAGGCAGAATTAATATTGAAGAAGATAAAATTAAAAAAGTAGAAAGAAATGAAAAATGCCCATGTGGAAGTGGAAAGAAATATAAGAATTGCCATGGAAAAAATGTTTAAAAATAAAAAATAAACTTAAAGTCATTACTTTAGGTTTATTTTTTTAAGAAAAAGTCTATTAAATTTAAAATTGCTTCTTTATCTCTTTTACTTAATTTTTTAAATTTTTCATCGTATATTGAAACAGAATCTTTTACATCATCATCTAATAAATCATATAAAACTATGTCTGGAGTAATTTTATAAGCATTACATAGTTTTAATAATGTGTCTATACTACCTTTTGAAAATCCTCTTTCTATTTGACTAATATGTCTTGGTTCTAATCCTGTAATTTCTGCAACTTGATTTTGTGTTAAGCTATTTTTTTGTCTATATTCTTGAAATATTTTTCCTATATGTTCATTAATGTTTGATTTATCCATAAATTTCACCACTTTCTTATAGTAATAATATAAACGTTTATAACTTTTTTTGGAATGACTTTAATTTTGATAAAACTCCAAAATAAAGCGACAAAAATCGCAAAAAATATTTACAAATAAATTTTAATACTGTATAATTAAATACGATAAATAACGTATTAAAAATTAAAAAACAAAGGAGGAAAAAATAGTGAACATAGGAAAAGAAAATGGAATCACATTAATTGCAATTGTTATAACTATTATAGTCTTATTAATCCTTGCAGGAGTAAGCATTGCAATGCTTACAGGAGATAATGGAATACTAACACAAGCTCAAAGAGCTAAGGAAGAAACAGAAAGAGCTGCACAAGAAGAACAAGAGATTTTAAATAGTTATGAAGATTATATGAAAGGTACATCTGGAGGACAGTGGGATGAAAATAAGAAGGTAAATACACCTAGGTTGGTACAAGGAATGACAGAAATAAGTTTTAAATTACCAGAAGGAACAAATAAGGGAAAAACAGTGAAAAAAGGAGATGCAGATTTTGATGAAAATAATTGGTATGATTATGAAAAATCAGAATGGGCAAATGCAGTAACTCAAGATGGAAGTTATTGGGTATGGATACCAAGATTTGCTTATAAAATAACATATAATAATTCAAGTGATAAATCACAAGGCGGGAAAATAGATGTAAAGTTTTTAATAGGAACAACAGATAAATATTATGATGATGAAGGAAATATACAAACAGCAAAAAGAGCAAAATCAAAGACTGAAGAAGTAGATACAACAAGTGATTATTATGTACATCCAGCATTTACTGACGAATCGAATATAGATTATGCAAATGGAGGATGGGATAAAGAAATACCAGGAATATGGGTAGCAAAATTCGAGGCTGGATTTGCAAGTGGAAATAATAATGCTCTTATAAAATCTAGTAGTGTAAATTATAGTCAAGATACAGTATGGGTTTATGATATAGAAAATGGTGGTAAAGGAGGATATGGACCAGCAAGAAATTGGTTAGATGGTATATATGGAAAAAATATTACAGCAATAAAATATCCAATTTTTCAACCTGTAACATATGCTATGAATTATATTAATGTTAGTGATAGATATGATATATCAAGAGTATTAACAGAAAGTGGAAATATATATGGATTAAGTAGTCAAAGTACAGACTCACATTTAATGAAAAATAGTGAATGGGGGGCTGTTGCATATTTATCATGGAGTGAATATGGAGCAAATAAGGTAGAACCATACAAAAATAATATAAATTTAAATAGTGGAGGTAAACAAAGAACTGATTCAGAAGGAAGAACAGGTATAGATAGCGTGTATGTTGTAACAGGTTTAACAACTAAAAGTGAAGAAGAAAAGATTATAACTAAAAATGATTTAGAAGAAATAAACAAAAGAAATGGAAATACAGAAACAAATGAAGTATATGTATGGGACCAAGAAGAAGGACAAAAAGCAAGTTCCACTTTAAATATGTATGGAATATATGATTTAAATGGAGGGGGATTTGATTTAACAGCCGCATATATAGCAAATGATAGTGAGTATTTAATGGAAAGAGGAGAAAGCATGACATATGAAAATGGAAAGTTAAAAACTAAAAGTACAAAATATACAACAGTATATCCTTATGATAGCAATAACGATACTCAATCTTCAAATTATGTATTAAATAAATATATATATGGTGATGCAATAAGAGAAACATCATCAAATGCTTCAATTGATGTTGGTATGGCTTGGAATGGAGATGCGTCTGGCGGACCATATTTAGTTGATGCATTCTTTAATAGAGGCGGTGGACTTGGTAGTGGTTTTAAAATGTCTGGATTATTTAATTTCGGACAAAATAGTGGAGATGGTTTTTGCAACCATGGATTTCGAGCAGTACTTATACCATTTTAAATAATATTATATTTAGTAAATTAAAACTATATAATTCTAAACTACTTGAATTATATAGTTTTTTCTTTTTCACAAAAAATTCACAAATAAATTTAGCAGAAAGTATTGACAAGTGCTAATAAAGGGTATAATATATAGAAGAGTTAGCAAACGAACTACAAGAGTGCTAAAACTAACAATTAAAAAAGAGGTGAAAAAATTGTTAGATGAAAGAAAAAAGAAAGTACTACAAGCAATAGTAGAAGAATATATAAACACAGCAGAGCCAGTTAGTTCAAATGCTTTAACAAAAAATCATGGATTGGATTGTAGTAGTGCAACAATAAGAAATGAAATGGCCGAACTAGAAAAACGAGGTTTCTTAGATAAAACACATACATCAAGTGGAAGAGTACCATCGGAAAAAGGATATAGGTACTATGTAGATGAGTTAGTAAATGATAAAGACATAAGTCTAGAAGAAATAAAATATATAAGTGATAAATTAGAAACAAAAGTAAATGAAATAGAAGACTTAACAAAAATAACAGCAAATACAATATCAGAAGTAACACATTATACTACAGTATCAATTGGACCAAAGACAAATCAGCAAATAATAGAAGAAATAAAATTTGTTTTATTAGGTTCAAGAATGATGATGGCAGTGATACTTACAGATACAGGAATGATAAAGGAAACTATAATAAAATTTGATGAAGATATAACTCAAAAACAAGTTGAAACAATAAATTATATGTTTAATAAAAAGCTAAAAGGTCAGCCTTTAGAAACTATTGATAGACCTTTGGAAGATTACTTATATGATGAAATGACATATAGTGTAAATGTAGTAAAACCAATAATAGAACAAATAAAGAAAGTTATAGAAGAAGATAATAAAGTCTATTTAGAAGGTACAAATAAATCTTTTGAATTACCTGAATTTAATAGTTTAGATGTAGCTAAAAATTTTATAAATATATTAGATACAAAAGATTTAGTAGCTGATATGTTAAATAGTGGTATTGCAGAAGATATAAAAGTATATATAGGTGATGAAAACGAGCAAGAACAATTAAAAGATTTTAGTGTTGTAACATTTAAACATAAAGTAAATGGAAAAGATTTAGGAACTATAGGAATTATAGGACCAAAAAGAATGGATTATTCAAAAGTAATCTCTGTAATGAAATATATAAGTAAAAAATTAGATGAAAAAAATTAGAAGAAAGAAGGGATAAAATGGCAGAGAAGGAAACAAAAAAGGAAAATGAAGAAGTAGATAAAAAAGAAAACAAAAAAGTAGAATCAAAAGAAAAAGAAATGGTACCAAAAGAAGATTATGATGCATTGGATGACCATTTCAAAAGAATACTTGCAGAATTTGAAAACTTCAAAAAAAGAAGTAAAAAAGAAAGGGAAAGTTTATACAATTCAATATTATCAGATGTAGTAGAAAGTATACTTCCAATACTAGATAACTTGGAAAATGCAGTAAAGGCTGAGACAAAAGATGAAAACTATAAACAAGGAATAGAATTAGTACTAAAACAATTTAATGATGTATTAAAGTCAAAAGGAATAGAAGAAATAGAAGCAGAAGGAGAAACATTTGACCCAGAATTACATGAAGCAGTAAGAAGTGTACAAGATGAAACAAAAGGAGAAAAAGAAATTGTTGAAGTATATAGAAAAGGCTACAAAATAGGAAATAAAGTAATAAGACATGCAATGGTATCAGTAGCCAACTAGAAGATTTAGTAATTAAATTTATTTATAAAGGCTTTGTGGCGGATAAAGGAAAGCTAAAAAATATAAAAAGAAAACTGTTTTTTGCCCCGTCCCAAAAAGCAGGAAAGAAAGGATGAATAAAAATGGGAAAAATTATAGGAATTGACTTAGGAACAACAAACTCATGTGTAGCAGTTATGGAAGGAGGAGAACCAGTAGTTATACCAAATGCAGAGGGAAATAGAACAACTCCATCAGTAGTTGCATTCTCTAAAAATGGTGAAAGACTAGTTGGACAAATTGCAAAACGTCAAGCAGTAACAAATCCAGAAAATACTGTTATATCTATAAAAAGAAAAATGGGAACAAATGAAAAAGTAGATATAGATGGAGAAAAATTCTCTCCACAAGAAATTTCAGCAATGATATTACAAAAACTAAAAACAGATGCTGAGAATTATTTAGGACAAAAAGTAACACAAGCAGTTATTACAGTACCAGCTTACTTTAGTGATAGCCAAAGACAAGCAACAAAAGATGCTGGAAAAATTGCAGGACTAGAAGTATTAAGAATTATAAATGAACCAACAGCAGCAGCTTTAGCTTATGGTATGGATAAAGAACAAGACCAAAAAATCATGATTTATGATTTAGGTGGAGGAACATTTGATGTATCTATCCTAGATATTGGTGATGGAGTATTTGAAGTTTTAGCTACAAATGGTAACACACATCTAGGAGGAGATGACTTTGATGAAGCAATAATTAATTATTTAGTAGATGAATTTAAAAAATCAAATGGAATTGATTTAAAACAAGATAAAATGGCAATGCAAAGATTAAAAGAAGCAGCAGAAAAAGCTAAAATAGAATTATCAGGTGTTCAACAAACACAAATTAACTTACCATTCATTACAGCAGATAGCACAGGACCAAAACACTTAGATGTAACACTTACAAGAGCTAAATTTGAAGAATTAATTCATGATTTAGTGGAATCAACATCAGGACCTGTAAATCAAGCATTAAAAGATGCAGGATTAACAGCAAATGATATTCATAAAGTATTATTAGTAGGTGGTTCAACAAGAGTTCCAGCTGTACAAGAAGAAGTTAAGAGAATAACAGGAAAAGAACCAGATAAAGGAATTAACCCAGATGAATGTGTTGCAATTGGTGCAGCAATTCAAGGTGGTGTTTTATCAGGAGATGTTAAGGACTTAGTATTACTAGATGTAACACCATTATCATTAGGTATTGAAACATATGGTGGAGTATTTACAAAATTAATCGATAGAAACACAACAATACCAACTAAAAAATCACAAGTATTCTCAACAGCAGCAGATGGTCAAACATCAGTTGAAATTCACGTATTACAAGGTGAACGTGAAATGGCTGCATATAATAAAACATTAGGAAGATTCCAATTAACAGGAATTCCAGCAGCACCAAGAGGAGTTCCACAAATTGAAGTTACATTTGATATCGATGCTAACGGAATTGTACATGTATCTGCAAAAGATATGGCAACAGGAAATGAACAAAATGTAGCAATTACAGCCTCAACAAATCTTACAGATGAAGATATTGATAAAGCTGTTAAAGATGCAGAAGCACATGCTGAAGAAGATAAGAAGAGAAAAGAAGAAATTGAAGTTAAAAATAATGCAGAAAGCTTAATATATAATAGTGAAAAGACATTAAAAGATTTAGGAGACAAAATAAGTGCAGAAGAAAAATCAAAAGTTGAAACAGAGATAGAAAATACTAAAAAGGCTGTTGAAACTAATGATACTGCAAAGATAAAAGAGGCAACAGAAAAATTAACAAAAGTATTCTATGATATGTCAGAACAATTATATAAAAACGCAAATCCAAATGGAGCAGCTGGAGCAAATGATGCAGGAGCTCAAACAGAAGGACCTAAAACAGATGCAAATGGAAATGTATATGATGCAGATTATAAAGTAGAAGATGACAATGATAAAAAATAATAGTTAAGAGGGATTAGAGGAATATTCCTCTATCCCTCTTTTCCTTTAAGGAGGAAAGAAAATGGCGGCAAAAAGAGATTATTATGAAGTATTAGGTGTAGATAAAAATGCAACAGAAGAAGAGATAAAAAAAGCTTATCGTAAACTTGCAAAAAAATATCACCCTGATGCAAATCCTAATAATAAAGAAGAAGCAGAAGCTAAGTTTAAAGAGGTAAACGAGGCATATGAGAATTTATCAGACCCTCAAAAAAGAAAAATGTATGACCAATTTGGCGCAAATGGTCCACAAGGATTTGGTCAAGGTGGATTTGGTGGTCAAGGAGGATATTATTCATATAATGGTTCAGGTTTTGATGGATTTTCAGATTTTGGTGACTTAGGAGATATCTTCTCATCATTCTTTGGAGGAGGTTTTGGTGGAAGAAATTCTTCAGCTAGAAGAAACGGACCTTCTAAAGGAGCTGATTTAAATGTAAGAATGGAAATTACATTTGAACAAGCTTTTATGGGAGTTGAAAAAGAAATTGTTATAACTAGAGATGAAGAATGTACAGTATGCCATGGAACAGGAGCAAAACCAGGAACATCTCCTATTAAATGTCCTACATGTCATGGAACAGGTCAAGTAACACAAGTACAAAATACAATATTAGGACAAATGCAAACAACAAGAACATGTTCAGCATGTCATGGAACTGGAGAAATTATAAATGAACCATGCGAAAACTGTAGAGGAAAAGGAACTGTTAGAAAACAACCTAAAATAAAGGTAAAAATACCAGCAGGTATTGATGACAATCAAACAGTAGTATTAAGAGGAGAAGGTGAGCCTGGTAAGAAAGGTGGACCTAAAGGAGATTTATATATTACAGTAAAAGTAAAAAATCATAGTGTATTTACAAGAAAAGGAAACAATGTGCTTTGTGATATACCAATAACAATGACTCAAGCAGCTTTAGGAGCAGAACTTGAAATACCTATGGTAGATGGAAGTAAAGAAAAATATAAAATACCAGAAGGAACGCAAACAGGTACTAAATTTACTATAAGAAATAAAGGATTTAAGTCAATTAATTCTAATAGTATAGGAGAATTTATATTTACAGTAGTAGTGCAAACTCCAAAGAGATTGTCAAGAGAACAAAGAGATTTATTAGTTCAACTTGCAAAAACTATGAACGAACAACCACCTGTAAAAAAGAGAGGTTTATTTGGATAAAAAGCAGAAAGAAGAAATGAAAAAATTTCTTCTTTTTTTGTCAAAAATAAAAATCATGTCAAAAATAAAAATCTTGAGTTTTAAGCATATATATGGTAAAATATATCAGAATTAATAGAAAAGGATAGGACAAAGATGACATTAAAAGTAAAAATAGTATTAGGAATAATAACAACATTAATAATTCTAATTCTGTTAATTGTTTTTTATTTTATGTTAGCAGATATAGAATCAAAAGAACCAAAACAAATAGAAGATACTTGTCAAGTAGAAATACATGAATTTATAGGAAGAAAAGTATTTGTAATAAAACCAAAAGATGGAGAAAAAAATGAAAAGAAAATATTATACTTTCATGGAGGTTCATATGTAGCAGAAGCAAGTAGCGACCATTGGAAGTTCATTGAGAAAATAGTTACAGACACAGGAAGCACTTTGATATTTCCAGATTACCCTTTAACTCCTAAATATACATATAAAGACGTGTTTAAAATGGTAAAACCATTATATAAAGAAATATTAGAAGAAGTAGCACCAGAAAACTTGATATTAATGGGAGATTCAGCAGGTGGAGGACTAAGTTTAGCATTAATTGAGGAAATTTCAAAGGAAAATTATGCAATACCATCAAAAACATTATTAATATCTCCATGGTTAGATGTAAGGCTAACAAATCCTAAAATAGATGAAGTAGCGCCAAATGATAAAGACTTAAATAAAGAAGCATTAAAAATAGCAGGTGTTGCATATGCTGGAGGAGAAGAAAACACAGGAAATTATTTGGTAAGCCCAATAGAAGGAAATTTAACAAAATTAAAAAATATAACTATATTTACAGGAACATATGATATACTAAATCCAGATGTATATGTATTACAAGAAAAAGCAAAAGAACAGGGAGTAGATATAGAAGTAAAAGAATATGAAAAAGCAGGGCATATATGGATAATAACAAAAAAAGGAGATAGTAATATAATAGAAAAAGGATATAATGATTTATTAGAAAAAATAAAAGAAGATAATTAAAATATATCCTTAAAACTAGGAGAATAAAAATGAAAAAGAAACAAGAAAAATTATATTGGAGAAGATTAGATAACTCAGCAAAGATATTTCCTATAGCAGCAGGAAAAAAATATAGCACAGTATTTAGATTATCAGTTTTATTAAAAGAAAAAGTAGATAGTAAGCTATTAGAGCAAGCAGTAAATATGGCATTAGAACAATATAAATCATTTAAGGTAAGAATGAAAACAGGATTTTTTTGGTATTATTTAGAATATAATCCTAAAAAAGCTATAGTAGAACAAGAAAAAGAATATCCTTGTAAATATATAAATCCTAAAACAAATAATAATTATTTGTTTAAAGTTACATATTTTGAAAATAAAATTAATATAGATATATTCCATTCATTAACAGATGGAAATAGTGGAAGTATGTTCTTTAAAGAAATAGTATATACATATTTAGAATTAAAACATCCAGATGTATTCAAAAATGAAAGAGTAGCAAGAAAATTAGAATACAATACAGAAGATAGTTATGTAAAAAATTATGATAAAAAATCAAAAGGAAGTTCTTTTTCTAAAAAGGCATATATATTAAAAGGAAGAAAAATAAGGTTAGGTGCAATTTCTGCAATACATGAAATAATAGATTTAAATCAATTAAAAGAAGAAAGTAAAAAATATGGAGCAACAATAACACAATATTTAACTTCGGTTTTAATTTATTCTATATATGAAGAAAATTATAAAAAATATAGAGGTAAAAAGCCAATAAAAGTGTGTATACCAGTAAACTTAAAAAAATATTTTCCATCAAAAACTATATCTAATTTCTTCTCATATATAACGGTAGAAGCAAATATGGGAAAAAATAATTTAGATACATTTGACCAAATTGTGGAATTTGTAAAAAATGATTTTAAATCAAAACTTACTGAAGAAGAAATAATGAAAACAATGTCATCAAATGTAAAAATAGGCACAAATTTTGCAATAAAAATAGTACCATTAGAGATAAAAAAATTGTTAGTAAGACTTAGTTATATAGAAATTAGAAAATATACAACAACAACGTTTTCTAATATTGGTAGAATGGGTATTATAGGAAAATATAAAGATTATATAGAATATTTCTTAATGCTTATAGCGCCAGAACCAGTAGAAAAAATAAAATGTTCTAGTTGCTCATTTGAAAATAAAATGGTATTTACCTTTACATCAATATTAAATGATAATAAAATAGAAAAAAGATTTTTTAATTTCTTAAAAGAAAGAAATATAGATGTACAAATAGAAAGTAATGGTGTTTTAGATGATATATCCAAAGAAATTAAGTAGCAAAAAAGGAGAATTAGTATTAAAAATATTATTGATAGTTTCAATTCTCATTGCTATATTATTGTTAGTTATAAATAAATTAACAACTCCTAATATATCTTGGGCAGCAATTGCAAATGGTGGAATAGTATATATATGGATAATAGTCTTATATTCAATAAATAAAAATGTAAATATTGCAGGGCATGTAATGGTTCAGACAATTGCAATTTCACTTTTAACTTTATTTATAGATTATAAACTTGGATTTAGTGGTTGGTCTATAAATATATCAATACCTATTATAATAATAATTGCAAATGTTTCGATGTTAATATTAACAATAGTAAGCCATAGAAAATATATAAAATATGCAATTTATCAATTAGTAATAGTATTATTTAGTACAATACCGGGAATATTACTTGGAGAAGATATAATAAAAAATAAAGTACTTAGCATAGTGGCAAGTGGAATTTCTGTTTTAAATTTAGTATTAACACTTTGTCTTTGTGCAAGAGATGTAAAAGATGCGATAATAAGGAAATTTCATATATAAAAAATAATTATACTTCTAAAATTTCTAGAGGTGATAAAAAATGGAAACAGGTTTAATAGTAAGAAAAGAAACCAAATTTGAGAAAATAAGAAAATTATTAACAAGAATATTCTTTAAAGAAGAATATTTCTTAGAAGCGGAATTAGAAAGTTTATTACAGAAAAGAAAAGTAAATACCTCTAAAATAGTAATACCAAAAGAAATAGGAGAAAATACATGGAAAGTATAATATTTTTTAATGGTGATATTATTACCATAGAAAATAAAGAAGATAAACCAGAAGCTATACTTGTTGAAAATGGTGTAATAAAAAGATTAGGGAGTTTAGAAGAATTAGAAATAAATGCAAATGGAATTATAAACAAAATAGATTTACAAGGAAAAACATTGATGCCATCATTTATTGATGCACATAGTCATATAACAGCATATGCTAAAACATTTAGTTATGCAAAATTAAATGAATGTAAAAACATAGAAGATATACTAAAGAAATTAGAAGAATATAGAAAACAAAATAAAATAAATAAAGATAATTGGATAATAGGCGTAGGATATGATGATAATTCCTTAGAAGAAAAAAGACATCCAAGTAAAGATGAGTTAAGAAAATTAGGAAATAATAATCCAATATTAATAACACATGTATCAGGACATATGGGAGTATTTAATAAAAGAGCAGAAGAGATACTTAATTTAAAAACCAATAATGGTTATTTAGAAGAAAATGAATTTATTAAAGTAGCTTCTAAAATAAATAATATTAGTAAAAAACAAGAAAAAGAAAATTTAATAAAATCACAAGAAAAATATTTAAGTTATGGAATTACAACAGTGCAAGATGGATTAACTAAAAAAGAAGATTTTGAGCTTTTAAAAGAAATGTCAGAGAATAAAAATTTAAAAGTAGATATAATATCTTATATAGACTTAGAAGGAAATAGAGAAACTCCAAAAGTAAATAAAGACTATATAAAAAAATATAAAAATAATTTAAAAATCGGTGGATATAAAATAATATTAGATGGTTCACCACAAGCAAGAACAGCATATTTAAGTAAGCCTTATGAAGGAGAAAAAGAATATAGAGGTTATCCATCAAAAACAAATGAACAAGTAAAAAATTATATAAAAATATCAATAGATGAAAAAATGCAACTACTTGTACATTGTAATGGTGATGCTGCAGCAGACCAATTAATAAATTGTATAAAAGAGGAAGAAGAAAATTATAAAGAAAAAAATATTATAAAAAAATTAAGACCTATAATGATACATGCTCAAACAATAAGAAAAGACCAAATATTAGAATGTAAAAAATTAGGAATAATTCCATCATATTTTATAGCACATGTTTATTATTGGGGAGATATTCATATAAAAAATTTAGGAAAAAGAGCATATAAAATAAGCCCAGCAAATACAACATTAAAAAATAATTTGATATTTACATTTCACCAAGATACACCAGTATTAGAACCTAATATGTTAGAAACAATTGATATAGCAGTAAATAGAAAAACTAAAAGTGGTGTGACATTAGGTGAAGATGAAAAAATAGACGTGTATGATGCATTAAAAGCAGTTACAATAAATTCAGCATATAGTTATTTTGAAGAAAATGAAAAAGGAAGTCTAAAAGAAGGAAAAATAGCAGACTTAGTAATATTAGATAAGAATCCATTAAAAATAGATAAGCAAAAAATAAATACAATTATAATATGTAGTACATGGAAAAATGGAAAGGAAGTATTTAAAAATAATAATTTATAAATTAAAAAATATAAAAAAGAAGGTAGTAAAATTGAAAAACATAAAAGATTATAATTTGGAAGAATTAAAACAAGAACTAGTAAAAATAGGAGAAAAACCATTTAGAGCAGAGCAAATATTTAAATGGATATTTCAAGAAAAAGTAAAATCTTTTGATGAAATGACAAATATATCTTTAGAACTAAGAGAAAAGTTAAAAAAAGAGTACACAATATGTAATTTTAATATATTAAAAAAACAAGAATCAAAAGATGGAACAATTAAATATTTATTTGATGTATTAGATGGAAATGCAATAGAAACGGTTCTAATGAGCTATCACCATGGATACAGCATATGTGTATCTTCACAAATAGGTTGTAAAATGGGATGTAAATTCTGTGCATCAACTGGAATTAATTTCATAAGAAGTTTAACATCAGGTGAAATAGTAGAACAAATTTTAGCAGTAGAACAAGATACAGGAATAAGAATATCAAATGTAGTTTTTATGGGAATAGGAGAGCCATTAGATAATTATGATAATGTAATAAATGCTATAAGAATAATAAATAATCCAAAGGGATTGAATATAGGAGCTCGTCATATTAGTATTTCAACTAGTGGATTAGTACCTAAAATATATAAATTAGCAGAAGAAAATATACCATGTACATTATCTATATCATTACATGCAACAACAAATGAAAAAAGAAGCAAGATGATGCCAGTAAATGATGCATATCCAATAGAAGAATTAATAAAAGCATGTAAAGACTATATAAAAAAGACGAATAGAAGAATTTCATTTGAATATGCATTAGCGAAAGATAATAATGATAATAAAGAAGATGCAAAAGAATTAGTACATTTATTAAAAGGAATGCTCTGTCATGTAAATTTAATTCCAATTAATAAAATTGAAAATGGAAGCTTTACAAAGAGTTCAAATGAAAACATAATGAAATTTAGAGATTACTTAAATGACCATGGAATAGTAGCAACAATAAGAAGAGAATTAGGTTCAGACATAGATGCAGCATGTGGCCAATTAAGAAGAAAAAATTTGAGACAAAATGGGGACGGAGCTAATTTGTCTCAATCTGTAAAATAAGACATTTAGTCTTATTTTTTTACGTATTTTTACGAAAAGTTTTACAAATTATGTAAAACGTGATATAAATATAAAAGATTATTTTCCAAATTTTATGAATCAAAATTTTAATTCGAAAAAAATTCCAGAGTAAAAATAAAAATTTATTAATAAGTATTGAAATTGGGGCTAAAA
>CALXFJ010000023.1 GCA_944387565.1 uncultured Clostridia bacterium | reverse complement strand
CAAAAAGGTTAATTTTATTGATTTTTCTAGTTTAGATAAGATAACTAATGAAATACAAAAATAAAGACAAATTACAAGTTGTTATTCTAGATCAAAATATATGTGTTAGAGGTATCAAAAGATATCTCTTTTTTGTGATTTAAAAAACAAATTTCCAAAATCTGTCCGATTTTTAAACTTTATAAGAGACCTTAATAGTAGAGGAATAAATTTAAAGATTTATCATAATATTAAACAAAACTAAAAAGGAGCAAAGAAAAAATGAAAAACGGACAAAATGTAAATATACAAATTGAATATGGAAAAGAAAGTTTAAAAGAGATAATTACAGAATTACTAAAAGAACAATACATAAATTATATAACTATGAATGAAAAATAATGCTTATTTAAGGCTGACAATCTGAAAAGAGCACGTTATAATCAAATTATGCTTTAAATAGGCTATTTACTCTCAAAAAGTTCAACTAGAAATAGCGATTCTTATTTGAACTTAAAAAGAGAGGTGAATTAAATTGAACAGGGTAAATAGTTATAGAAATATAAGAGTTGCAAAATATATAAGACTTTCAAGGGAAGATGGAGATGACCGAGAAAGCGAAAGTGTAGAAAATCAAAGAGATATTATTGATAATTACATATTGGAACATGAAGAACTAATTGAAGCAGGGGAATATGTAGATGATGGGTATACAGGTACAAATTTTAATAGACCAGGATTTCAGAAAATGTTAAAAGACATAGAAGATGAAAAAATAGACTGTATCATAACTAAAGACTTATCAAGGTTTGGGAGAGACCATATAGACACTGGATATTATTTAGAAAGATTTTTACCAGCAAATAATATAAGATACATAGCAATTGGAGATAATGTAGATACAATAAAGCCAGATGGATTGCAATTTTTAACATTTAAACTAAGTTTTAATGACTATTATGCACAAGACATATCTAATAAAATAAAAAGTGTAAAACAAAGAAAAATCGAAAAAGGAGAATATCAAGCAGGAATTCCGCCTTATGGTTACAAGAAAGATACAGAGATAAAAAATCATTTAGTGCCTGATGAATATAGTTCACAAATTGTAAAAGAAATATTTGATATGTATGTAAATAAAGGAATGTCTACAATAAAAATAGCAGATGAACTAAATAGAAGAGAAATAGAGCCACCAGCCATATATTTAAAAATACCTACATATATGAAGAAAAAAAGTGTAAATCCGAGTGGAAAATATGTGTGGCTTAGAGCACAAATTGGTAAAATTTTGAGAAATGAAGTTTATCTAGGAAGTGTGGTAGGAAGAAAGTTCCAGAAAGTAAGTCATAAAATAGCAAAAGTAAGATGTACTAAAAAAGAAGAACATATTATATTAGAAAATATGCATGAACCAATTATAGATGTTGAAACTTGGAATAAAGCACAAGATAAATTAAATGGTTATACAAAGGTACGAGATAGAAAATATGACCATGTACTAAAAGGATTAGTTTATTGTGGAGAATGTGGAAATAAGGCAACCTTAAGATGTAGAGAAGAAAAAAGAAAAAATGGAACAATCTGGAGAGCAACTTATTTTATTTGTTCTAAAAGAAATAATTATAGCGGATTATGTGATTGCAAACAAATTTCAGCAAATTTGATAGAAGAAGCGGTAAATGAGAAAATCAAGGAAGAAATGCAAAACATAAATTTTTCAGAAAAAGATATAAAACAAATATATGAACAAGCAGAAAAAGAATCTAAAAGCAAAAATAATTTATTACAAACAAAGCTACAAGAATTAAAACAAACATTAAAAAATATAGAAAATTCAATTGAAGAAATTTATCAAGATAAAATAAATAAAATTATACAAATAGAAGATTTTAAAATTATCTATGAAAAAAAGCAAAAAGAACGAAATAAAATTTTAAAAAACATAAAAGAGATAGAAAAAGAGCTGGAAGAAACGAATCAAAAATCTCCAAAAATTAATTTTAAAGAAATAAAACAAATTGCAAAAGAGTTCTTAAAGATGGAAAAGCCAAATAAAATGATATTAGAAAAGTTAATTGAAAGAATTGAATTTGATAAAGAAAAAAATATAAAAATCAAATTTAAATTTCAAAATTATCCTAACGTTAGGATGAAATGAGTACATATAAATAAATGATATAGGCGGTTAATCAATCGCTAAAAATTAGACATTAAGAAATTAGGAAATCATACAGTAAATCATAAAAGCATGCCTGATTTATCAGAAGAAGAAATAAGAAAAGAAGTGCTTGATTTACATACTACTATTTACAATAAATTTAATTATGAAATGAAATATATAAGACCACCTAAAGGAGAATTTAGTGAAAGAACGTTAAAAATAACAAATTCTTTAGGGTATAAAACAGTAATGTGGTCATTTGCATATGAAGATTGGAATGAAGACAAACAACCAAATGAAGAAGAAGCTAAGAAAAAAATATTAGATAACTTACATAATGGAGAAATTATGTTATTACATGGAAATTCAAAAACTAATACAAATATATTAGATAGTGTTATAAAAGAAGCAAAAAATATGGGGTATGTTTTTAAGTCTTTAGATGAATTTAAAGAATAGGAGAATATATAGGTATGAAAAATAAAAAATATAGTAGAATGGATAAAATGTTAGAGTTGCCTAAAGAAGTATATTCTAATGAGCCTAAAATAATACTAACAGGATTTGACGAATTAATAATAGAAAATTTTAAAGGAATATTAGAATATGAAGAATATTTTGTAAGAATAAATACTTATATAGGGATTATAAACATAAATGGATATAATTTAAGATTAGAAAACATGACAAATGATGATATAAAAGTTTGTGGAAAAATAGAAAGTCTAGATATTGAAAGAATAGTAGATGAAGGAGATTAAACTATGCTTATAAAAATAATAGTTAGTTACATACTTCGGTTATTTAAGAATATCAATAGAAGGATATTATATAGAAAGATTTATTAATATATGTAAAAGCCAAAAAATAACAATATGGAGTTTAAAAAGAAATAAAAACATATTTTTATGTTTAAATGTAAGGGCAAATGAATTTAAAGATATTTGTAAAATTGCAAAGAAAACAGGTTGTAAAATAAAAATACAAAATAAAAAGGGGCTACCATTTTTATTACATAGATATAAGAAAAGAAAAATATTTATATTTTTACTATTAATAGTCGTTATATTAATAGCTTTATCCTCAAATTTTGTATGGAATGTGGATATCATAGAAGAAAATGGGCAAAGTTTAGAAGATATAGCTCAAGATATTGAAAATGCTGGATTAAAGATAGGCACATTAAAATCAAAAGTAAACACTAAAGAAATAATTAATAAAGTGAGACTTGAAAGAAAAGATGTAGCATGGATGGGAATAGAAATGAAAGGTACTAATGTAATTGTAAAATTAGTAAAAGCTGCTGAAAAACCAGATATAATAGATGAAGATGAATATTGTAATATTGTATCAAATAAATCAGGAGTAATTACAAAAATAAATGCACAAAATGGAACAGCAAATGTAAAAGTAGGAGATACTGTGAAGGAAGGAGATGTTTTAATAAATGGGTGGATGGAAGGAAAATTTACAGGTGTTAGATATGTTCATGCAGAAGGTGAAATAGAGGCAAAAGTTTGGTATACAGAAAGTAAAAAAATTCCATATAATCTTACGCAAACACAACTTACAGGAAATGAAGAAAATAAATACAGTATAAAAATTAACAATTTTCAAATAAATTTTACAAAAAAGTATTCAAAATTTAAAATTTATGATACAATAGAAACGGAGAATAAAGTCAAGCTATTTTCTAATTTTTATTTACCAATTTCGATAGTAAAAACTACTTATAAAGAAAAAGAAGAAGTGAAAAAACAATACACAGTAGAGGAAGCTAAAAACATAGGGATAGAAGAGTTAGAAAAGAAATTGGATGAAGAAATAGAAAATAAAGATAAAATTGTAAATAAGAACATTAATACCTATGAACAAGAAGATGGCGTTGAAGTGTATGTTACATATGAAGTATTAGAAAACATAGGTACAAATGAAAAAATAGTGTTTTGAAGGGATGATAGTTATGGAAGAAAGAAGCCTTAGAATAGTTGGAGCAGATAGAAGCTTTTTTAATAAGATTACAAATACAATAACAAAATTATTAATACCTACAAGGATAGGAATTAATGGAATGTTAATATCCATAAAAAGAAATAGTCTCATAAAAGCCTTTGAAAATTATACTCAAGATAATGATAATTATAATAAAGAAGAACTAGAGAAAAAATATGATTCAGCATATGAAGCATATTTAGAGTCACTAGATAAATATGTTATGGATTCTATTTATAAAAAAGTAAAAAACGGAACAGCATCTGAGTTCGAACAAGATGCAATGGCTAGATATTATGAAGTTACAAGTTTAAAAGAAAATGAATACATAGAATATAAATACAGAAAACAAAAATATTTATTAGAATTAGATTTTGAAAGTGTAAAATTAAATGCTAAAGAAAAAGTGAAAGAAAAGTATTATAATTTTTATATTTCAAAAATGGATTCTTTATACAAATCAATATTAAAGAATTATTCAATAAAAGTAGCAGACACAATAAATATGTATAATTCAACTAAAGATTGGATATATACAAAAATATTTCATACATTAGAAGATTACATACAAAATATATTGTCATTAAAAATTGATATTAATTATGATGAAAATTTAAAAAATGTAATGGCAGAATATGAAAAATATGAATCATATACTGTTGGAAAATTAGATACTAGAGATAATATAGAAAAAAATATGGTATTACTAGGAATTAGTAGAAAATTATTTACACATAGTTTACCATTAATTGTTGCAGAACAATGTTATGAAAAATTATTAAAAGATGCAAGAGTTTTAGTTCAAGATACTAAAATTGCTACTAAAAGAGAAAAAGCATATTCAATGCTTATAAATCTAATAGAAGATTATAATGTAAAATTATTATCAACAAAAGTATATTGGGAATCTCCAAAACAAAGAGAAGAATATAAAAAATTCTGGAATAAATATAAAGAAATATCAAAATTAAAAGAAACTAATTTTATAGAATATGTAAAACAAAAAGAGATATTATTTATAAAAAATGATATGAAAAAATTAGATAAAGAAAAAATAGATTATAGTAAAATTTTGAAATATTATAAAAGAAAACTAGTTGATTATGGAGCAATGAGAGAATTAAGAAATTCTTGTAAATCTGTAGGAAAATACATTAAAGTTAAGGAAGTAGCATAATATGTTTGAAGTTTTATATAAAGATATAGAAGAAAATAAATCATATGAAGAATTAATAAAAAAAGTATTAACAAAATGCTTTGAGGAAGAACATTTAGAAAATTCACATTTGTGTATAACAGTAACATTAACAAATCCTGAAAATATTAGGAAAATAAATAAAGAATATAGAGATATAGATAGAGCAACAGATGTTCTTTCTTTTCCTATGTTTGAAAAAGAAGAATTAGATGAGAAAATAAAGAAAAATGATTTTGAACATGAAGATATGTTGGGAGATATTATAATATCAATAGAAAGAGTAGAAGAACAAGCAAAAGAATATGGACATAGTTTTGAAAGAGAACTAAGTTATATGTTAGTTCATGGTTTCTATCATTTAATGGGATATGACCACATAAAAGAAGAAGACAAGTTGAAGATGAGACCTAAAGAGGAAAAGGTGCTAAATGATTTAAAAATTACAAGAGAATAAGGAGGACATATGAGCGAAAAAGGTGGAGTAAAAATATTAATTGCTATATTAGTGATTTTAATAATTGCTGCTGGAGTGATATTAGCTTGTAAAATAATGAAAGATAAAAATAAAGAAACTACGGCTGTTACTGAAGAAAATAAAGTGTTAACAGCGGCTGTAGAGGAAAAAAAAGTACAAATATTTAAAGGAAATGATAGACCGATAGCTGTTATGATTGATAATCACAAAGATGCATGGCCACAAGCTGGATTACAAGATGCGTATATGGTTTATGAGATAGTTGTAGAAGGTGGAGAAACAAGGCTTGTGGCTTTGTTCAAAGGTGTAAATGTTGATAAAATAGGACCTGTAAGAAGTGCAAGACATTATTTCCTTGATTATGCAATGGAAAATGATGCAATTTATGTTCATTTTGGACAAAGTCCACAAGCAGAAAGTGATATTAAAAAATATGATATAGATGATATTAACGGAATTTCAGAAGACGGAACAACATTCTGGAGAGTAAGCGATAAAGCAGCACCACATAATGCGGTAACTAGTACAGAAAAATTATTAAAATCAGCAGAAAGCAAGAAATATAAAACAACTTCAACTGAAACTAGTGTATTAAATTATGTAACAAATGAGGTTAATTTGAAAGATGGAGAGAGTGCATTAAAAGTAACAATACCTCATTCACAACTTCAAACAGTTGAATATTATTATGATGAACAAAATAAAGTATATGAAAGATATGCAAGGGATAAAGAACAAACTGACTGGACAACAGGAAATACAATTACTACTAAAAATATAATAATAACATTTTGTGATAACTATACTTTAACAGATTCAGAAAATAAAGGAAGACAAGGATTAAAAAATATAGGAACATTTGATGGCTATTACATAACAAATGGAAAAGCAATAAAAATAAAATGTACAAAACAAGCAAGAGATGAAAAAACAGTTTATACTGATTTACAAGGAAATATAATAGAAGTAAATGATGGAAATACTTTTGTACATATTTGTCCTACAGATAGTAATGTAGTAATAGAAGGCTCAGAAGATGAAGGCGCTACAACATCTAGCAATACAGTAAACTAATATAAAGAGAGGGATATAAGATGAATGTTTATGATACAGCAAATAGGTTAGCAAGTGAAATAAAACAATCAGAAGAATATGTTAATTATAAAATGGCAAAAGAAGCTTTAAATCTAAATCATGAATTAAAGGAAAAAATGCAAAAATTTGAAAAATTAAGATATGAAGTTCAATTGGAAATGATGCAAACAGGAAAAAACAATGAAGAAAAATATAAAGAGATGCAAAATGAATATGCAGAATTAGTTCAAAATGAAGAAGCTAAAAGATTTTTTGATGCAGAAACTAAATTTAATATTCTAATTGCAGATGTTAATAAAATAATAGGTGAAGCAATACGTGATGTTATGGAATAAGGAGTAAAAATGGAGTTTGCAATAATACTTTTTATATCAATTATATTTTTGATTTTACTTTGGTTTTTACTAGGAACAAGTGCTAAAAAAATAAAAGTACTTGCAACTAATGAAGAACTAGAGAAAATAGCCCAAAAATATCCAGATAATATTACTATATGTAAAAAATATTTAAAAATATTAAATAATGAAAAAGTAGAAATAGAAGAAAATAAAGATTCTGAATCAAGTTTGTATATAGCAGTAACTAATAAAATATCGATAGGAAATGTGAGTAAAACATATACAAGAATACAAACAATAGCACATGAATGCCTACATTCTGTTCAAGATAGAAGAATATTATTATTCAATTTTATATTTTCAAATATATATTTGTTATATTATTTAGTAATATGTATATTAGCAATTTTAAATTTATTACCTTTTAAAATGATGTTTTTAGCAATATTTATTTTATTTGCATTTGTATGGTTTATTGTAAGAATGTATCTAGAAAATGATGCGATGATAAAAGCAAAATATTTGGCTAAAGAATATATGGAAGAAGAGAAATTTTCATCAAAAGAAGAGACAAATAAAATGATAAATAATTTTGGAGAATTAAATAATGTTGGTATAAAATATATACATTATAGAATGTATTTAACATTTGCAATAAAACTAATTATATTTTTAATAATATGTATAATAGTATAAAAACACCTTTTTTATCAAGGTGTTTTTATTTTTCCTCTTTTAATAGCATATTTAAAATTTGGGGATATATTTGATTTGCACTTTTGTTCCAATTATCTACAATTTTTTTTGCTCTTTCTCTAGAACCAACAAAAGTTTTTACTTCAAAAATAGTATCATTTTTCTCTACGATTTTACATTTTACAGTATAATTATTTTCATTTTTAGGAATAAATTCAGCAATAACGGAAGCTTCTTCTTCAATGGAAGCAACTTCTTTTTTATAAATATTATCAGCTTTTAGTTTTAATATTCCTGGCAATACATCTTCTGTAAGAGCATATGCATTTTTACCTTCTGTTGTTATTTCTACAACAGGTTCTTCTTCTTTAGTATAAGTACCTACTAATTTGGAATCTATTAAATCTGTTAAAATTTGTTTGAAAATAAAATAGTTCATGTCATTAATTGATGTAATTATTTTAAACAAATTATCTTGAGCAATCTCTCTATCCATTAAATTTAGAATATATAAGATTAACACTTTATCTTCAGCCAAAGTAGTAGCATTATTTGAATTAGAACTCATATAAAAGCACTCCTTACTTTGATTTTTCAAAAGGATTATATCACAATTTACAAAAAAAGTAAAATAATTAATTTGAAATATTTTAATTTTAAATAAATAGTGCTATAATGAACCCAGAAAATATAGATTAAGGAGTTGGGTTATATGAAAAAAGGTAAAGTTGCTTTAATAGGAACAGGTTTTGTTGGAATGAGTATGGCTTATTCAATGTTAAACCAAGGAGGAGTAAATGAACTTATACTAATAGATATAGACAAAGATAAAACTAAAGGAGAAGAAATGGACCTAGCACATGGATTACCATACGCACCACAGAAAATGGTTATAAAAGCCGGTGATTATGATGATTGTAAAGATGCACAAGTAGCAGTTATAACAGCTGGTGTGGCACAAAAACCAGGACAAACAAGATTAGAACTTGCAGAAGTTAATGCAAAAATAATGAAACAAATTACAGAGAGCCTTATGGCTAGTGGATTTGATGGGATAATTATAGTTGCAAGTAATCCTGTAGATTTAATGACATATGTAGTTGCAAAAGTATCTGGATTACCAAAAAATAAAGTAATAGGTTCAGGAACTGTTTTAGATACAGCAAGATTACGTTATTTAATGGCAGATTATTTAAAAATATCAAGTAAAAATATACATGCATATATAATGGGAGAACATGGAGATTCTTCATTTGTTCCTTGGAAACATGTTTATGTTGGTTGTAAAAAAATAAGTGATGTAATGAAAGATAATCACTATCCAATGGAAGATTTAAAGAAGATACATAAAGCAGTTGTAAACGCAGCTTATGAAATTATTGAAAAGAAAAAAGCTACATACTATGGAATAGGTATGTCTCTAAATCGTTTAGTAAAAGCAGTTTTAAATAATGAAAATTCAATATTAACAGTATCTACTTATTTAAAAGATGGTGAATATGGACAAGATGACATTTATATTGGAGTACCAGCAATAATAAATAGTAAAGGTGTAAGAGAATTGTTGTATTTAGATTTAGATGAGGAAGAACAAAAACAATTAAATGAAAGTTGTAGATTAATTAAAGAAATGAGAGAAAAATCAATAGATAAAATAATAAAATAAACATTTAAAATAAAAACAGCTTCAAATTTATTTGTTTATCACAATTAAATTTGAAGCTGTTAGTTTATATTTTTTCGAATTCTTTGAGAAGAATATCAATTACTTCATCATTAGAAATACCAGTTGTGTCCAAATAAAATGAAGGACAAGGTATTGTTTCTTTGAAAGAATGAAGCAAATGATTAAAATCTTTCAAAAAATCCATTGTAACAATGCGACCTTCGCCGCCTCTGCGTCTTAATGCTTCTTCTGGAGTAGTTGTTAAGATAACAACTAAGTTTGGAATTTCTAATCCAATATTTTTTATAAAAGTATTAGTATATTTAACTTGATTAGAAGTTATGATACCTGTATTTTTATAAAAAAAATCCCAGAAAAAAGCATCTACTAATCCTCTATCAATAAGTAGTATATCATATTTATTTTTGGATACTTGCTTTTCTAAAAGACTCTGAAAAGTCTTTAATCTCATCCAAAAATTAGCTTCTAAACTACCTTTTTTAAAGACAGTAGGAAGTAATTCGGCAGATTCTTGGTTTATTAAAGTTCTATATTTATTTGAAAGAACTTTTTCTAACCGATGAATTGTTGTGGTTTTCCCAGCTTCTGGAGTTCCGAGAAATTCGACAACTAATGGTAAGTGATGTATAATCATACAAACCGCCTTTTCCTAAAGTGAATATTACAAATAAATATTAGCACTTTTAGGGAAAAAAGTAAACATATTGTTGAAAAATTAAAAAGAATCATATATAATTCCCAAGGAGGGATTAATATGTATAGAGGAAAAGATAAAATTGAATATGCAATTTATTTTGCGACAAAGGCACATAAAAATCAAAAAAGAAAAGTAGAAGATGTAAATATGATTTTTCATCCATTTACTGTAGGGATGATTTTACAAAGAAATGGTTGTGATGAAGATGTGGTAGCTGCGGGAATTCTACATGATGTAGTAGAAGATACTCCTTATGAATTTGATGATATCAAAAGAGAATTTGGCAAGAAAGTTAGAGATTATGTTTATGATGCATCTGAACCTGATAAATCATTAGAATGGGAAGAAAGAAAAAGACATACTATAGAACAAATAAAAAATGCCCCTTTAGGTTCAAAATTAATAGTAGCTTGTGATAAGATTAGTAATTTAGAAGATTTATCTGATTGTATTGAATTATATGGAGAAGAAAAAGAATTTAATTCTTTAAAAAGAGGAAAAGAAAAACAAAAATGGTATTATACAAATGTTTATGAAAGCTGTATTAATGGAGTTGATAAAAACCATCCTATTTTTAAAAGATATAAAGAAGTATTAAAAAAAGTTTTTGATTATTAAATTTATATATAAAGAGTCTGTAATATCTATAGAGCAACTATAAGTATAGGCTATTTAATATATTTTAGATACTCATTTTTCTTTAAGTATTTTGGCTGCAACCAATTCACATAAAAACTTTAACAAATTTGGAAAAATCTGTTGACATAGAGCAAAAAGCATTGTATAATATATGAGCATGAATTAAGCGATGAAGCTAAATGTGGCTACATCCCTACAGAAGTGAGGATGGAGGGAACTTTAGTGGAGTATGTCATGGCAAAGACCAGGCGGTAAGTTAAGTTAGCCGTGCAAACATAGTGAGCTACGGATGACTTATACAAAAAACATAGTTTTTTTGTATACATATTATAGCGCTTATCCCAGAATCATCATGCGTATTTTGGGTTTTTATATAGGTGATAATCAAAACACCAGAGTGCGTTTTAACTTGCCACGGTAATTAAATAACATTAGTATAAAGGAGGGAAAATTACAATGGCAAACACAGTAGCAACAAGTGAAAAAATAAGAATAAGACTTAAAGCATATGACCATGTGGTTTTAGATCAGTCTGCTGAAAAGATAGTAGATACTGCTAAAAAAACAGGAGCAAAGGTTTCAGGTCCTATTCCATTACCAACACAAAAGGAAATCGTAACAATTTTACGTTCTCCACACAAAGACAAAGATTCAAGAGAACAATTTGAAATGAGAACACATAAAAGAGTAATCGATATTCTTTATCCAACACAAAAAACAGTAGATAGCTTAATGAAATTAGAGTTACCAGCTGGTGTTGATATTGAAATCAAATTATAGTTATTAAATTTAAGAAAAACAAAGACCAAGCTGATATACTTATAATAGTAAATTCAAATATCAGCCAATAGTTAGGAGGAAATGAACAAAATGAAAGGAATTATCGGAAAGAAAATTGGTATGACACAAATCTTTGATGAAAAAGGAAATGTTATACCTGTAACAGTTATCGAAGCTGCAGGAAATATTGTAGCACAAGTAAAAACAACAGAAACAGATGGCTATAATGCAATCCAATTAGGATATGGAGAAGTTAAAGCTAATCGTATTAATAAACCAGAAGCTGGACATTTTGCAAAAGCAAAAATAGAAAATAGAAAACATTTAAGAGAATTCAGAACAGATGATGTTGCAAACTACAAAGTAGGAGACGAAGTAAAAGTAGATATTTTTACAGCAGGAGAAAAAGTAGATGTTCAAGGAACATCAAAAGGAAAAGGATTCCAAGGTGTTATCAAAAGACATGGACAAAGTAGAGGACCTATGACACATGGTTCTATGTATCATAGAAGACCAGGTTCTATGGGACAAAGATCAACACCAGGTAGAGTATTCAAAGGAAAGAAATTACCAGGACATATGGGAAGAGTAACAGTTACTATTCAAAATCTTGATGTAGTAAGAGTTGATACAGATAAAAATGTAATATTAGTAAAAGGTAGTGTTCCAGGAGCTAAAGGAACTATCTTAAAAGTAAAATCAGCAGTAAAGGCTAGTAAATAGAAAGGAAGGAGGATAAAAAAATGCCAAAAATAGACGTATATAATATAGAAGGCAAAAAAGTAAGTGATATTGAATTAGCTGATAGTGTTTTTGGAATTGAACCAAATGAAAATATAGTTCATAGCGTATTAAAAAACTATTTAGCAAATCAAAGACAAGGTACACAAAGCACAAAAACAAGAGCTGAAGTATCAGGTGGTGGTAAAAAACCATGGAGACAAAAAGGAACAGGTAGAGCAAGACAAGGTTCAACAAGAGCACCTCAATGGATTAAAGGTGGTGTTGCTTTAGGACCAAAACCACGTTCATATAAATACACAATAAATAAAAAAGAAAAAAGACTTGCTATTAAATCTGTTTTAAGTTCTAAAGTATTAGAAAAAGAATTAACAGTTGTAGACAAATTAGAATTAAAAGAAATAAAAACAAAATCAATGGTAAATGCGTTAACAGCATTAAAAGTAGAAGGAAAAACATTAATAATTCTTCCTGAAAACAATAAAAATGTTGTTATGTCAGCAAGAAATATTGAAGGAGTAAAAACTATTTCTGCAAATAATATAAATATTTTTGATTTATTAAAATATGGAAATCTAATTTTACCAGTTGATACTGTTAAAAAATTAGAGGAGGTGTATGCGTAATGTTAGCAGAAGATATTATAATAGCACCAGTTGTTACTGAAAAAAGTAATGACGAATTACAAGAAGGAAAATACACTTTCAAAGTAAACAAAAAAGCAACAAAAGTTGAAATAGCAAAAGCTGTTGAAAAACTTTTTAATGTTAAAGTATTAAGAGTAAATACAATAAATGTAAATGGAAAGAACAAAAGAGTTGGTTACCATGTGGGAAAAACTTCTGATTGGAAAAAAGCAATTGTAACAATTGATACAAATCCAGAAGAAAAGACATATTTAGCAAAAGGTGGAAAACTAACAAAAGTAAGTAAAAAATATAAAGATTCAATTGATGAATTTATGGGTGCGTAAAAAGTTAGCCGTGCGAAGCGTAGCAAGCTACGGATAACTTTGATAATCGAACAAAGTGAGATTATCTTCATTAGAAAAAGATTTTAATGATTTAAAATTATCTGGAAAGAACCAGGAAAACAAATAATAAAAAGGAGAGAAAGAAAATGGCAGTAAAACATTTTAATGCATATACACCATCAAGAAGAAATATGACAGTTTCTGATTTTTCAGAAATCACAAAGAAAACTCCTGAAAAATCATTACTTGCAAAGAAAAAGAAAAATGCAGGTAGAAATTCATATGGTAGAATTACTGTAAGACATCAAGGTGGTGGAAATAGACAAAAATATAGAATAGTAGATTTCAAAAGAATGAAAGATAATATGGAAGCAACTATAATAGGAATCGAATATGATCCTAATCGTAGTGCAAACATAGCTTTAATTCAATATGAAGATGGAGAAAAAGCATATATATTAGCTCCAGAAGGATTAACAGATGGAGACAAAGTAATTTCAGGTGAAAATGTTGATATAAAACCAGGAAATTGTATGCCAATTAGTAGTATACCAGTAGGTACATTAATCCATAACATAGAATTAAATCCAAAACAAGGTGGAAAATTAGCAAAAGCAGCAGGACAAAGTGCACAATTAATGGCTAAGGAAGGAAAATATGCTCATGTAAGACTTCCATCAGGAGAAATGAGATTAGTTTTAGTTAAATGTAGAGCTACAATAGGTGTAGTTGGAAACAGCGAACATGAAAATATCAAACTAGGTAAAGCTGGTAGAAAAAGACATATGGGAATTAGACCAACAGTTAGAGGTTCTGTTATGAACCCAGTTGACCACCCACATGGTGGTGGAGATGGAAAAGCTCCAGTAGGACATTCAGGACCATTAACACCTTGGGGTAAACCAGCTCTAGGATATAAAACAAGAAATAAAAAGAAAGCATCAAATAAATTTATTGTTAAGAGAAGAAACAGTAAATAAAGCTAATTATTTAAAGGTAGCTTAGTCAAAAAACATGAAATAAATGTTTTTTGACTTCCTTGAAAAAGGAAAAGTAAAAATACTCTGGAAAGGAGGACATTTTAATATGTCAAGATCAAGCAAGAAAAAACCATTTGTAGAAGAAAGATTATTAAAAAGAATAGAAGCGATGAATGAAACAGGAGAAAAACAAGTAATTAAAACATGGTCAAGAGCTTCAACAATTTATCCACAAATGGTAGGACATACAATTGCTGTACATGATGGAAGAAAACATGTTCCAGTATATATAGCAGAAGAAATGATTGGTCATAAACTAGGTGAATTTGCTCCTACAAGAACTTTCAAAGGTCATGTAGGTGATAAAACTACAAAAACAGGAAAATAAAAACTAGTAATTAAAAATAAATAAAAGACTTCAAAGAATATTAACGATTAGTTAAGGAGGGAAAGAAAAGTGCAAGAGCAAGAAACAATTGTAAGAAATGAAGCAAGAGCAACTCTTAAATATGCTAGAATTTCAAGTAGAAAAGTTAAAATAGTAGCAGATTTAATAAGAGGAAAAGATGTAAACGAAGCTTTAGCAATAATAAAATTCACACCAAAGGCTGCATCAGAATTACTTGAAAAATTATTAAAATCAGCAATAGCAAATGCTGAAAATAACCATGATATGAAAACAGAAAATTTATATGTTGCTGAAATTTATGCTAACCAAGGTCCAACATTAAAAAGAATTAGACCAGCAGCAAAAGGTTCAGCAGTTAGAATTAGAAAAAGAACAAGTCATATAACTATAGTTTTAAAAGAAAAGGAGGCTTAAAATAGCATGGGACAAAAAGTTAACCCAACAGGATTTAGAGTAGGAATTATAAAAGATTGGAATTCTAAATGGTATGCAGATTCAAAGAATTTTGCTGATTATTTAGTAGAAGATCAAAAAATCCGTAAATTTTTAAAGAAAAAATTATATCTTGCTGGAATTTCTAAAATTGAAATAGAAAGAACAGCAAAAGCTGTAAAAGCAAATGTATATGCTGCTAAACCAGGAATTATCATAGGAAAAGGTGGAGCAGGAGTAGAAAGCGTAAAAGCAGAATTAACTAAATTAATTAATAAAGATATTAATTTAAATATTGTAGAAGTAAAAAATGTTGATACAGATGCACAATTAGTTGCTGAAAATATTGCAAATCAACTAGAAAGAAGAATTTCATTCAGACGTGCCATGAAACAATGCATGCAAAAATCTGTAAAAGCAGGAGCATTAGGAATTAAAACAGCTGTATCTGGAAGATTAGGTGGAGCTGACATGGCTAGAACAGAATTCTATAAAGAAGGAAATATACCATTACAAACTTTAAGAGCTGATATTGACTATGGATTTGCTGAAGCAAATACAACATATGGAAAAATAGGTGTAAAAGTTTGGATATATAAAGGAGAAATTCTTCCAGAAAAGAAAGTGGAAGGAGGAGACAAATAATGCCATTAATGCCAAAAAGAACAAAACATAGAAAAATGCAAAAAGGTAGAATGAGAGGAAAAGCAACAAGAGGAAATAGAGTTACTGATGGAGAATATGGTGTTCAAGCTGTAACAGGAGCATTAGTTACAGGAAACCAAATCGAAGCAGCCAGAGTTGCTATGACACGTTATATAAAAAGAGGTGGAAAGGTTTGGATTAAAGTATTCCCAGATAAACCTTTAACATCAAAACCAATTGGTACTCGTATGGGTAAAGGTAAAGGAGCCCCAGAAAGTTGGGTAGCAGTTGTAAAACCAGGAAGAGTAATGTTTGAAATTGCTGGTGTATCAGAGGATATCGCAAGAGAAGCTCTAAGACTTGCTATGAATAAACTACCTAATAAAACAAAATTTGTAACAAGAGAAACTGAAAAGGTAGGTGAAAATGATGAAGATAAATAAAATAAGAGAAATGTCTTCACCAGATTTAGAGAAAGAATTAGGTGAACTAAAAACAGAATTATTTAAATTAAAATTTAGTTTAGCTACAAATGGATTAGATAATCCAATGAAAATAAAAGAAGTTAAAAGAGATATAGCTAAAATAAATACAGTATTAACAGAAAGAAAAATGCTTGATAGTAAAAAAGCTTAAAGAAAGGAGAAATCTAAATGGAAGAAAGAAATCTTCGTAAAGTTATGATAGGAACTGTAGTATCTAATAAAATGGATAAAACAGTTGTAGTAGCTGTTGAAAGAAGTGTAAGCCATAAAAAATATGGAAAAACAGTTAAAAATACTTATAAATTAAAAGCACATGATGAAGAAAATGTTTGCCAAATAGGTGATAAAGTAAAAGTAATGGAAACAAGACCACTTTCTAAAGAAAAAAGATGGAGAGTAGTTGAAGTTGTAGAAAAAGCAATTGTTAAATAGGAAAGGAGGAGCCATTAATGATTCAACAACAAACAATACTAAAGGTAGCAGATAATACTGGAGCAAAAGAAATTATGTGTATTAGATGTTTAGGTGGTTCTTATAGAAAAACATCAAACATTGGAGATGTAATAGTTGCTTCTGTTAAATCAGCAACACCAGGAGGAGTTGTTAAAAAAGGTGATGTTGTAAAAGCTGTTATCGTTAGATCAAAAAACGGTTTAAGAAGAGCAGATGGTTCATATGTAAAATTTGATGAAAATGCAGCTGTAATAATAAAAGAAGATGGAACACCAAGAGGAACACGTATATTCGGACCAGTTGCAAGAGAATTAAGAGAAAAAGATTATATGAAAATACTTTCATTAGCTCCAGAGGTACTTTAATTTATAAAGATACTATAGAGCAAAGAAAGAATAGAAACCTTGAAAAATATAGAAAAGGAGGCAAGCTCTAATGAGAATAAAAAAAGGAGACAACGTTCAAGTTTTATCAGGAAATGATAAGGGTAAAACAGGAGAAGTTCTAGAAGTAATTCCAAAAGTTAATAAAGTAATTGTTAAAGGCGTAAATGTTAGAAAAAAACATGTTAAAGCTAGAAAACAAGGAGACGAAAGTGGAATTATATCAGTGGAATGCAGTATACCAAGTTCAAAAGTTAATGTTGTATGTCCAAAATGTGGAAAAACAACTAAAGTTGGATATAGCATTGAAAAAGATCAAAAAGTTCGTGTTTGTAAAAAATGTGGAGCAAAATTAAAATAAGAAAGGAGGACTTTTAGATAATGGAAAAACTAAGAGAACAATATCAAAATGAAGTAGTCCCAGCATTAATGAAAAAATTCGGATATAAATCAATTATGCAAGTTCCAAAACTTGATAAAATAGTAATTAATATAGGATTAGGAGATTTAAAAGAAAATCCAAAAGCTTTAGAAAATGCAATGAATGATTTAACTTTAATTACTGGACAAAGACCAGTAGTAACAAAGGCTAAAAAATCAATAGCAGCATTTAAATTAAGAGAAGGTGCAAATATAGGATGCAAAGTTACATTAAGAAATGATAAAATGTATGATTTTGCTTACAAATTATTTAATGTAGCACTTCCAAGAGTTAGAGATTTTAGAGGAGTTTCTGAACATTCATTTGATGGAAGAGGAAATTATTCATTAGGTATTAAAGAACAATTAATCTTCCCAGAGATTGAGTATGATAAAGTTGACAAAGTAAGAGGTATGGACATTGTATTTGCAACAACAGCAAATACTGATGAAGAAGCTAAAGAATTATTAACACTTTTAGGAATGCCTTTTAAAAACAGAAAATAAAATTCATTTTATAATTAGTCAAGGAAAGGAGAAATACAGACTATGGCTAAAAAATCAATGAAAATTAAGCAAGCTAGACCACAAAAATACAAAACTAGAGAATATACTAGATGTAAATTATGTGGTAGACCACATGGTTATATAAGAAAATATGGTATATGCCGTGTATGCTTTAGAGAATTAGCTCATAAGGGAGAGATACCAGGAGTTAAAAAATCTAGTTGGTAAATTTAGTATGTTAATGGTTAAAATTAACACGTTATAGGATAGATAATGAGAAAGAAAAGGAGGTAAGTAATTAATGAACATTACAGATCCGATAGCAGATATGTTAACAAGAATAAGAAATGCAAATAGTTCAAAACACAAAACAGTTGATATTCCTGCTTCAAATATGAAATTAGGAATAGCTGAAATATTGTTTAAAGAAGGTTATATAAAATCTTATGAAGAAATAAAAGATAACGCACAAGGAACTATAAGAATTACTCTTAAATATGATGAAAAAGGAACAAGAGTAATAGATGGTTTAAGAAGAATAAGTAAACCAGGTTTAAGAGTTTATGCGACTAAGGACGAATTGCCAAAAGTATTAAATGGATTAGGAATTGCTATTATTTCAACATCAAAAGGATTAAAAACAGATAAAGAAGCAAGAGAATTAGGGATTGGTGGAGAAGTATTAGCTTATGTATGGTAATTGCTGAAGTTGTTAAGGCTTTGCCTGTTACAAATTTTAGTATGCTATGTGAAATATAAACAGTGTAATTGTATAAAAAAAGAAGGAGGGAAAACCTGACATGTCAAGAATAGGAAATAAACCTATTACAGTATTAGATGGCGTAGAAGTTAAAATAGATGGTAAACATATTACTGTAAAGGGACCAAAAGGTACATTAGAAAGAGATATACATGAAAATATTTCTTTAGAGATGGAAGGAAATGAAATTAAAGTTACAAGAATAGATGATCAACCAAAAAATAAATCTTTACATGGTTTAACAAGAACTTTAATCACTAATATGATAACAGGTGTTGTTCATGAATATAGTAAAGAATTACAAATTAATGGAGTTGGATATAAAGTAGCAAAACAAGGAAATGGTTTAAATTTATCATTAGGATTTTCACATCCAGTATTATTTGATGCACCAGAAGGAATTACTTTTGATGTTCCAAACCCTAATACAATAATTGTAAAAGGAATTGATAAAGAATTAGTAGGTCAAACAGCAGCTGAAATAAGAGCTAAGAGACCACCAGAAGTATATGGTGGAAAAGGTATTAAATATGCTGATGAAGTTATTAGACGCAAAGAAGGAAAAACAGGTAAATAGACCAAAATAATTGTTAGTAATTTATAGATAAGAGAATTACATACTTAAAAATTAAAATTTTTAAGAAAGGAGTAAGAAAATGGTTAAGAAAACAGATAGAAAAATGGAAAGAACAAGAAGACATGCTAGAGTAAGAAGAAAAATATCTGGAACAGCTGAAAGACCAAGATTATGTGTATATAGAAGTAATACAAATCTATATGTACAAGTTATCGATGATGTTGCAGGAAATACATTAGTAGCAGCTTCAACATTAGATAAAGAAGTAAAGAATAAACATGCAAATAAAGAAGCAGCAAAAGAGCTAGGAGCTTTAATTGCAAAAAAAGCACTTGACAAGAAAATTGAAACAGTAGTTTTTGACCGTGGAGGATATATATATCATGGTGTAGTTAAAGAATTAGCAGAAGCTGCAAGAGAAGGCGGATTGAAATTCTAAGTGTCCTGTTACGAATGAAATGAGTTACAGGCACTAGACACAAATGCTAAAAGCATTTGTGAACATTAGACTAACTGTTACGAATGAAATGAGTTACAGGCACTAGAATTAATGTTTAATTCTTAAATTAAAATATTTAATAAAAAATTTGTAATTAAATTAATCTAACGATATAATGAGATTATCAAAAAGGAGGAAAAACTAAAACCTATGGAAGAAAAAAATGAATTAAAAGAAAAAGTTGTTGCAATTAACAGAGTTGCTAAAGTTGTAAAAGGTGGTAGAACTTTTAGATTTAGTGCAGTTGTTGTTGTTGGCGATGAAAATGGTCATGTAGGTGTTGGAAATGGTAAAGCAGCTGAAGTTCCAGATGCAATTAGAAAAGCTATTCAAGAAGCTAAGAAAAACTTAGTTGAAGTACCAATTGTAAATACAACAGTACCTCATGAATTTGTAGGAACTTTTGGAAGTGCTAAAGTTTTATTAAAACCAGCAGAAATAGGTAGTGGACTTATTGCAGGAGGAAGTGTAAGACCTGTACTTGAACTTGCTGGATATAGAAATATAAGAACAAAAGTTATTGGAACAAATAATCCAAGAAATGTTGTTTATGCTACATTAGAAGGATTAAAATCAATGCAAACAGTTGAGCAAGTAGCTAAAAAAAGAGGAAAAAGAGTAGAAGAAATTTTATAATTTAATATATGCTATTTATAAGAAGGAGGTGCAATGCATAAATGAAATTAGACGAATTAAAACCAGCTGTAAAAAAAGTTAAAAGAAATAGAGTTGGTCGTGGTATTAGCTCAGGAAATGGTAAAACTTCAGGAAGAGGTCAAAAAGGACAAAAATCTAGAAGTGGTGGAGGAGTAAGACGTGGATTCGAAGGTGGTCAAACTCCATTGTTTAGAAGATTACCAAAAAGAGGATTTACTAATATACATGCAAAAACATATACAGAAGTAACATTAAAGATGTTAAACGAAGTAAAAAATACTGATGTTACAGCTGAAAGTTTATTAGAAGAAGGAATTATCGGAAAAATAAATGACGGTATTGTTATTTTAGCAACTGGAAAATTAGAGAAAAAAGTAAATGTTAAAGCTAAAAGATTTACTGCAAAAGCAAAAGAAGAAATTGAAGCTTTAGGCGGAAAGGCAGAGGTGGTTTAATTGTTTAAAACAATAAAAAATGCGTTAAAGACACCTGATGTTAGAAAAAAATTATTATATACATTATTATTAGTAGTTGTATTTAGATTAGGATGCTATATAACAGTGCCTGGAGTAAATAGCATAGCATTAAACGAAGCTATGAGTAATACAACTGGAATAGCAGGATTAATTGACTTGATTTCAGGAGGTGCTTTTTCAAGATTTTCTGTATTTGCAATGTCAATTACTCCTTATATTACAGCATCAATTGTTATTCAATTATTAGCTATGATTATCCCATCACTTGAGAAGCTAACTAAAGAAGGCGGAGAAGCTGGAAGACAAAAAATAAATAGATATACAAAAATATTAACTATTATTTTGTCTTTAGTAGAGGGAATTGGTATATACTTATCATATAGCTCAACAGGTATATTTGTAAACAACAGCTTCTTAACAGGTGTATTAGTTGTAACTGGATTAGTTACTGGTACATCAATCTTAATGTGGCTAGGAGAACAAATCACAGCGAGAGGAATTGGAAATGGAATTTCACTATTAATTTTTATAGGTATTATATCAGGTTTACCAAGTTTAGTTACAACATTATGGGGCTTGATTATGCCAGAAGCAGGATTTAGTACAACTGGATTATTAACAGCTATAGGAATTGTAATAGGAGCTATTATTTTAGTAGCAGGTGTTGTATTTGTACAACAAGCAGAGAGAAGAGTACCTGTACAATATTCTAAAAAGGTAGTAGGAAGAAAAATGATGGGAGCACAAAGTACTCATATTCCATTAAAACTTGCTATGGCAGGTGTTATGCCAGTAATCTTTGCATCATCATTTATGACATTCCCAGCTATGATTATACAAATATTTGTACCAGATATAGCAAATCAAACAGGATTTTTAGCAGGACTATATAATTTCTCAATTGCAACATCAACATCAAGTGTTCCAATTGGATATTCTATAGCAAATGCTTTGGTATATCTATTGTTAATTGTAGGATTTACATTTTTCTATACTTATGCAACATTTAATCCAGCAGAAGTATCAAGTAATATAAAGAAAAACGGTGGATTCATTCCAGGAATAAGAGCAGGAAAACCAACAACAGAATATTTATCTTCAATAATATCAAAGCTTACATGGTTTGGAGGATTCTTCTTAGCATTGATAGCAATAATACCAATGTTATTAAGATTTACAAGCCTAAATATAGCTTTTGGTGGAACATCAATATTAATCGTTGTAGGAGTAGCACTAGAAACTGTTCAACAATTAGAATCTCAATTAGCAATGAGACATTATAAAGGATTTTTAGAGTAAGAATAAGTAGGGACGTTAAACAATATAAACGTCCCAAAGTCTTGCTTATTAATAATTTTTATCATGTTTATAAATTATATAAATATGATAAAGGTTATTATTGCCTTAAAATATATAACAAAGGAAGTGTTTATATGATAATAATAATGTTAGGAGCGCCAGGAACAGGAAAAGGAACAATTGCAGGAATATTAACAAAAGAGTTAGGAATACCTCAAGTATCAACAGGAGATATTTTCAGAAAAAACATAAAAGAGCAAACAGAACTTGGAAAATTAGCAGAAACTTTTATATCAAAAGGGCAATTAGTACCAGATGATGTAACTATTGGTATAGTCGAAAGTAGATTAGAGGACCCTGATGTACAAGAAGGAATAATCTTAGATGGATTTCCAAGAACTGTAAGACAAGCAGAAGAATTAGATAAAATATTAGAAAAAAAAGGGAAAAAAGTTGATTTAGTTATAAATTTAACAACACCTGAAGATGAATTAATTGAAAGAATTGTAAATAGAAGAATATGTTCAAATCAAGAATGTAAAACTGTTTATAATTTAGTATTAAACCCACCAAAAAAAGAAGGAATTTGTGATGTATGTGGTTCACCACTAATTCAAAGAAAAGATGATACTGAAGAAACTGTAAAAGAGAGATTTAAAACTTATACAGAACAAACAAGACCTTTGATAGAATATTATGAGAAAAAAGGAAATTTATATTCAACATTAGTTAGCAAGACAATCAATAAATTAGGACAAGATGTTGCAAAAGATGTTATTAAATATATAAAAGAAAATAACATTTAGAATGGGAGATGAATTAAATTGGTAACAATAAAATCTAAAAGAGAAATACAGCTGATGAGAGAAGCTTGTAGAGTAGTAGCGGTATTATATAAAGAGTTGGAAGAAAAAATAAAGCCAGGTATGACAACTTGGGAAGTTGACCAATTAGCAGAAAAAATAATGAGAAGAGAAGGAGCAATTCCAGCAGAAAAAGGATATGATTCAGGAATAAGAGGAGTTCCACCATTTCCAGCATCAATATGTATATCTATAAATGATGAAGTTATACATGGAATTCCTTCAAAACATAAAGTAATCAGAGAAGGAGATATTGTTAGTATTGATACAGTAGCTTTAAAAAATGGATTTAATGGTGACGCAGCGAGAACATTTATGATTGGAAAAGTATCAAAAGAAGCACAAAGATTAGTAGAAGTAACTAAACAAGCATTTTTTGAAGGAATAAAATATGCAAAACCGGGATATAGAATTGGTGATGTATGTCATGCAATAGGGGAGTATGTACGTTCTCAAGGATATTCTGTTGTAAGAGAATTTCAAGGACATGGAATAGGAAGAGAAATGCATGAAGATCCAGGAATACCAAATTATGGAAAAGCTGGAAAAGGAATTAGATTAGAACCAGGTATGACATTAGCAATTGAGCCTATGGTAATTCAAGGAAAACCTAACATTTTAGAGTTAGATGATGGTTGGACAATAATAACAGAAGATGGAAGTTTGGCAGCACATTATGAAAATACAATTTTAATTACAGAAAAAGAGCCAGAAAT
>CALXFJ010000022.1 GCA_944387565.1 uncultured Clostridia bacterium | reverse complement strand
AGGGAGAATTTTGATGAAAATACTAATGTTAACATGGGAATATCCACCAAGAGTTGTTGGAGGAATATCAAGAGTTGTATATGATTTATCAAGAACATTACACAAAGATGGACATGATGTTACAGTAATTACTTATAGAGAAGGAGATGCACCTTATTTCGAAGATGATAAAGGGGTAAAAGTATATAGAGTAGATAATTACATGATAAATCCGAATAACTTTATTGATTGGATATTACAATTAAATTTCAATATGATTGCAAAAGCTAATGAAATTATGCTAAAAGAAGGAAATTTTGATGTAATACATGCCCATGATTGGTTAGTTGCTTATTGTGCAAAGACATTGAAAAATTCTTATAATATACCAGTTGTAGCAACAATACATGCTACAGAGTCAGGAAGAAATAGTGGAATACATGATGAACAACAAAGATATATAAATGATACAGAATGGATGCTAACATATGAAGCATCAGAAGTAATTGTAAATAGTAATTATATGAAAGGTGAATTACAAAGATTATTTGGTTTACCATATGAAAAAATAAATGTTGTGCCAAATGGAGTTAATTTAAATTTATTTAATGGATTTGAAAGAGACTATAATTTCAGACGAAAATATGCAATGGATAACGAAAAAATTATTTTGTTTATGGGAAGACTTGTATATGAAAAAGGAATACAACATTTAATAGCTGCAATGCCTAAAATTTTAAATGGATATCATGATACTAAACTTATTATATGTGGCAAGGGCGCAATGGAACAAGAGTTAAGACAACAAGTAAATAATTTAGGAATAGGAAATAAAGTTTATTTTGCAGGATATATGAATGGAAAAAATGTACAAAGAATGTATAAGGCAGCAGATATTGCAGTATTTCCAAGTACATATGAACCATTTGGAATAGTTGCATTAGAGGCAATGCTTTCAGAAAGACCAGTTGTTGTATCAGATATTGGTGGATTAAATGAAATAGTAGAGCATAAAGTTAATGGTATGAAAACTTATTGTGGAAATCCAAATTCTATTGCTGATTCAATATTAGAATTGCTGTATGACCATAAATTATGTGCAGATATAACAAGAAGAGCAAAAAATAAAGTAAGAAATGAGTATAATTGGAGTAAAATAGCTCAAGATACACATTTTGCATATCAAAAAGCAATTTGTGAATCTGTTGCTGAGAAACAAAAAAGAGAATTGGAACAAGAAAGAGCAAGAAAAACTAAAAAATCTAAAAATACAGAGAAAGAAATTACAAATCTACTTAGCTTTAAGAAACGTCAAGCATATGCATAGGCTACAAATCTACAATTAGCAAGGCTTTTACAGCCTTGTTAATTTATTTCAAAAAAATATGAAAAAAATTGAAAAAATCTATTGACAAGTATCAAAAAAATTAGTATAATAAGTCTTGTCGGAAGACATGGTCGCTTAGCTCAGCTGGGAGAGCATCTGCCTTACAAGCAGGGGGTCACAGGTTCGAGCCCTGTAGCGACCACCATGTTTTACGGCCTGGTAGTTCAGTTGGTTAGAACGCTAGCCTGTCACGCTAGAGGTCGACGGTTCGAGCCCGTTCCAGGTCGCCATTTTTTTATATGGCTTGATAGCTCAGTTGGTAGAGCAAGGGACTGAAAATCCCTGTGTCAGTGGTTCGATTCCACTTCAAGCCACCAAAAAAAGCTACTATATAACATAGTAGTTTTTTATTGTAATATATAAAAGATATCTCTTATTTGATTTTCATATTGTCGCCATAACGTTTAACTTTTTGAGTAGTTGTTTTTTCAAATTCTTTATCACGGATAACAAAGTTTTTAATATGTTTGTAATTAGGAAGTTTTTTATTAACACTTGCAACCACATCAGAAATTAATTTTCTAATTTCTTCTTTAGTGGGAACACTTCCTTTTAAATATTCTTTAATAGCTTCAAAATTTGGATATATTTGAGCATTTACATATGTTTCATCATCATCTTCTTTTTGAATACCAAGAACAAGAGATTCTGAAATAAGAGGATTATCATTTAAATAATATTCAACTTCTTCAGGGTATATGTTTTTACCATTTTTAGTAACAATAACAGATTTACATCTACCAGTAATATATAAATACCCATCTTTATCAATTTTACCTAAATCACCTGTATGGAACCATCCATCTATAATGCTTTCTTTAGTCTTTTTTTCATCTTCGTAATATCCAAGCATAACATTAGGACCTTTTACAATAATTTCTCCAACACCTTCTTCGTTAGGGTTGTCTATTTTATATTCTACATTAGGAATAGGAAGCCCTGCAGCATCGTCCTTTTGGAAGAAATCAGTATTTCCTGCAACTAAAGGAGAACATTCTGTTAAACCGTATCCTTGAAGTGTATTTAAATTTAAATCTCTAAAATTGGATAAGATATCAGGGTTAGCAGCAGCTGCACCTACTATAAATACACGAAGCCTTCCGCCTAAAGTATTTTTCACCTTTGCTTTAACAATTTGTTTTAAAAAGAAAGGCAGATTAGGATAAGGGTTACTGTTATCTTTATTTCTATATTTTTCTGGTAATGATTTATTTAAGTTTTTAATAATTGTTTTATGCATTTTTTCTAATAATAAAGGTACACACAAAATTACAGAAGGATGAAATTCTTGCATGTTTTGAGAAATATAACGCAAACCTTCACAATGAACAATACTTGCGCCACTATATATAGGCAGCAAGAATCCTAAAGTACATTCATATGTGTGGTGCAAAGGAAGTACTGAAAAGAACAAATCACTTCTTTTTACTTTAACAATTCCATATGTAGAAAGTAAATTAGAACATACATTTCTTTGTGATAAGCATACACCTTTTGCATTACCGGTAGTACCTGACGTGAAAAGTAGAATTCTAAGCTCATCAGGGTCTACTTTAATATCATCAAAATCAGTATAACCTGCAAGATAAAGCTTTTTACCTTCATCTAATATTTTATCAAAATTGTTTTCAAAAGTAATAAAATATGTATCGGGATTTTCTATTTTTTCTATATTATCAGAAACATCATTTAAATTTTTTTCATCACCTAAAATACATACAGTTTGTGAAACATTCATAAAATTGATAATATCATCTGTGTGTAATTCTTTATCAATTGGAACAACAACTCCAACAATGGTTGCAGCCATATAAGAAACACACCATTTATAACTATTTTTCCCGATAACAGCAATACGTTTATTTGTGAATCCTTTTTTTAATAAATAAGTTCCTAAATATATAACATCATTTTTGAATTTTTCATATGTAATAGATTTTATATTTCCGTCTTTATCTTTTAATTTAAAAGCAGTTCTACTACGATAAATGCTACCTGAACGATATAACATATCTTTCAAATTAGTAACTTCCTCAGTTTTGTGATATTTCTTTCTTAATTGTTCTGCTACATTTAAATTTTCTTTCATAATTTCCTCCTATTTATAACGATAAAAAATAAAATTTGTATTTTCTTTTAAAGTAACACTTCCATCATAAATTGATTGTTCAGCTGATTCTAATGGGATGTCTAAATAAACAGTACATTTAAATTCTTGGTCTAAGTTATTTGTTATATTAATATCAAAAGATAAGCTACTACTTATAGGATTTAACAAAACACCACATTTCTTTAATAAAGTACCATCATAAGTAATAGGAGAACTTGTATCTGTTAATGTGTAATCTGTTTTTATATTACTATTTACATAACTTAAAACAATTGGATTAGCTAGATTGTTATATAAAGTAGGGGTATCCAAATTTGCTTCATCATCTGAGGTTATAGTAAAATCTAGTTTATCATTAATTAAATTAGAATCTATAATATCACTCTTAGCAAAATTGTAAATATTTTTATAATAAAGATTTGGTGTTCCCATTTCTGGTACTTTTGTGAATTTTATATTATTAATAGAAACTGATTTTAATGTATTTTCTAATGTTTTTTCTTCTTGAGGGCTATCTATAAAAAGTGCCATATCTGTATATTGATATAAGTTCTCGATTGTGAAATTTGTGCTAGATGCGGTTTTGTTTTTTGCATCACAGCTACTAAAGAATGTTACATTATTAACTTCAAAAACAGTTTTTGGATTTTTACTAGAAAAATCTAATATAGAGTTTTCAAAATTAATTTTTAATACATATTTATTAAATAACAGATATGCAAGTAGAAACACAACAAATAATAAAAATATAACAATTACAGTTAAAACAAATTTTTTTGTATCAATATTTTTAAATTTTTCTTTTAGATTTATTTTTTTCTTGTGCTTTCTAACATTATTTTTTGTTTTATTATTTTTATTTTCTTTATCCATAATTCCTCCTTTGTAAACACTTATATATTATTACAAAAACTAGAGAAAATCAAGTGTTTTTTGTCCCCAAAAGATTTCAAAAAATGACATATAACATTATATGATATTAATGATTTTTAGATGATGAAAAATTAGTAATAAAATATATAAAATTATTTTGTATTTCTTTTTTATTACAGAAATGTTAAATATATATTACAATTTGGTTTCTATATAGGTTTTAAAGGTTTTTGAATTGACAAAAAAAGTATAAAAATGTAGAATTATAGTAGGTGATAAAAATATGGCAAAAGAAAAAATAAAGAAGAAAACAAGAGTAAAAATATCATTAAGAAATATAATAATATTCTTTGTAGGAGTATTACTTTTATTATATATAGTAATATTCTATAATTACTTTTTAAATAAAAACGAAGTATATGCCAAAGAAACAAGTATAGAACCACAAAATTCAGATGTAAAAATAAGTAATGCAAACAAAATAGATGTATCAGAAATGATAGAAAAAAATGTAGGAACAAAACAAGATGAATACATAACAGAAGAAACAGAATTAGAGTATATGACACAATATAACGAAAATCCAGAACTTCCAAAAGGAACAATACAAGTTATTCAAGAAGGAAGAGAAGGAACACAAGAAATAACAACAAAGAAAGTATATGAAAATGGAGAAGTAGTATCAGAAGAGCAAGTAGGTGCAAAAGTAACAAAAGCAGCAGTAAATAAAATTGTAGAAATTGGAACAGGAAGTAAAAAAACTAGTTATAAAGTACAAGCAGGAGATAAAGTTTATATAACATCAGATAGAGCAGAAATAATGGTAGAACCAAATGTGGATTCTACAAAGGTAGCAACATTATCTAAAGGAACAGCATTAACAGTTTTATCAGTTCAAGGAGATTGGTATCAAGTTAATGGGCAAGGTAGTACAGGATATATAAAAATAGAAAATACAACATACATAAATCAAAATGAAAGCTATGAAGAAGAAAATAATAGCAATAATAGTGATAATAGCAGTATTACACCATTAAGTTTTGATATGTCACTAAACAAACCAAGTGGATTAACATTAGACCAATTTAAAAAAGTATTATCAGACAGTAAAGATAAAAACAAAATATTTGAAAAAAATGCGGAATATTTTTATTACATAGAAAAACAATATAATATAAATGGAGTGTTTGTTGCAGCAGTTGGAATACATGAAAGCTCATGGGGAACTTCAAAAATAGCATTACAAAAACATAATTTATTTGGATATGGAGCTTATGATTCTAATCCATATAACGGGGCATATAACTTTACAGATTATTCGGAATGCATAGATTTAATAGCAAGAGTATTTGTTAAATATTATATAAACCCAGCAGGAACATCAATTTATGATGGAGAAAAAGCTTCAGGAAAGTATTATAATGGACCAACATTAAGTGGAGTAAATAAAAAATATGCAACTGATAAAAACTGGGCAAATGGAGTTTATGAACAAATGAAATATTTATATAATAAATTGTAAAAAATTCTTGATATTTTTTACAATTTATTGTATGATATAGAAGTATAAGGCTTATAAGGAAAAAATGCCAAAAGACTTAAGAAAGGGGCTTAAAATAGAATGAAAAAGTCACTATTAATAGTTACTATATTTGTAATTGTAATCGGATTGTTTTTTGCAATATCTAATACATATGCAGCAGAACAAGTAATTGATGAAGAAACAGAAAGTAAAATTGTAGAAATAAAAGATAATGCCGCGAGCTCTTTAGCTGATTATCAAGACAAATATGGGTCTGATGTTTATGGATTGGTAGCATACATATTAAATTTAGTTAGAATTTATAGTATACCATTCTGTTTTCTAGGAATTGCAGTTGGTGCAATACATCAATATGTAATAGGTGTTAGAAAATTAGATACGTTAGAAAAAGGATTTGCTATGATAGCAAGTTTTGTAACAATTTTAATTATATGCCAAATCTTACCATTAGCATTTGCTATATTTGTAAAATTTGGAAGGGGGTAACAAATGAAAGTCCTATTTGCTGTAAGTAATGAAGAAATCTCTGAATCCATTGTGAAAAAATATCAAAAAGAGTATAAACAGATAATTTCATATAAAAATGTCTATTACTTTAATGCAATATTAAAAGAGATACAAAAAGATAAAAGCTATGACCGTATAGTTATAAGTGAAGAATTAGAAGCTTTTACACATACACAATATGACCAAATAGATAAGTTCATATTTGAAAAATTAGATGGTATAAGTGATGAAGCTTCAAATAGTAGAGGAGCAGATATTCCTATCATTTTAATTTGTTCTGATAGAAGAGTTAAATCAGAAGAAATGCTTGTAAAATTATTTGGAATAGGAATATATAATGCAATAATAGGAACAGATAGAAGTGTAGATGAGGTTTGTAGATTAATAAATAGACCACGTTCAAAGAAAGAAGCCAAAATTTATTATCAGATAGATTCAGAAAATGTAAATTATCAAAGTGAAAATGAAAATGATGTTAGTGAAGTTGAAATCCAAAATATTTTAGCTCATTATAAAAGATTAGGAAAAAATGAAAGTAAATATTTAGAGAGTTTTGATAATATAGCAGCTCAATATAATGATACTCAGTTAAGAATTATTAGTAAATTCTTACCATTAAATGTAAGAGCAGTATTAGAGGAAAAATCTCCAAAATATCAACAAATAATGTCATTTAATAATAGCATATCAGATAAAATAAGAAAACCTAAGGAAGAAGAAATAGATGGACCAAGTGAAAAATTACTAGTTCCTAAGACAAAAGAAAGAATCATGTCAGAACCAGTAGTAATACCTTCTTCAGTTGATATGACAGGTGGTAAGAAACTATCTAGAGTAAAACCACCTAAAATAGAACCTCAAATTGTTCCAGAACCAGAAAATGAGGAAAAATTTGAAAACGAAGAAGAAAATATAATGGAACCAGTATCTGAACAACCAAAAAGAAGAAGAGGAAGACCAAGAAAAAATCCTGCTCCTGTAGTTGATGATACACAGAGGTCTCCAACAAAAAGAGGAAGAGGAAGACCAAGAAAGAATCCTATTGCTGTACCTCAAGAAACATTAGAACAAGAGCAGGAAGATAAAGAAGAAGCAAGTATTTTACCAGGATTAGAAATGACAAATGAAACAATAAATGAAGAGCCTGAAGAAACAATACTTCCAGGAATTGGAGAAGATGAGGAAGAACAAGAGTCAATAAGAAATGTAAGTAGTAATAATGTAACTCCAATGAATAATATGTATTCAAATTCATTAGTTAATGAACCAGTAATGTATCATAATACTAATAATGAAGCAATGGGAGAACAAGCAAGACAGATAGAACAAACAGAAAAGATAGATTTATCTTATTTATTAACACAAGGTAAAAAAATAGTTACATTTGTAGGAACAAGTAAAAATGGAACATCATTCATAGTAAATAATTTGGCAGAATTATTATCTACATCAGGAGTGAATGTAGCAATACTTGATACAACTAAAAATAGAAATTCTTATTATATATATACAAAAAATGAGGAGGCTTTAAGAGAGACAGCATCACATAGCCTTCAAGGATTAGTAAAGGGAATTGCTGAAGGAATTCAAGTACATCAAAATCTTACAGTTTATACTTCATTACCTGATGAGACAGAAGAGATAATTCATACAGATAAAATCTTGGAAACATTGCTAAAAAATCATTCTTTGATTTTAATAGATACAGATTTTGATACACCAGCAAGATATTTTGAACAATCACAAGAAATATATTTAGTACAAACTTTGGATGTTTTAACTATCCAACCATTAACAGCTTTCTTGAGACAATTAAAATCTAAAAACATATTGGATGAGAAAAAATTAAGAATTGTTCTAAATAAAAGTGTAAAAATAAGAGGAGTAACAGATAAAACAATTATAGGTGGTATGGCTTATTATAATGACCCTTCAATGTCATTTATGACAGAATTGTTTGACAGGAACTTAATAAAATATGTATCAATACCATTTGAAGAAGAAACATATATAAAATACCTTGAAAATGTTATTGAATGTAATATTACATTAAAAGGATATACAAAAGTGTTTGTTCAAACATTAAGAGAATTAGCAAATATGGTATATTCACAAGCAACAGGTACATATAGACCACCTACAGCAAAAGGATATAAAGCTAAAAGTACTTTTAGTCCTGACATGACACAAACATTAAATCAAATGAAAAATAATTATTAAAAAAAGCCAAAGGAGGAAAACTTAAGGTGATAATAGCAGTAGTTGTCATATTAGTTTTGATTGTAATTGGACTAATATTTTATAATGTAACAATACATAAAAAAATACAAAAATTTAGAAATTTAAACCAAAAAATTACTAATTTATACGTAGTACAAGATTTTATGAATGCCATTGGTGAAACATCCTCTGTTGAGGATAAAATCAAAAAGATAAATGATATCTTGATAGAAAGATATGAAATAAAATATTCTACAATAGTAGTTTTTGATGGAGCAGAATATCAAGTAAAAGCATCTAATGTTGACCGTAAACATTGGGATGCATTAAGAGAATTATATAAATTAGATATGTTTAAGGATAGTATTGAGTCAGCAACACCTAAATATGTAACAGTAAATAATGAAAACGAAAGACTTCCTTATCAACAAATGGAATTTGGTAGGGCAAAATCTGCTATATTCTTTCCTCTATATATAGACAATGTCTATATTGGCTATTGGATAATAGAAAGTGGAACACCACATGATTTTGATAATGTTGATACAACTGTATTAGAAGTTATAAAAGAAAATATTGTATCAGTTTTAAAAACTGTAGTACATCAAAAAACATTGGAATCAATTGTTAGAAAAGATTTGTTTACTGGTTTGTATTCAGAAGAATACTTATATGGAGAAGGCAAGAAAATAATAGACCAATATACAATATCAACAATATGTATGTTTAAAATAACAAATATACAACAAATAAATAAAGAATATTCTAGAGAATTAGGAAATAAGGTAATAACACAAATAAGTAATTTTGTAAAAGAAAATTTGTCAGAAGAATATGTATTTGTAAGATACATGGGACCTAAGTTTGTAATTGCTTTTTCAGGAGTAGAAGCAAATAGTGTAGCAGATTTTCTAAATGATATAAAAGAAAAAATAGAAAGTATGAAAATAAAATTGACAGAAGAAGAAATGAAAGCATTAGATTTAGAAGTAAGAAAAAATAAAAAAGGTAATAACGAAGATATTGCAACACCAAGATTAAACTTTGTTATATCTTCTTATTATAAAGGAACAGGACTAGAAGAAGTCCTAAAAAAACTAGAAGAGTATTTAGACAATGCAGATCCTAATGAAAGTGACATAACAAATATATAAGAGAAAAGGAGGAATTTGCTATGGAGTTTGACAAAACAATGAGCTTTCAAGTAGAAAGAGAAGAAAATTCTAAATGCCAAGAAATATTAAAAGAAGTATATGAGGCTTTAGTTGAAAAAGGTTATAATCCAATTAACCAAATCGTTGGTTATATATTATCAGGTGACCCAACATATATTACAAGTTATAAAGATGCAAGAAATAAAATAAGAACTATAGAAAGAGACGAACTATTAGAAAAAATGGTTAAAAAATATATAGGGTTAGAAGATTAATTATGAGGATATTAGGAATTGATTATGGAGAAGCAAGAGTTGGAATTGCAATTACAGATGAACTAAATATAACAGCACAAGGATTAGAAACAATTGAAAGAAATGGTTCCGATAAAATTATATTAAAAAGGTTGGATGAAATTTTCGAAAAATATAATAATGTAGATACAATTGTAGTAGGAATGCCATTTAATTTGGATGGAACTGTTTCAGATAGATGCAAAGCAACAGAAGAATTTATCCATAAACTAAAATGTAAATATAATAAAAAGAAAATAGATACAATTGATGAAAGATTGACAACAGTTGAAGCTCATAGAACAATGAACTTTTTAGAAGTAAAAAAGAATAAAAAGAAAAATATAGTTGATACTATATCTGCAGTATATATTTTAGAAACTTATTTAAATAAATTGAAAAATACTATTTCAAAATAGTAAAAATAATGATATTATAATTTAAAAATATAAAAAAATAATTTGAAAGGAGAAAAAATTTATGGATGAAAATAATGAAGAATTAGATAACATCGTAATTTTAAATGATGAGGAAGGAAATGAAGTAAAATTCGAATTCTTAGATTTAATCGAACTAGATGATGAGGAATATGTTGTATTACTACCTGTAACAGAAGAAGGAGAAGAAGAGGAAGGAGAAGTAGTAATATTAAAAGTAGAAGACAATGATGATGAAGATTCAGATGAAGAATCATATGTAAGTATTGAAGATGAAGATACATTAAATAAAGTATTCGAAATTTTTAAAGAAAAATTTAAAGATGATTTTGATTTTGTTGATTAATAATAGAAAATAAAAATTAAGAAAGTAAGAAGGTGAAGGAAAGAATGAAACATTCTTACCTCCATCTTTTTTTAGAAAGAGGGGAAACAAATGAAAAATTTTTCTACATGGATATTAGTTATGTTTATGATAATGTTCTGGATATCTAGAATATTTGTTGCACTTGCAGCACAATTACACTGGGATTTTGGTGGAATAGTTCCTTTAAATCAAAATATGGAAGTTATATTATTATTTGTAGTGCTTGTATGTGTAATTTTAGTAATAAAAAGAAAAATGATAGGAGGTTTATTATATCTTTTAGCATATGGAATGTATTTTGGAATGGATATAGTAAACAATGTACAAAATATTTTTAATGCGATGGAAAATATAGATATAAACTTATATATAAACTTATTCATGTCAATAATAGGAACAATATTACCAATTGCAGTAATGCTAGATTTAGTATTTGATAAAAGCAGAAAGAATCATCCTAAAGATAAGAAAACAGATTGGTTCTATACTAACGAAAAATTTGATAGAAAATTGGATGAAAGAGCAGATAAGAATAATTATAGAACATTATAGAAAAAATAAGGATTTGTAAAGGTGCAAAATTAGAAAAAGTTTTTCAATAAGAGAAGCCACCAGTAAATAGTGCTAATGAAAAAGTTCAAAATTGAATATAAAATTAATAATAGACTAAGGACACTGTTCTTTAGTCTATTTTCTAGAGATAGTACTTTTGGCTCTGAAACTCATAGTGGCTCTTCTCAAGCTTAGCGAACATATTATATCTGTGGTCTCATTCTTCATAATGGCAGAGGCCGTGAAATATCTACCAAAGATAGCAAGTAACAAAACAAGAATTGTACAAAGTACAATAATAGTATTGTCTTTTTTCTTTGCTCTTGTCTCCCCAAAGAGCTTCCACAATTTGTAAAATGAATATGAAGAAGCAATTAAATTCATAAAAGAAAATAAAAGATGTATAGACCTTGAAATGTCTTGCAATACTTATGTTTAGTTTGCAGTTTTATTAAGTATATGTTATAATAGTAAGGAAATTTTTATAATAAAAATGAAGGAGGATGTCAAACTTCACAAGAAAAAATAATATAGAAAATAGTAAAGTTGAAAATGGAAAAGTTTTTTCTAAAGTTTCAATAGCGTGAGGTATCACAATTTAAGAAAGATAATCCTAAAAGTGTTGAAAAATCAACAATTATCAAAAAATTATTATTACATATTTGATTTAAAATATTAAAGGAGATAAAGAATGGCAAAAGATTTAATAGTTAGAAGTAGTAGTGCTGAATTTTTAATTTTTGAAAGACAAACTCATGATAAAGGTATACAAGTCAGATTTGAAAATGGAGATTTGTGGTTAACTCAAAAAGCAATGTCAGAACTATATAACTGTTCATCTGATAATATAGGATTGCATTTAAAAAATATTTATAATGATTTAGAACTTGATAGAAATTCAACTACCGAGGATTTCTCGGTAGTTCAGAAAGAAGGTAAAAGTTCTCCAACTACAATTAAATTTTTTAAACAAGATAGATTATATAAATCAGATTTTGATTTGTTATTAGAGAAAATGAAAAGTCAAGGTGGTGAAAATAATGACAAGTAATAAAGAAAATGTAGGTAAAACAAATATAAATTGGTATCCAGGTCATATGGCAAAAACAAGAAGAGAAATAATTCAAGATTTAAGAATAATAGACATAGTAATAGAATTATTAGATGCAAGAATACCAATAGCTAGTCAAAATCCAGATATAGCAAAATTAATAAAAGGAAAGAAAAAAATAGTAGTATTAAATAAATGTGATTTAGCAGATGAAAAAGAAAATCAAAGGTGGGTATCTTATTTTGAAAATAAAAACATACCAGCAGCATTAGTAGATGCAAACTCAGGTAAAGGTATTGATAACTGTATAAAAAAAATAGAAAAATTAATGGAAGAAATCCAAACAAAGCAAGCTGAAAAAGGAAGAGTAGGAAGAAAAATAAAAGCAATGATACTTGGAATACCAAATGTAGGGAAATCATCATTTATAAATAGAATAGCAAAAAGAACGACAGCAGAAGTTGGAAACAAGCCAGGAGTAACAAAACAAAAACAATGGATACGTATAAATGAAAAAATAGAGTTATTAGACACACCAGGAGTATTATGGCCAAAATTCGAAAGTGAAGATGTAGCATTAAAGCTTGCATTTACTGGAACAATAAAAGAAACAGTATTAGAAAAAACAGAAGTTGCATATGAGTTAGTAAAATTTTTATTAAATAATGAAAGAGAAAAACTTTGTAATAGATATGGATTAAGTAATGAATATATAGAAGAAGTATTAAATAGGGACAATCCAGAAAACTTTAATATATATGAAATAATGTTAGAAATAGGAAGAAAAAGAGGTTGCATAGTATCCGGTGGAAACATTGATGATGAAAAAACAGCTAAAATAATATTAGATGACTTTAAAAACGGAAAAATAGGAAAAATAACATTAGAATGTCCTAATGGGGACGTTTCTCATGCGACATAAAGGAGAAAAAATGGAGGAATTGATAGAAAGAAAAAGGGAAGAAATAGATGTAAATATGATGTCACCACTTACATGGGCATATATTGGCGATTGTGTTTATGAATTATATGTAAGACAAGAATTGATTAATAAAACAAATTTGAAGCCACATAGATTACATATAGAAGCAATAAGATATGTAAAAGCAAGTAAACAAGCAGAAATTTTACAAAAAATATCTGATAGATTAACAGAAGAAGAAAAAGATATTGTAAGACGTGGAAGAAATGCAGAAAATCATCATTTGCCTAAAAATGCAAGTGTGCAAGATTATATGTATTCAACAGCTTTTGAAGCTTTAATTGGTTATTTATATTTAACTAAAAAAGATGAAAGATTAAAGGAAATTTTAAGTTATATTGAAATAAAACCACTTGACTAATTCTTAAAAAAATGGTATAAATAGAAAGTGCTAGATAATTGGCCCCTTGGTCAAGCGGTTAAGACGCCACCCTCTCAAGGTGGAATCATGGGTTCGATTCCCGTAGGGGTCACCAATTTAAAATTAATGAATAATAATAAAGTAAATACAAATGAATATAAAAATAAAGATTAAAAGGGAGTAGCTTTAAATTACTAATCAACAGTCGCGATTTTAAAAATCTGGTTAGTAAGCTAAATAAAATTAGTTAGCAAGACTTTTAAAGGAATAAAATTCTTTTAAAAGTCTTTTTTCTATGAAAGACTTTTAAAAAACACTAAAATGTGTAATAATAAAAATAAAAGACAAGGAGTGGTAAAAAATTGGAAGAAAAAAATTGGTTTAACAAAAGTATTGAAGAAGTTGAAAAAGAGTTACAAACAGACGTAAGCAATGGATTAACATCAGAAGATGTAGAAAAAAGAAGAGAAAAATATGGATTAAATGCTCTAAAAGCAAAAAAGAAGAAATCTTTATTTCAAAGATTTTTAGACCAATTCAAAGACTTTTCTATCATCATATTAATAATTGCAGCTATAGTATCTGGAGTAGTTGGAGTAGCAGAAGGTGAAGGAATTACAGATACGATAATTATATTATTAGTTGTAATTGTTAATGCAATAATAGGAGTAACACAAGAAGCAAAAGCTGAAAAATCACTAGAAGCATTACAAAAATTAACAGACCATGCATCTAAAGTAATAAGAAATGGAGAAGTAACAGTAGTACCAGCAAAAGAATTAGTACCAGGTGATATTGTGGTTTTAGATACAGGAGATTATATACCTGCAGATTTAAGAATAATTGAGGCAGCAAACCTAAAAGCACAAGAATCATCACTAACTGGAGAGTCAGTTCCAGTAGAGAAAGATACAGAGGCAATAGAAGAAAAAGAAGTAGGTATTGGTGATAGATTAAATATGTTATTCTCATCAAGCTTAGTTACTTATGGTAGAGGAAAAGGAATTGTAGTAGAAACTGGAATGACAACCGAAGTAGGAAAAATAGCAGGAATGTTAGATAATACAGAAGAACAAATAACACCACTTCAAGAAAAATTAAATAAACTAGGAAAAACTTTAGGAATTGCAGCTCTAGCAATATGTGTAGTTATATTTATAATAGGATTAATACAAGGAAAAGAGCCAATTCATATGTTTATGACAGCTGTCTCTTTAGCAGTAGCAGCAATACCAGAGGGGCTAGTTGCAGTATCAACAATAGTATTAGCAATTGGTGTACAAAAAATGGTTAAGAAAAATGCTATTGTAAAAAGACTTCCAGCTGTTGAAACTTTGGGCAGTAGTACAGTTATATGTTCAGATAAAACAGGAACATTAACACAAAATAAGATGACAGTTGAAAAAATCTTTATAAATGGAAATACTAAAGATATAGAAGAATATAAAGACAGTAATGATTTAGATTTAGAAAGATTAGTATATGCAAATATGCTATGTAATGATACAAAAATATCAAGTGATGGTAGTTTGACAGGAGACCCTACAGAAACAGCATTAGTTGATATGGGGTTTAAGTTAGATTTTGAACCAAGCATATATGATGAAATGCCACGTGTACAAGAAGTTCCATTTGACTCAGATAGAAAATTAATGACAACAGTAAATGAAGTAAATGGAAAATATATAGTTTACACAAAAGGTGGAGTAGACGAACTTTTAGCTAGATGTAATAGTTATTTATTAAATGGAGAAATAAAACAAGACTTAGATGAATACGCAAAAGTTGTAAGAAGCAATAATGAAGATATGGCAAAAGAAGCATTAAGAGTGCTTTCTTGTGCATATAAAGAAATTGACCATAAACCAACAGATGAAGAAATGAAAAATATAGAAAGTGATTTGATATTTGTTGGTATGGTAGGTATGATAGACCCACCAAGAGAAGAAGCTAAACAAGCAGTGGAAAAATGTAAGACAGCAGGAATAAAAACTGTAATGATAACAGGTGACCATAAAATTACAGCAGCTGCAATTGCTAAAAAATTAGGAATATTAGAAAATGAAGAAGAAGCAATAACTGGTTTAGAATTAGAAAAAATGTCTGATGAAGAACTAGCAAAGAATGTAAGAAAATATTCAGTATATGCAAGGGTATCTCCAGAGCATAAGGTAAGAATAGTTAGAGCATGGCAAAAAAACGGAGAAATAGTTGCAATGACTGGTGATGGAGTAAATGATAGCCCGGCATTAAAACAAGCCAATATTGGTTGTGCAATGGGAATGGTAGGTACAGATGTTGCAAAAGAAGCAGCAGATGTAATACTTACAGATGATAATTTTGCAACCATAGTATCAGCAGTAGAAGAGGGAAGACGTATTTATGATAATATTTTAAAAGTAATACAATTTTTACTTTCAAGTAATGTGGGTGAAATTGTTGTATTATTCTTAGCAACACTATGTACACCACTTTTTGCAAGTTTATTTGGAATTGCAGATATAGGACATTTAGAGATATTACTTCCAATTCATATATTATGGATTAACTTAGTAACAGACTCACTTCCTGCTTTAGCATTAGCATTTGACCCAGCAAATAAAGACATAATGAATAGAAAACCAACTAAGCCAGGTAAAGGAGTATTCACAAAGGGAATGACTTGGAGAGTTGTATACCAAGGTATTATGATTGGTTTACTTACTTTAGGAGCATTTATGTTAGGGTTAGCAACAACTACTGAACCAATAGATGGATTAACATTAGATGAATCTAAAATTGAAGTAGGTCAAACAATGGCATTTGTAACACTTGCTATGTCAGAGTTAGTTCATGTATTTAATGTTAGAAATAATAAAGTCTCTATATTTAAAACAGGAATTGCAAATAACAAGAAATTATTATTAGCAATATTAGCATCAGCAGCTTTAATGATTGTTATTTTAGCTGTGCCATTCTTAAGAGAAATATTTAGTATACCGGTACTTCCAACTGGAAATATTATTGAGTTAGTTTTATTAATACTTGCTCCTATAGCAATAGTTGAAATATTTAAGTTATTAAAGATTAATACAACAAAGGATGAACAATAGATAAAAGTAAATTATTAATTAAATAGAAAGTTTGTTAATCTAAAAATTAGCAAACTTTTTTCATTATATTTTTATAAAAAAAATAAAATATTAAAAATGTAAATCTTAGAAAGTGTCTTAATTTTATTGAAATTTTTGGTAAAAAGTGATAAGATATTTTAGAAAAAAGGAGGAGATTTAAATGAATAAATTTTATATAACAACACCAATATATTACCCAAGTGGAAGATTTCATATAGGAACAGCATATACAACAGTTCTTGCAGATAGTATGAAAAGATATCATAAACTAAAAGGAGAAGATACATTCTTACTTACAGGAACAGATGAACATGGACAAAAAATTGGGGAAAAAGCAGCAGAACAAGGGAAAACTCCTCAAGAATATGTAGATGAAATGGCAGCATATGCAAAAGAACTATGGGCAAAAATGAAAATAGATTACGATTATTTTATAAGAACAACAGATGAAAAACATGTAAAGGTAGTTCAAAAAATATTTGATAGATTTATGGAACAAGGAGATATTTATAAAGGAGAATATGAAGGTTGGTATTGTGTGCCATGTGAAAGCTATTTTACAGAAACACAATTAGTAGATGGAAAATGCCCAGATTGTGGAAGAGAAGTAAAACTTATGAAAGAGGAAGCATATTTCTTCAACATGAAAAAATATGCAGATAGATTACTTAAATATTATGATGAGCATCCAGACTTTGTAAAACCAGAATATCGTAAGAACGAAATGATAAATAACTTTATAAAACCAGGATTAGAAGATTTATGTGTAACAAGGACAACTTTTGATTGGGGAATAAAAGTATTAAAAGACCCAAAACATGTAGTATATGTGTGGTTAGATGCTTTAACAAACTATTTAACAGCATTAGGATATGGCTCAGAAGATGATAGTTTATTTAAAAAATATTGGCCAGCAGATTTACAAATAGTAGGAAAAGATATAGCAAGATTTCATTTGATTTATTGGCCTATATTCTTAATGGCATTAGATTTACCACTACCAAAAACAATACTAGTTCACAACTGGATAACAATGAAAGATGGTAAGATGTCTAAATCAAAAGGAAATGTAATATATCCTGAGGATTTAGTAGAAAGATATGGATTAGATAGTGTTAGATATTTCTTATTAAGAGAAATGCCTGTATCACAAGATGGAATATTTTCACCAAAGAGTTTTGTAGAAAGATATAATTTTGATTTATGTAATGATTTAAGTAATCTTTTAAACAGAACAGTATCAATGGTAAATAAATATTTTTCTGGAAATGTTCCAAAATACAATGGAACTCCAAACGAGGTTGACAAGGAATTAGAAGAAACTTGTGCAAAACAAATAAAAGCATTTGAAGAAAAATGGGAAAATTATGAAATAGCAAATGGATTACAAGAAATATGGACTCTTATTTCAAGAACAAATAAATATATAGATGAAACAATGCCATGGGTATTAGCGAAAGAAGAAAATAAAGAAAAGCTAGAATCAGTAATGTATCATTTAATAGAATCTTTAAGAGAAATCGCAATATTAATAAAGCCATTTATGAATGATACAGCAGATAATATATTACGCCAAATAGGAGTAAGAGATGAAAAGTTTATGAATTGGGATTCATTAAAACAATATGATGCTTTAAAAGATATAAAAGTAATAGAAAAAGGAGAGCCAATATTCATGAGACTAAAACCAGAGGAGGAAATAGAATATATAAAGAATTTAATGAAAAAATAAAAGTAAATAGATAAGAGGAAAAATATGGGACATGAAAATCAACAATTAGATATATATAGAATAAATACAAAAGATAGAATTGATAAAAAAAGAGTATTAATTATAGTGCTTATTATACTATCAATTATTTGTATATCACTTGCAATATTTTTCGTTTCTAGAACAGTAAGTAGATATAAAGAATATAAAATATATGAACAACAATTAAAAAATTTACAACAAGAAGAGGCACAAGAACAAGTAAGAATTGATAGGGAGAAACAAGCAAAGCTTCCTAAATTAACAGATGAAGGAAGACAGAATATAGAAAAAATATATAAATCTGATACCAAAAGAGCATTTTTAACATTTGATGATGGACCATCTGGAATTACAGCTAGACTATTAGATGTTTTAAATCAGGAGAAAGTAAAAGCAACTTTTTTTGTTTTAGGTTCTAATGTGGAAAAAAGACCTGATTTAGTAAAAAGAATGTATGACGAAGGACACTATGTTGCAAATCATGGATATTCTCATAAATATTCAGAAATATATAGTTCAAAAGAAGCGGTATTAGATGAATATAATCGTTGTAATGATGCTGTTAAACAAGCAATTGGTGTACCTGAATATAATTCACATTTATTTAGATTCCCAGGTGGATTAGCAGGAGGAAAATATGCAGACATAAAGGCTCAGGCAAACGAATTATTAAGTCAAAACGATATCATACATGTTGATTGGAATGCGCTAACTGGAGACTCAGAGACAAATGACCTTTCTATTGATTTTGAATTAAAAAGATTAAATGAAACAATACAAAATAAAAACTCAATTGTGATACTAATGCATGATTCACCTAATAAGAGTGTAACAGTAGATGCATTACCACAAATAATAGAAACATTAAGAAATAATGGATATGAATTTAAAAATTTTTATGAAATAATAAAATAAGAAGGAGAGAAAAAACTTGCCTAAAAAAACAGTAAAAAATGAAGGTATAGAAGATAAATTAGAATATTTGTCTTTAGATTTAGACAATATTCCAAAAGAATTTAAAAATTATAAGCCACTAGAATTTAGAATACCTAAGTTTTATGATGAAAAACAATATAGACAATATAGATATATACCAATAAAAAATATACAAATATTACTTTCACCAACAAATAGATTAGATGAATTAGAAGAAAAATACAAAAAAGCAAGTCCAATATCTGAATATTTAGATGAAAGTTCAGAAGAAAACATATTAAAGCATACTACATTCTTAAATATGTTAAATCAATTTAGGATAGAAGATGTAGAAAAAATAGCTGAAGAACAAGCAAAATTAAATAAAAAAATACCATTTAAAGTAAAATATGAAAATAATTATTTATGGCAGATTTATTACTCAGAAAATACAGACCAATATTTTATGCTTGTTCCAACAGAAGATTCAGATTATTCAACATTTTTCTTCTTAGTAAAAAAACAACTAGAAAAGAAAAGAACAGGAAAAATATTTGTACCAATAAGAAATGCACAATATAGTAGTACATATTTGAAAAAATCAGAATTTGAAGATATAGAGAATTATTTGTGGCTATTTACAAAAGATTGGCCATTAATATATGAGGTATATGACAAAAATGAAGAGTTGAGCATACAAATAGTTGGAGAGACAGAAGTATATCAAAAAATAAAAAGTACATATAAAATAAAACTAACAAGCAAAGAAGAAGCAACACAATTTTATAAATTACTAAAAGCAATGTTTATTTTACAAACTGAATTACCACATTATTTTAAATTTACTACCAATATTGGGAAAAATGGAGAAATAGAATTTTATATAGAAGATAGAAAAATAGAGTATAGTGATATTGCCAAATGGATTAATGATGAATATAGCTTAGGGGAAGATAGAAGAGAAAACGCAGAAGATTTAATAAATAAGAACCAAGAGAAATTAAAAAATTTGAAAATAGAAATAGCATCTCAAGAAGTGGAATATTTGGCAAAAGAAAAACAAATATCAACATTTTTAGAATGTAAAAAATCATTTTTTGGTAAATTTAAATATTATTTTAAATATAGTAAGAAAAATAAAAAGAAAAAAATAAAAGAAGAAAATCCAGAAGTTGATTTGAATGCTGAAGAAACAGAAAATTTAGAAGAAGAGTTACCAACAAAAAGAAGAAGGCTAAAAAAGGAAAATTATAATATAGAAGAGTTGCTAGAGTTATATAAAGAAATAGATAAAGTAGAAACAGAATTAAAAAATCTTTTGATGGATATTAATAGTTTAAAATTAAAAAATAAAAATATGCAAAAAAAGATAGAAAATGCAACAGCCTTTATTGCGGAAATAGATAGCCATAAAAAGAGCATTTTTGAATTTTGGAAATATAGTAATAAAGATGAAATGTCTTCATTACCAGAAGGAGAAGAAGAGGAAGTAAATATTATAAGAAAAATAGAAAAGACATTTGATTATGAAGAAGATTTAGAAGAATTCGGAAATAAGATGGATAAAATGCAAAGGGAAATTCTAAATAAAGATGAAACAGATAGCTTATATATTACAACTACTTCACTTTTACCATTAATAAATAAAATAAAAACAAATGAATTTCAACCAAAAGATATAGAAACAGCATTAAAAGAAATTAAGAAAGAAGCAATTGATGAAAAAACTCTTTCAGAAAATGAAGACTTTGATATATTTGGAGGAATGCTTCAAGATAATACAAAAGTATCAAAAATAAAAAACAAAAAACATAGAGAATTACCAAAAGATAAGTTTAATATTTTAGAAATAAGCAAAAATACAAAACAAATAGGATTTAAGTTATCATTAGAAAGTGTAATTGAAAATGTAAAGAAAGCAATATCAAAAGTTGTTATACCAGAAGATATATCAGTATATAAAGCAATTATTGATGATAAAATTGATGAAAATAAAATTAATGTTTTTGATATAAATCCAGAAAATGAGATATATGAAGCAATAAAAAATGAAAATAATAAAATTAATTTTTATAAAATTAATTTAAAAGAAGGAACAAATGCAGTTAGTTATACAAATTGTATTTTCTATGATAACCAAAATAAAACATTGCCTATTGGACAAGATTTATCAACTAAAATATTAGTAGATATTACTAAACTAGATTTAAATGTTAGAAATAAAATGAAGTTTAAAATGGTAGAGTTTGAAGACCCTAATGATGATTTTTCTAAAATAGAAATTAAAACAATAAATCTTTTTGAATTTGATGCAGAAATAAAAAATAGCTAGACATTTTTATAAATCTATGTTAATATATAAAAGTATTTACAGTTTAAGATAGTATATTTTAAACTGTAATATGCCGATGTGGCGGAATTGGCAGACGCACACGACTCAAAATCGTGCGGGAAACCATGCGGGTTCAAGTCCCGCCGTCGGCACCAATGACGTTTCTGTTCGAACTAAATTGAATAGATAGATACAAAATCAATCAGTAAAATGGTTGGTTTTTTATTTTGCAAAAAATCATCCTAAAATTATAATGAAAGGATGGTGTAAAAAATGAAGATAATTAAGCAAGAACTACAATTTGAGAAATGTCTAAAACAGAGAATTGAATTTATATGTGAGTTTTCAAAAGTTATTCCCACTTTTATAAATGGTAGTATTAGAAAAGATAAAAAGAAAATTAATGTTTCAAGTAGAAGAAAAAAGTGTACAGTGAAATAAGAGTACGGATAACATAAAAGAAGAAACGGATAAATGTATTATTTTTATATGTATTATCAGATGCACCAATGATGTTAGCAAGTAATATAAATATAAAAGTAAAGAAGATATAATAAAAATAGTTAGATTATATATGAATAAGTGGAGAATAAAGGAATATTTTGAATTTAAAAAGCAAGAATATAAATTAAATTTGAAAATTTTAGAATAAGAACATTAAAATCAATAAATAATTTAAATTCATTATTAATCTATACAATAGGACTAATTGGTATATTAAGCAAAAATATATGATGGCAACTTTTTCTGTTATAAGACTAATTCTATAATATGATAATAACATAATTCTACACTCTTTATAATATTATTTATACAAAAAACCGAAACTTAAATCTAGAATTCCATTGATGTTTTTCTTATTTTATTGTATTAAATTAATAGTAAACTTCTTTGAAATAGCTATTCGCATTGATTTAGAAACTTGGACAAGAGTAAAAACTTGAGATTCCGATATATTGTAGAACAGACTACATTGCATGATAGAGTGTGTTTAGTATTTTCATAGTATAACTAACTATATTTGCAATATAAATCAAAGAGATTTACATGGTTTTTATCAAAAAATAGGTTGCAGACATAGTTTGCTATATGATATACTAACTAATGAAAATAAGATAAAGGAGGAAAAAATATGATATTTTATAGTAATGAAGAGGGGTTCATAAAACCACAAGGTATAAAAAATCTTACTGGAATTCGTGATTCAAGTATAGAACTACCACATATAGCTATTGGTGTTTTTTCGGAGTATTTATTAAAGGATATTGTGAAAAAATTCGAATGTGAAAAAGTTGGAGAATTGACAGAGAAACGACCAGTTTATATATTGAAATATAAAAATATAGAAATATCATTGTTTATGGCTGGAATTAGCGGACCTTGGATATGTAACGATATTGAAGATTTAAATGTTAATGGTGTTGATACATTTATTATTTTTGGAAATTGTGGAGTTTTAGATAAAACTATTGAAGATTGTTCTATAATAATTCCAAATAGAGCTTATAGAGATGAAGGAACAAGTTATCATTATTTACCAGATTCAGAATATGTTAACTTGGATGATAAATATAAAAACTTATTTAAAAATATATTAAAAGAGTATAAATTTGATTACAAAGAGGGAGCTACTTGGACAACTGATGCTTTCTATAGGGAAACCAAAGAAAAAATCCAAATGTTTCAAAGAAAAGGAGTTGTTTGTGTAGAAATGGAAGGTGCTTCAATAGCAGCAGTTTGTAAGTATAAGAATTTAAATTATTTTACTTTTTATTATGCAGGAGATAATTTAGACTCTGTCGAATGGGAAGAAAGAAGTATAACTCAATTGGCTAATTTTGACAAAAAAACTAAGGTACCAATACTTGCTTTAGAATTAGCATATAAAATTGAAAATTATGCAATATGAGTTGGTTTAAAAAATTTTATAAATAGTAATTTACAAAGATTCAGAACGAATTTGACATAATATTTAAAATGATATAATATCAACATATTTCTTTGTTATATGGGTTTGTAACTTAAAACTATTGCACATATATGTTTCTATATCCAAAAGAAAGAATATAAAGAGGATGAAATTATTTAGACTTTTTCAATCTGGTCCTTTACAGAAAGGAGTTTCTATTATGAAAGGGAATTTGCTCGAACTAAGAGAGTATGTATTGAAAAAAATTTAAATGTACGGAAATCTCTGAAATTGCTTAGCTAAAAAGTAAGGTTTGAGTAAAAAACAGGATTTATAAAGTGATATCTTTGTTCGAAAATTTACTGCTCGAAGAGAAAAACTGACAAGTTATATAATGCAATCAAAAATAAATAGTAGAAGTGCTAGAAACAAAGAACGAACAAATTTTTTAAAAGTGCTTTGAAATATTGTTATAACAATGCCAATTAATAAAGAACGAGGAAGTTTTTCTCCATTTATCACTTGTAGGTAATGATGTCTGTGATATTTTTCAAAAAAATAGGAGCGGAGTGTCCGAAATTAGTACGGTATATACTGATAATACTTAAAGAAAGCAACTTTGTATTATCTTGTGTGACTTAATCAAGAAGGTCGAAGGCAACTATCAAGAAATGAAGAATATTGTTTATGGATTGTTTAATGAAACAACTAACGAGAGTGTTAAATTCCTAAATGGAATGTTAATAATAATTTATACATGAATAATATTACAATGTTGAATATCTATGTTTAATGAAGTTTACATTGCTCAAATTAGAATGGTTGTTCTAAACATAATTAATGAGGTGGCATGCTAAAACGACAGCCGTAGTCATCATAAATATTGATTTTGGGGCTTACCTTAAATTAATATTTGCCATAATTATAAAAAGCCTTCTAAGTATCCAAAGGTTTCAGTTGATTATACGATTTACCTAGGTGGGAATGCAACTTATTAGAAGCTAGAAGATTGTTTCTCTAAGTTTTCTTCTTTATTAATTAAGAGCTATAGGAAATTAACATATGTGATGAAAAAAAGCAAACAGTAAAATCTAACATGTTTAACTGCTTGCTTAATGAAAACCTTCTGATGGAAGTTATTGGAAATATTACAGAATTGTAATATTTTCGTGTTAGTGTAAAATTAATGTAGGCAAAATATAAAAAATGCCTACATAATTTTTATCTAAAAAATATTGAAAAAACA
>CALXFJ010000021.1 GCA_944387565.1 uncultured Clostridia bacterium | reverse complement strand
CTCTCTCTCTCTCTCTCTCTCTCTTACAGTACCAAGGGCTGTAGCTTTCATTGCTTTTTACTCCTTTTCTTTTGTTATTTTTATTATTTTCTTTTTGCTTTTTCTTTTATGATATTATATTATTAATGTTATTTTGTCAATAGAAAATTTTTATTTTTTATTTTAAAAATAGTTTTATATTATCTAAATCATCCATTGGAATTTCTTTTTCTTCACCAGTTTTCATATCTTTTAATTTAACAACATTATTTTGTATTTCATCTTCTCCAATTACTATAACATAAGGAATTTCTAACTTATCTGCATATTTAAACTTAGCTTTTAATTTTTTGTTATTTAAATATATCTCTGTTTTTATTCCTTGATTTCTTAACTTAGTTGCAATTCTTATCGCTGTAGATAAATCCTCTGTCATAGGTATTATTAAAATATCTGAAATTGACTTTTTATTTGTTTTAATTAAATTTAATTCATTCAATTTATAAAATAATCTAGTTAATCCTATAGAAATTCCAACACCTGGTAATTTTTTATCAGTATAATATTCTGCTAAATTTTCATATCTACCACCTGAGCAAATACTACCTAATTCTCTATAATCATTTAAAAATGTTTCATATACAGTACCAGTATAATAATCTAAACCTCTTGCAATTGTTAAATCTATCATATAATTTTCTTCTGGTACACCAAATAAACTCATATTATTTGCAACAAACTCTAATTCTTCTATACCTTTATTAAATGTTTCATTTTCTATTCCTAGAGATTTTAATTTTTCTATTTTTTCAGAATTTGTTCCTTTAATTTCTATAAAATCAATTATTTTATTTATTACACTATCATCTATATTAATTTTTCTTAGTTCTTCTACTACATTTTCTTTACCAATTTTATCTATCTTATCAATAATTCTTAAAATTTCAACTGAATTTTCTTTTTGTCCTAAACTTTGGAATAAACCATTTAATATCTTTCTATTATTTATTTTTATAGTAAAATCAGAAAATCCTAATTTAGTAAAAATTGTATAAATAACACTTGGTAATTCAGCATCATTAATTAAGTCTAATTCTCCATCTCCTATTATATCTATATCACATTGGTAAAATTCACGAAATCTTCCTTTTTGAGCTCTTTCCCCACGATATACTTTTCCTATTTGATATCTTCTAAATGGAAAACTTAAATTACCATAATTTTTAGCTACATATTTTGATAAAGGTACTGTTAAATCAAATCTTAAAGATAAATCTGTATCTCCTCTATTAAATCTATACATTTGTTTTTCAGTTTCTCCACCAGCTTTTGCAAGTAACACTTCTGAAAGTTCAATTACTGGTGTATCTAATGGCAGAAAACCATACATTTTATATGTTTCTTCTATTGTATCTTTTATTTGGTTAAATAAAATTTGCTCACTTGGTAATAATTCCATAAATCCTGGTAAAGTTCTTGGTTCTACTTTTGGCATTCTCTTCTCCTTTCTATTTTTCTTCATAACCTCTAATTTTTAAAAATTCTTCTATATCATTCATAAGCCATGCATCGCCTTGTGTATGAAGTATATCATACCCTTCTTCTAAATAATCAAAAACCCTATATTTTTCGAATAATTCATATGCTTCTTCTCCTGTTAATTCATGTTTTGACTTATATACTTCTAAACAAAAAACCACAAAATCATTTATTTTCTTATCCATACTAACCTCCGTATACAGTATATCTACCAGTTTCTTTCTCTTCTAAAAACATTTTAAATAAATCATAACTACTGTAATACCACATTTTTGTTTCTTCATCTTCTAATGCTTTATACAATTTAGAATGATATAATAATTTTCTTGCTTCATTATAAGTAATATTGAAGTAATTTTTTATATTAGTACATAACATTTGAATTTGTTCAAGTATCATGAATTTATTTTTACTTTTGTCCAATTTTATTCACCTACCTCTACAGTTTCTATATATTTCAAGCATTCTAATGCTTTTTGCGTGTGAAATGAGATTTGATTAGATAATAGGTATGTTTTTAATCTTTTTATAGTTTCCCCAATATTGTAAACTCCATTTTCATATCCAACTAATACTTGATACAAATTATCATTTGCAACTGGACCTTTTACAATATCATACTCGTGTATTAAACTATCACTTTGCCTATTCTTAAATACAAATTTTAACCATTCTTCTGTTGCTTCTTCAAAATCTAATATATTTAAATCTTTATTTTCTGTATATTCATAAATATTCACATATTGATTTATTTTATTATCAGCATTTTCTTTTTCTAATCTTTTCTTTTTTATATTAGTCCATCTTTTAGCCTGTTCTATATCTGTCGTCGTATAAAAGCCTTTTCCAAAATCTGTTATATAATTTAATATTTCTAAATTTGGTTTTTTTACAATAACAGTACTGCCATGATATACTCTCAAATTTCTCATCTCACTTTCCATAATATATATATCTATAACAATTTTGGTTTTAATTCTAAATATATTGGTTTTTCATCTCTTATTTTAGTACTTAATCCGTGACCTGGGTAACAAATAGTATCATCCGGTAATTTCATTAATTTATTAACAATTGAATCCATAATATCTTCTAAACTTCCAGTTGGGCAATCAGTTCTTCCCCATGTTCCTCTAAATAAAGTATCTCCTGAAAATAACAAACCTTCTTTTTCACAATAAAGTGATGTACTTCCGCTTAGTATGACCTGGTGTATGAATTACTCTAAATTCTAAATTACCTAAATGTATTAAATCATTATCATCTATTCTAGAATCCGCTTCTAACTCAATTGTTTTTTCTATTATATATGGTGTTAAATTAATTCTAGCATCATTTAAACCTTCGCTATCTTCGCGGTGGATTAATATTTTTCCACCGCATTTATTTTTTAATTCTGTAACTCCTAATATATGGTCTCCATGGCAATGTGTTAAATAAATATACTTTAGTTTTCCTCCTAATATATTAATTAACTCTACTATTTTATCAACATCACCTGCTGGGTCTATTACCATAGTTTCTTTTGAATCTTCATCAAAAACAATATAACAATTTGTAGGGTCACCTACCCAAGTATTAATCTTTAGTTCTTTTAATATCATTTATTTTCTTACCTTTCTATTGTTAATTTTAAATACGTCTTACTTCATATACACTATCTACTTTTCTTATTACTTTTATTGCTTTATTTAATTCATCTAGTCCATCTACTTGTAAAGTTATATCTATAATTGCAATTCTTTCTTTTGTTGTCTTTGTTTTTACTCCTAGTATTTTTGCTTTTGTTGTTCCTATTTCTTTTAAAATGTCTAATAATAATCCAGACCTATCATTTGAATGTATTTCTACATCTGCTTGATAGCTTTCCTTATTTTCTTCATACCATTCTACATCTATCATTCTGTTTTCATCTGATATTAGATTTTTTATATTTGGACAATCTTTTCTATGTACAGAAACTCCTCTTCCTTTTGTTATATATCCTACAATTTCATCACCTGGAAGTGGATTACAACATTTTGATAGTTTTACTAAACAATTTTCTATTCCTTTTACAACAATTCCTGAGTTTGAAGGTTTTGCTCTTCTTGTTTTTATTTTAGCAAGTTCTTCTATTTTTTCTTCAATGCCTTCTTCATTATGTTCTTTTCTATATTCTTGCAATATTCTTGAAATTATCTTTACTGCTGAATTTGCCCCAAATCCAACTGCAGCATACATTTCATCTAAATTTTTATATTGGTATTTTTCAAGCATAGGTTCTATGTATTCTGTCTTAAATAAATCTACATGTGAAAATCCTATTCTTTTTAATTCTCTTTCTATTAATTCTTTTCCTTTTTCAATATTTTCTGTTTTTTGTGCTTTCTTAAACCATGATTTTATTTTATTTTTTGCACTTGAACTTTTTACAAATTTCAACCAATCTCGACTTGGCCCTTTTGAATTATCTGATGTTATTATTTCTACTATATCTCCACTTTTTAAAGGTGTTATTATTGGCATCATTTTACTATTTATTTTACATCCTGTCATATGATTTCCAATTTCTTGATGTATGTTATATGCAAAATCTATTGGTGTTGCTCCTCTTGGTAATACTATAATTTTTCCTTTTGGAGTAAATACATAAACTTCATCTTCAAATAATTCTGTTTTTAATGTATCTAAAAATTCTTGAGGGTCTTGCATATCTTTTTGCCATTCCAGTGTTTCACGAAGCCAAGCTAATTTATCTTCTGTTACTTTTACTGCTTGTTTCTTTCCAAAATAACTTGCTTCTTTATATGCCCAATGTGCAGCAATACCATATTCTGCAATGTGGTGCATTTCCCATGTACGTATTTGTACTTCAAATGGTGTTCCTTTTTCTCCTAAAAGAGTTGTATGTATTGATTGATACATATTTGGTTTTGGAACAGCTATATAATCTTTAAATCTTCCTGGCATAGGACTATACATTTCATGTACAACTCCCAAAGCTGCATAACAATCTTTTACAGAATTAACTAAAATTCTTAGAGCAAATAAATCATATATTTGGTCTAGTGTTTTATTATCTCTTTTCATTTTTCTATAAATACTATATAAATGTTTTGCTCTTCCTGTTACTTCTGCATCTATTTTATGTTTTTTTAATGCTACTCTTATATCTGCCATTATTTTTTCTATAAATTGTAATCTTTCTTCTCTTTTCTTATTTATACCTTCTACTAATTCATGATATTCTTCTGGATATAAATATTTAAATGCTAAATCTTCTAATTCCCATTTTAAAGAATATAATCCAAGTCTATTTGCTAAAGGGGCATATAAATCCATCGTTTCTTTACTTATTGCTTGTTGTCTGTCTGGTTTTAAGTATTTTAGAGTTCTCATATTGTGAAGTCTATCTGCTAATTTTATTAGTATTACTCTTATATCTTTTCCCATTGCTAAAAACATTTTTCTATAATCTTCTACTTGTTGTTCTTCAACTGATGCAAATGAGATTTTTCCAAGTTTTGTTACTCCTGCGACCATTTCTGAAATTTCTTCGCCAAATTCTTGAGTTATATCATTTTGAGTAACCTCTGTATCTTCTACTACATCATGTAAAAGTGCGGCAGCTATTGTGCTATCATCTAATCCTATATCTGCTAAAATATATGCAACATTAAGAGGGTGAATTATATATGGTTCACCTGATTTTCTAAGTTGGTCTCCATGATGACCTTTAGCATAATTATAAGCTTTCATTATTAGTTTTGTATCTACTCTTCTTGAGTGTTCTTTTCTTTTTGCTATTACATCTTGTATACTTGCATTTTTTATTTCTTTCATATGTTCCCCTTCTTTCTTCTTAAACTGATTTCATTATGTCTTTTATATTTATTTGTAAATTATCAGTTCCATTAAAAGTATTTATTTCAAGGAAACCTGCTATATCAACCTTGTCTCCTATCCTATACTCTTCTGCTAATTCTCCTATATTAAATCCTATTGCATTTATTATTTTATTGTCTTCTTTTAATGTAAGTTTTAAATGTTTTCCTTCTGATAGTGCTCTTATTGAGTCTATTCTCATATTTTTAAATGCAAACATTGGCATTTTATTTGCTTCACCAAATGGTTCTAGCAGTTTTAAGCTTTCTACAACTTCTTTATCTATATCTTTTAATGTAATTTTTGCATCTATATTTATTATTGGAACTATTTGCTCTATTTTTTCTTCTTTTGCCACTTCTTCAAATGCGTCTACAAATTTAGAAAAATTTTCCTTCTTTATTGTAACACCAACTGCCATGCTATGTCCACCAAATTTTTCTAAATATTTAGAACATTTCATTAAACTATCATGTAAATCAAATCCTGGTATACTTCTTCCTGAGCCTTTTCCTATTTCGTCATCAAAACTTAATAATATACTTGGTTTAAAATACATTTCTGTTATTTTTGATGATACTATTCCTATTACTCCATGATGCCAGCCTTTTCCACCTACTACAATTACTCTATGGTCCTCTAAATGGTCTTTATTTATTTTTTCTATTACACTTTCATATATTTGTTTTTCTATTTCTTGCCTTGTTTTATTTCTCTCATTTAGTTTTTTAGTTAACTCATTTACTTCATTGATATTTTTTGATAGTAATAATTCTAAAGCTTCTTCAGTTTCTCCCATTCTTCCACATGCATTTATTCTAGGTGCTACTCCAAATGATATTGTATTTGAATCTATTTTAGTATATCCTGATGAATTTATTATAGCTCTTAATCCTAAATTTTTTGTTTGCTTTACAAGTAATAATCCAAGTTTAGTAATTACTCTATTTTCATCAACTAATGGTACTATGTCTGAAATTGTACCAACACATACTATATCCAAATATTTCAAATAACTTTCTTCTTTTAATCCCAATCTCATTCCTAAAGCTTGGCATAATTTAAATGCAACTCCTACTCCTGCTAATTCTCTAAATGGATATGTGGAGTCTTCTCTTTTATTATCTATTACAGCAATAGCTTTTGGTATTTCATCCCCTGGTTCATGGTGGTCTGTTACTATTACATCTAATCCTAAACTATTTGCATAATCTATTTCTTCTATTCCTGATATACCACAATCTACCGTTATCATAAGGTCATATTTTTCACTTACTATTTTATTTATTGCTTCTTTATTTAGTCCATATCCTTCATTTAATCTATTAGGTATATAAAAGTCTGCATCTACTCCAATATCTTTTAGAAAACTTTTTAATACTGTTATACTTGTTATTCCATCTACATCATAATCTCCATATATTATAACTTTCTCTTTTTCTTCAATTGCTTTTATTATTCTTTCTACTGCATTTTCCATATCTTTTATTAAATATGGATTATAAAAATCATTTCTCGTTGGTTCTAAGAATAATCTTATTTTATCATCTTGTGTTATATTTCTATTAACTAATATTCTGGCTAATAAATTATTTATTTTATATTTTTCTTCAATTCTTGAAACTTCTTTTTCATCCGCTTCATATATGTGCCACTCTTTATTCATATACCTCTCCTAAAAAATCATTTTATAATATTGTATACCATTTTGGCACTTTTTTAAAGTCTTTTTAACCTTTATTTTTTAAAAAATAGGAAAAAGTATAGAAAATTTATTATCTCTTTTTAAATTCTCTATACTCCATGCTACCTATAATAATTTTAAATCTGGTTTTAGTCCCAATGCATTTCTTAGTAATTGTTTTATTTCAGTTTGCTCATTCATTATTTTAGATATATTTATACTATCTATTTCTCTTTGTTTTCTTATTTCTGGTAAATCATTATTCTTAATATCTGATATCATATGTTTAATATTAGGTATTTCTCTTTGTTCTACATTTTCTAATCTACTATCAATGTTTGTTACAATTGATTTTATAACTGGTAAATCTCCATTTTCTATTCTATCCATTTGAGATTTTAAAACAAATAAATCTTCTTTTTGCATTTTATCTAATCTTTGGTTTACTTTATTTAATTCATTATCCATTTTATTGTTTAAGCCATTTAAGCCATTGTCTAATTTTTCGTTCATTTTAGTTAGTTCGGTATCCATTTTGTCGTTTACTTCTTTTAGTCCTGTATCTATTTTGTCATTTAATGTTTCTAATTTTTTATTCATTTTGCCTAGTTCTGTATCCATTCTTTCGTTTACTTCTTTTAGTCCTATGTCTATTTTGTCATTTACCGCTGCTAAACCTTTATCTAATCTCTCATTTGTGTCTTTAATTTCTACTTTTAAACCTTTTACCTCTTTAAGTATTTCTAAAGCAATTGTATCTTCCATATTTTTTTCACCTCCTATTTTTTAAAATAAAAAAGTACCGAACTCGTTAATCATAATGTAAAACTATATTATCACATTAATACAAAAAGTTCAATACTTTTAATAAAAAACATAAAATTATTTTACTAATTATACACCAACAGTTGAAAATCCATTATCTACATGAATAATTTCACCTGTAATTGCACTTGACATATTACTAAATAAAAATGCTGTTGCGTCTCCTACTTGTGATGGTGTTACATTTTGATGTAATGGAGCTTTTTCTTCTACTACATCTAATATAGAATTGAAATCTTTAATTCCTTTTGCTGATAATGTTTTTATTGGTCCAGCTGAAATTCCATTTATTCTTATACCATCTTTTCCTAAATCTTTTGCTAAATATCTAATACTTGCTTCTAATGCTGCTTTTGCAACACCCATTACATTATATCCTTCAATCGCTTTTTCAGAACCATAATATGTATAAGCAACTATACTTGCTCCTTCGTTTAACATATCTTTTTCTTTAAGCATTCTTACTATTGCAACTAATGAATATGCACTTACATCATTTGCATGAGCAAATCCATCTCTTGAAGTTAAAATAAAATCATTTCTTAAATCCTCTGAATTTGCATGTGCTATTGCATGTAAAACTCCATCTACTTTTCCGTGATTGGCTTTTATTTCATCTAAACATTTTTCAATGTTTTTATCTTGACTTACATCTCCTAATACATATGCTTTTGCTCCTGGTAATTCTTCTAATAATTTATTTACTTTTTCTAAATTTTCTTCTGCACAAGTACAAATAACTTCTGCTCCTTGGTCATATGCAGATTTAGCTGCACCCCAAGCTATGCTCCATTTGTTTCTTACTCCCATAATAACTACTTTTTTTCCTTTTAATATCATTTTAAACTCCTCCTATTTATAAATTTAATTTATTTTTATAGATGTGAATGGACAAAATGTCCAAAAAGAAACGTCCCCAATTGGACACCCACTTTTACATATTTCTAAATTTTTGATATCTTTGTTCTAATAATCCTTCTTCTGATATTTTTTCTAATTCTTTGATATTTTTTGTTAAGTATTTTTTTATATCTTCTACTATTCTTTCGAAATCATTTTGTGCTCCGTTTTCTGGTTCTTTTATTATTTTATCGATTATTCCTAATTTTTTTAAGTCATTTGCTGTCATTTTCATATTTTCAGCTGCTTCTTTTGCTTTAGTTGAATCTTTATATAATATACTTGCAAATCCTTCTGGTGAAAGTACAGAATATACAGCATTTTCTAACATTACAATTTTATTCCCAACTCCTATTGCTAATGCTCCTCCACTTGAGCCTTCTCCTATTACTATACAAATAATTGGAACTTTTAGTCTTGACATTTCCATAATGCTTCTTGCTATTGCTTCTCCTTGTCCTCTTTCTTCCGCTCCCATTCCTGGATATGCTCCTGGTGTATCTATAAATGTTATTATCGGTCTTTTGAATTTTTCTGCTTGTTTCATTAGTCTTAATGCTTTTCTATATCCTTCTGGTTCTGGCATTCCAAAATTTCTTTCCATATTTTCTTTTACATTTTTTCCTTTTTGTTCTCCAATTACTGTTACTGGCATTCCTTCTAATGATGCAATTCCTCCAATAATTGATTTATCATCTCCAAAATTTCTGTCTCCATGTAATTCTATAAATTCATCAAATAAAGCTTTTATGTAGTCTAATGATTTTGGTCTATCTAGTTCTCTTGCAAGTTTTACTTTTTCCCATGCTGTTATCATTATTTTCTTCCCCCTTTACTATGAAGTCTTACTAGTTTTGCTAAGGTTTCTTTCATATCTTTTCTTTCTACTATTTCATCTATGAATCCATGTTCTAATAAAAATTCTGACCTTTGGAAACCTTCTGGTAATTTTTGTTTTATTGTTTGTTCTATTACTCTTGGTCCTGCAAATCCTATTAATGCCTTTGGTTCTGCCAAGATTATATCTCCCAAACTTGCAAAACTCGCTGTTACTCCACCTGTTGTCGGGTCTGTTAATACTGAAATATATAAATTACCATTTTCGTTTAACTTAGCTATTGCACTTGATGTTTTTGCCATTTGCATTAATGAGACAATTCCTTCTTGCATTCTTGCTCCACCTGATACACAAAACATTATAAGTGGTAATTTTTCTTTTATTGCTGTTTCTATTGCTAGAGTTATTCTTTCTCCTACTGCTGACCCCATGCTTCCCATAAGGAAGTTACCGGTCCATTACTCCTAATACGACTTTTTGTCCTTCAATTTCACATGTACCACATTTTACTGCTTCTTCTATTTTTGTTTTTTCTTTAAGTGATTCTACTTTTTTTAAGTAACCTTCAAAGTTTAATGGGTCTTTTGTTAAAATGTCTGCCCCTATTTCTTCAAATGTTTCTTCATCTGCTATTTGTTTTATTCTCCTTCTTGCTGATAATCTAAAGTGTTTACCACAGTTTGGACATACACTTAAGTTGTCATGTAAATCTTCTTTGTAAATTATTTCTTTACATTCATCACATTTTACCCATTTCCCTATCATTCTGTCTGATGCTTTTTCGTTTCTTACTCTTACTGTTTCTTTTTCATTTACTTTTTTTAATTTGTCAATTATCAAGAGTTTTACCTCCTTACTATATAATATTTTTCACGTGTTATTATATATTTTATTTTTTATTTTTGCAACTAGAATACTTGGTCGAAAAACAACTTATATTTTAAAGTCATATTTTATAATTTTCTATTTTAATTTTCATTTTTGTATTTTATTTTTCGACATTTTTCTATTTTCTTCTTGACTTTTTAATTAAAATGCATTTAAAATCTTATTAGAAAGTTTATAAATTGATTCATAAAAATGTTTATTTATAATATTTTTAATATATAAGTTTAAAGGGGATTTATTATGTTCGGATTTAGATCAGATGGAAGAAAAATAAAAAATGTACCAGCATTTTTTAAAGTCATACCAAGTATCATGCTAACTAGAAATGATTCACAAGTATATTTCAAGCAAGATATTGTTTTAAATGCAATGGATGAATATATTTCCAAAAAGTCAGAAGAAGGAATAAAGATATCTTATATGGATATTATTTATGCAACTGTTGTTAGAATAATTGCAGAAAGGCCTTCTTTAAATAGATTTGCAATGAATCGGTAGATTATATGCAAGAGATGGAATTTATTTGTCCTTAGCAATCAAAAAAAGTTTGTCTGATAATGGTCAAGAAACTACTTTAAAAATTAAATATGAAGGTTCTGAAAATATTTTTGAAATAAAAGACAAATTAGAAGCTACTATAAAGCAAAACAAAGACACTGAAACTTCAAATAATACTGATAATTTAGCTAAAACTTTATCTAAAACTCCAACTGCTGTTGTAAGACTTGCTGTAAAATTATTTGCTTTTTTAGATAGAAGAGGTTTACTTCCAAGGGCAATAATAAATGCTAGTCCTTTCCATACAAGTGCATTTCTTACCAATGTAGGTTCACTTGGGATAGATACAATTTATCATCACCTATATAATTTTGGCACAACTAGTATGTTTTTTGCTATGGGAAAAAAGAAAAAAAGTTATATATATGAAGATGATGAAATAAAGAAAGAGAAATGTATTACAATTGCTTTCGTTGGTGACGAAAGAATTTGTGATGGGTACTATTATGCTTCTTCTTTTAGGTCTTTTATAAGATATTTAAATCATCCTGAACTTTTAGAGGAACATGGGATTCCTAAAAAAGATGTTGATTAATTTTTTATAAATGAGTATGGCTACAGCTATGCTCATTTAATTTTTGTTATATATTTTTTAAAAAACTTTATTTTTCACTTGAATTTATTCTCTTTTTAGTATAATATATAAACAGAAAATTAAGAGATTTCCTAAGGGAGGATAAAAATGCCAAGAAAAACAAAAGAACAAACAGATTTAGAAAATAAGGATGAACCAAAGAAAGTAGCAAATAAAAAGGCAAAATCTACTACTTCTACAGCTAAGAAAACTACTACAAAAAAGACATCTACAAATAAGAAAAATGTTTTAGGAGATAAAGAAACTAAACCAGTAAAGAAAAGAACTACTTCTTCTAAGACTAAAAAATCATCAACTACTAGAAGAGCTAGTTCTTCTACAACAAAAAAGACTACAACAGGAAAATCAACAAGTAAAAAGAAAAAAGAAACTGTAAAAATAGAACCAGTAGAATATTATGATTTACCATATCGTTATAATCAAACTGTAGTAAAAGTTTTAGCTCAAACACCTACTACCCTATTTATATATTGGGATATATCAGATGAAGACAGAAAAAGATTTGAAGAACAATATGGTGAGAATTTCTTTGAAAGTACAAAACCTATTTTAGTAGTACATAATGATACTTTAGGATATAGTTTTGAAGTAGAAATTAATGATTTTGCAAATAGTTGGTATTTACATATAGCAGATAGTAAATGTAATTATAGAATTGAACTTGGTAGACGTCCTATTAAAAAAGATGAAAAATTGAACACTGATTATATTTATGTAACAACCTCAAATGAAATGGAAGCACCAAATGATAGGATTTTATTTAATAAAGAACAAAAAATGGTTTATTTTAGAAATGTAAAAACAGGAAATATCACAGCTAAGTCTGTTAATAATATATCATTTATTAGAAATATGGGAAAAATTTATAATATTTATGATTTATATAAAGAAATATATCAAAACGAAGATGTAGAATGTATCTATGATTTAAAAAATCCTTCTTCACATCCATCTTCATAAAAGTAATGAGACACTGGCAACAGGTCTAAAGTGTCTCATTTTATTTTTTGTTAATTGATTAGACAAAAGTCGACAAAATAAATCTGAGACAAAAAAGGTCCGTCCCTTTTTGTCTCATCAAAAGGAGATATTATAATGCAAGAGAAAAAAGGTTATGTAAGTTTTGTGCTTCATGCACATCTTCCTTTTATTCATCATCCAGAAAGTGATGATTATTTAGAGGAATCTTGGTTATATGAAGCTATTTCAGAAACATATTTACCATTACTTAGAAATTTTAAAAGATTAGTAGATGAAGGCGTTGATTTTAGAATCACAATGTCTCTTACCCCTCCTCTACTTTCAATGCTCGATAATAAATTATTACAAAGGAAATATATAAAATATTTAAAAAGACAAATTGAATTATCAGGGAAAGAAATTAAAAGAACTGCTGGAGATGAAAGATTAAATAAACTTTCACATTATTACTATGACCGCTATTCTGATGATTTAAGATTGTTTAGAGATGTTTTTAAATGTAATATTATTCAAGGATTCAAATATTTCCAAGATATTGGTAAACTGGAAATTATTACTTGTGGTGCAACACATGGATATTTTCCTATTTTATATGTTAATGAAAAAACTGTTAGAGCTCAAATTGCAGTTGGTGTTCAAACATATGAAAAATATTTTGGAAGAAAACCTCGTGGTATTTGGCTTCCTGAGTGTGGATATGTTCCAGAAGTTGATAAATATTTAAAAGAATTTGGAATTGAGTATATTATTACAGAATCACATGGAATTTTATATGCTGACCCTACCCCACTTTATGGTACTTTTGCTCCTATAGTTTCACCTGAAGGTGTTGTAGCTTTTGGTCGTGATATAGAATCTTCTAGACAGGTATGGAGTTCAATTGATGGTTACCCAGGTGATTTTAATTATCGTGAATTTTATCGCGATATTGGTTATGATGCTGATTATGATTATATAAAACCTTATATTGCACATAATGGTGTCAGAGTTCATACTGGTATTAAGTATTATAGAATTACTGGTAAAACTGAATTTAAAGATTATTATAATCTTCAATGGGCAAAAGATTCTGCAGAAAAACAAGCTGGTCATTTCTTTGATTCAAGAACAGCTCAAATAAACCATCTAGCTCAATATACAGAAAATCCACCTATTATATTGTGTCCTTATGATGCTGAACTTTATGGTCATTGGTGGTATGAAGGTCCTTATTGGTTATATATTTTATTTAAAAAGATTTATTATGATGATTGTAATTTTTCACTAATCACACCATCTGAGTATATTGATAAATATCCAAATATGCAAGTTGCAGCTCCTTGTCGCTCTAGTTGGGGTGCAAATGGTTATAGTGAAGTTTGGCTTAATCAAACTAATGACTATGTTCATAGACATCTTCATGTTGCAGGTGATAGAATGTGTGAATTGGCAAATCTTTATCCAAATGCAAAAGGATTAAAGAAAAAGGCTTTAAATCAATGTGCAAGAGAATTACTTTTAGCTCAAAGTAGTGATTGGTTATTTATTATAACAAATGGTACAATGGTTGATTATGCAAAAAAGAGAATTAAAGACCATATTGGAAGGTTTACAAAATTATATTATCAAATAAAAGATGATAAAATTGATGAAGAATTTTTAAAAGATATTAATAAAAAAGATTGCCTATTCCCTGATATAGATTACAAAATATATAAATAAGATGATTTTTTTCATCTTATTTTTTTGTAAATAAATATATTATTAAAACAAGCTCCTTTTTTATATTTCTAACATACTATAATGTATAAGTTTTACGCATTTAGTAGATACTAATTTTATCGAAAGGAGACTTTTTAATGAAATCGTTATGTATTAAAACAAATAATTCTGATTTACTTAAATATCTACTAAATGAATTAAAAGAATTAGAAATTGATAATGTTTGTTTTTCTTTACGTCAATTTAAACATTATAAAAATATTATTATTCATTACACTGGTGAAAATGAAACTTTATTTTTAGAAAAAATTTCTTCTATCCTTTCTTTATTAGTAATTGATGAGTTAGAGGAAAATTTTATAAATAAAATTATATTAGAATATTACTTTTATTTTGATTGTAATGAAAGAAAAGATATTTTAAATCTTTGCTTTGATATAATGTCAAATGATTTTTCTGACATTTTTGATAAAAAATTCAAATTACTTTATAATGTCTTTTATAATTTTCTTTTAGATAATAAAAGTCTATATTTACAAGGATTTACGAATTTTAGGTTAAAGTCATATTTTAAAGTTTTAGATGATATAGTTGCAGAAGCTGTTAATTGTTTTGTTGTTGAAAAAGAATATTTAGAATTTGTTTCTCTTCTCAAACTATATATTAATTCTCAATACAGTTCCTGCAACCTTGTTCATTTAATTTATACTAGCAATGAAGAAGAATCAATACTTTTAGATGAAAACAAAGAAATTATCAATATTTCACATGATAATTTAAATGCAAAATATTTAAGTGATATCTCTTTTTCAGCTAATGATTATACATTAAATACTTTACTTACTTTACTTCCTAAAGAAATATATATTCATTTAATTGATGATTATATAGATGATTTTATAAATACTTTAATCACTATTTTTGAAAATAGAGTTCACCTATGTACTGATTGTAATATTTGCAACCTCTATAGACATTCCACAATAACCAAATAAAGCGAAGCTAGAAAGCTCCGCTTTATTTTTATGCTAATGTATTAATAGCTTCTTGTAGCCCTGGTAATAATGCATTTTCTAATGCTTCATCTGAAACTATTTTCCATTTTTTGTCTTCTTTTACTGCATTTATTGTTTTAGTTACTGTTGTTGTTTCTATTTGGTCATTTCTTAATTCTTCTAAGAAATAATTTTTAAAATCTTGCTCTGTAATTGATGCTGAAGTATTTCCTCCGAGTATTTCTCTTGCTGCGTCTAATGCTCTTTTAGCATAATTATTTACTACTGTTTGAAAATCTTTATTTGTAATTTCCATTTCTATTGTAGCTTTATCTCCTTCTTCTGATACTTTAGTAACTTTCCAAGCTAATTTTTCAAATAATAATTTTTGAGTTTCTTCATCTAATCCAGTTGTATCAAATACATTTTCTCCTCCTGAAACAAACTCTTTAGCCTTTTCAAAATCTCCAGCTTTAAGATTTGTTAATAATCCTTCCGCTGATTTTCTTGGATTGCTAGAAGCTACTATCATAACTGTTAACAAAGCAATTATAGCTAAAACAATTACTACTGTGATTGCTGTTGGTATCCATGCTTTTTTACATTTTTTTGTTTTTGGTTCCGTCTTTTCGTTCATTTTTTTAGCTTCTTTTTTATCTACTTGTTTAAATTTTGCATCATTTTTATTTTCTGTTTTCTCTACTTTTTTTTCCTCATTTTTATCTTCTTTTACTTCTTTTTTCTTATCCTCCATATACTCCACTCCCTTACAAATCCTTTTTATACTCAAATTATATATTAATAATTTATTTTTTGCAACATTTTTTTACTTTTTTCTTAAATATCTATATACTATATGCTGCAGATAAGAAAAATAAAAAAGCACCTATTAAAGCAACTACATATATTAATATAGTAATTACTGTTCCAACATAGAAAGAAACGTTTAAAGCATATGATATGAATCTTATTACGTTTTTATTTATTCCAGCTATTCCTTTTTCATAACTATTACTTTTTGCTGTTACAAAATCATTGCTTGGGACTCTATATATTTCTGATAATTTATATATGGTATTTAAATCAGGATATTCTAAACCATATTCCCATTTTTTTATTGTTTTTTCTGTTATTCTATTATCTTCTAGTTTTTCTACTAATTGAAGTCTAGTCCATCCTTTACTTACTCTTAATCTTAATAACATTTTCTCTATTTCTTCTTTTGATTCTTCTACTTTTTTTGTTTCTTTTGCTTCTTTTCCTTCTATCTTTTCTATTTCTTCATTTTTATTCTCATCTTTTTCTATGATTTTATTTTCCATTTAATTCCCCTTTTTTATTTATTATATTGTTACTTTATTTAAAAATCAAGTATTTTTATAAACTTCCATTAATTCCTCTTGATACAATTTCTTTCATATTTTCAATTAAGCTATCTATTTCTTTTGGTGTTACTATTAAATTATAATCTTTTGGAATTAAGGCTTCTTTTATTTCTTCATAATTGTCTTCTTCTCTTAATCTATTTAAATAATCATTTGATTTTGCTTCATCTTGTAATTTTTCAATAAATAAATCCAAACTGTCATTTACTAATACTGCTGTTTCTACTACTGTTGGTATTCCAATTGCAACTACAGGTATTCCAAGTGTTTTTATACTTATTTCACTTCTTGTATTTCCAACTCCTGCTCCTGGTACTATTCCTGTATCTGAAAGTTGTACTGTACTACTAATTCTTTCTATACTTCTTGATGCTAAAGCATCTATTACTATCACAAGCTTTGGGTGTATATTATCTACAATTCCTTTTAATATTTCTACTGTTTCTATTCCTGTGGTTCCTAATACTCCTGGAGCTATTGCACTCACCGTCCTTGTTCCTTCTTCCACATATTGTGGTAAATAATTTATGATATGCCTTGTTACATCTATTTCATTTATAACTTTTGGTCCTAAACTATCTGGTGTTACATAAATATTTCCTAAACCTACTACTAAAACTTCTCCTTGTTTATCAATATGCGCATCTAATATTTTCTTTAATTCATTTGATAGCACTTCTGAAGCTTTATTTATTTCATCTTCTTGTGCTATTTTTAAGTTCTTTACATCTATTGTTATATAATTTCCTTGTGGCTTTCCAATAGCCTTTTCTCCATTTTCATTTATTATTTTTACTTTCTCTACTTTTATATTTTCATCAATTTCTTCTTTTTCACTTTCAATCCCATCAATTTCTCCTTGTTTATTACTTGCTTTTTTATAAATGTCTCTTCTTTCTGATGCTAAATCTGTTCTAAAATTATACATTTAAATCCCTCCATTTTTTCTTTAGTTTTTATATTTTTAAAGCATTTTATGCAAAATAAAAGAAAATACTTTTAAATAACTTAAAAATATTTTCTTTTATAATTAATATTTATCTTTCTAAATATTTCTTTAAGAATTTTCCTGTATAACTTCTTTCATTTTTGCAGATTTCTTCTGGTGTTCCTGTTGCTATTACTTCTCCTCCATTTTCTCCGCCTTCTGGTCCCAAATCTATTATATTGTCGCATGTTTTTATTAAATCTAAATTATGTTCAATAACAATTATTGTATTTCCAGTATCAACAAGTCTTTGTAAAATATTTACTAATTTATGAACATCTGCTATATGAAGACCTGTTGTTGGTTCATCTAATATATATAAAGTTTTTCCCGTTGCTCTTTTTGATAATTCTGTTGCAAGTTTTACCCTCTGGGCTTCTCCTCCTGATAATGTAGTTGAAGGTTGTCCAAGTTTTATATATCCTAATCCTACATCATATAAAGTTTGAATTTTTTGTTTTACTCTTGGTATTTTATCAAAAAATTTTAATGCTTCTTCTACTGTCATATCTAATACTTCTGCAATATTTTTTTCTTTATATTTAACCTCTAGTGTCTCACGATTATAACGCTTTCCTTTACATACTTCACATGGTACGTATATGTCTGGTAAAAAGTGCATTTCTATTTTATGAACACCATCACCATTACAGCTTTCGCATCTTCCTCCTGACACATTAAAACTGAATCTTCCCTTTTGATATCCACGTAATTTTGCCTCTTCTGTTGCTGCAAATAAGTCTCTTATTAAATCAAATACACCTGTGTATGTTGCAGGATTTGAACGTGGTGTTCTTCCTATTGGAGACTGGTCTATATTAATAATTTTATCAATTCTTTCAAGACCTTTTACTCCTTTACATTTTCCTGGTTTTTCATTTGAACCATTTAATTCTTTTGCAATTGTTTTATATAAAACTTCATTTACTAAAGTTGATTTACCTGACCCTGACACTCCTGTTACACAATTAAATACCCCAAGAGGAAATTTTACATTTATATTTTTTAAATTATTTTCCGTTGCTCCTTTAACTTCTATTACATTTGTCTTTGAAATTTTTCTTCTTTTTTCAGGTACTGGTATTTTCTTTCTTCCACTTAAGTATTGACCTGTAACAGAATCTTTTACATTTTTTATTTCTTCTGCTGTTCCGCTGTGCCATTACATTTCCTCCATGGACTCCAGCTCCTGGACCAATATCAATTATTTGGTCTGCTGCATACATTGTATCTTCATCATGTTCAACAACAATAAGTGTATTTCCTAAGTCTCTTAATTTCTTTAGTGTTGCTAAAAGCTTATCATTATCTCTTTGATGTAGTCCTATACTTGGTTCATCTAATATATATAATACTCCTGTTAATCCAGAACCAATTTGTGTTGCAAGCCTAATTCTTTGAGACTCTCCTCCTGATAATGTTCCTGCATTTCTTGATAATGTTAAATAGTCTAATCCTACATCTATCAAAAATTGTAATCTTTGGTCTATTTCTTTTAATATCAACTCTGATATCATTTTTTGTGTTTTATTTAATTTTAATTTATTTAAATAATCTTTTATCTGTCTAATTGACATTTGTGTTAATTCATTTATATTTTTACTTCCTATCTTTATTGATAATATTTCAGGTTTTAATCTTGCACCTTTGCATGCTGGGCATTCTGAGTTTGTCATATACATTTCATAGAAATCTCTCATTCCTTGTGACTTTGTTTCATTATGACGTCTATCTAAAGTAGGTAATACTCCTTCAAACGGAGCTGTAAATTTTCTTGTTCCTGCATATGATTCATATTCAAAATCAATTTCTTCATCACCTGTTCCATAAAGGATTTTTTCCATGAACCAACGTGGTAAATCTTTTATTTTTTTATTTTTTATATCTATCCCATAATGTTTCCCTATTGACTCAAAATACATTCTTGCCATTGTATCACCTTTTTTCATGGTGCTTGAACCAAATGCTTTTATTCCATCATATAATGTTTTGTTTTTATCTGGCACAATTAGGTCTTCATCCATTTTCATCAAATACCCTATACCTGTACATACAGGACATGCTCCAAATGGATTGTTAAATGAAAACATTCTAGGTGTTAGTTCTGGGAAGCTAAATCCACAATCAGGACATGCATAATTACAACTATATAATTTAGGTTCTTTACCTACTACATCTATCAAAACCATCTTATCTGCATGTTTTAGAGCTATTTCGACAGATTCTGTTAACCTGCTTATTATATCTGGTTTTATAACTAATCTATCTATTACTAATTCTATATTATGTTTTTTCTTTCTATCTAATTCTATGTCATCTGATAATTCATAGTTTTCTCCATCTATTCTAACTCTTACAAAACCTTCTTTTTGGTAACTTTCTAATTGCTTTGTATATTCTCCTTTACGTCCACGTACTACTGGTGCTAATACTTGAATTCTTGTTCCTTCTGGTAATGTCATTATATTGTCTATTATTTGGTCTATACTTTGCTTTTCTATTTTTTTACCACAATTTGGACAATACGGAACTCCTATTCTTGCATATAATAAACGTATATAATCATATATTTCTGTTACTGTTCCTACTGTTGAACGTGGATTTTTTGAGGTGGTCTTTTGGTCTATTGATATTGCAGGTGAAAGTCCATCTATTCTTTGAACATCTGGTTTTTCCATTAACCCTAGGAATTGTCTTGCATATGATGATAAGCTTTCTACATATCTTCTTTGTCCTTCAGCATATAATGTATCAAATGCTAGGCTTGATTTTCCTGAACCTGATAATCCTGTTATTACCACTAATTTATCTCTTCGTATTTCTAAATCTATATTTTTTAAATTATGTTCTTTTGCTCCTTTTATAATTATTTTATCATTCATATTATAACCCCCACGTAATTATACTATATTTATTTTTTAAAAACAAGAGTTTGGTAAAAAAGAAGGAAGAACCTTTTTAAAGATTCTTCCTTGGGATAGGATATTTATCCTACCGTGTTAAGCTACGAATCAATCCTTCGCATCAGCTAGATTTTTCTTCTTGTTCCATTCTTCATACACTTTGTCCGGGTCTTTGTCGTACTTCGTGATGAGCACAGGAACATTTCCAATGCTGATGAGTATTCCGTTAACCCTCTCATAACCGTTGAGCAAATCTGCACTCTCCAACTTTTTCTCAAAGTTGGAAGCCTTTTCAAAGCATCCACAAAGGAGCTTGAAAATTTGCTTTGGCTTAAGAGAATGAGGTGTATAACCTTGAAGGAATACAACTCCACTTTCATATGTAAGAAAATCAGTAGTCATCTTCGTCCCTTGATTTGCAAGGGTAATTGACCAATTATTGCGGGCTCGGAAATTCTGATTGTAGCTTACTTCTGTTACTTTGGTCGCTTCCATTTTAATTCCTTTCTAAAAGCGATACCTTTTTAGCTACATTTGTAGCCATATATATATTATAACATTTATTTACATAATTTGCAAATAAAAAGGAACCTCCAAAAAAGAGATTCCTTTTATAGGATTATTTATCCTATTTAGGCTTTAAGCGTTTGCGATATTCTTTAGCAATTTTGCTTGATTCTGCATTTTCCACGCTCCATAAATCACGTCAGGATTGTGGCTATCTTTAGTAACAAAGACATAGACATCATGCAATTTAATTGCAATAGCGTCAATCTTCCTAGATTTATTGTCTTCGTTCAAAAGCAAATTGCTACCAAGCACTTCTTCTAGGTTAGACCCTTCCTCGAAACACCCTGTAAGGATTTTAATTACATCCTTTGGTGCAGTGTATTCTGGAGAAAGACCTTCAAGAAGTAGAATACCGATGCGGTGGCCTGAAACTGTAGTCTCAATAGTCTTACCTTGATTTTCAAGAGTAAGTAGCCACTCCCACTTATCAAAAAGTGGTTCAGAACCATCATTACGAATTACTTCAGCCTTAGTCGCTTCCATTTTTCCTCCTTAGGATATGCGACAACCTAATAATAAAACTACTTTTGTAGTCATAACTATATTATACTATAAATTCACATAATTTGCAAACTAAAAAATACCTACTATATTTCCATTTTCGTCAATATCAATACTTTCTGCTGCTGGTACTTTTGGAAGTCCTGGCATTGTCATAATTTTTCCTGCTAAAACTACAATAAATCCTGCTCCTGACTTTAATTCTACACTTCTTACATGTATATCATATTCATTATCACATCTTAAATTCTTTGGGTCATCTGAAAAAGAATATTGAGTTTTAGCGATGCAAACAGGTAAATTTTTATATTCTAAATTTTCTATTTGTTTTATTTGTTCTTTAGCTTCATCAGAATATATTACGCCTTTTGCACCATATATTTTAGTTACAACTTTATATATTTTATCTTCTATAGAATCACTATCTTCATAAATAAATTTAAATTCTTCTTTTCTTTCTACTAATTTTACTAATTTATTTGCAATATCTACGCTTCCATCTGCTCCTTTTTCCCAACCTTCTACTATACTTGATTCTACATCTTTTTCATTTAGCTTTTCTTTTAACCAATTAATTTCTTTTTCTGTATCAGAAGTATATTTATTTAATGCAACTATTACATTTAATCCAAATTTATCTTTAATATTTTCTATATGACGATATAAATTAGCTATTCCTTTTTCCAATCCTTCTATATTTTCTTCTTGTATTTTTTCTTTTTCTACTCCACCATGATATTTTATTGCTTTTATAGTAGCTACAATTACTACTGCATCTGGCTTTAATCCTGCTTTTCTACATTTTATATCTAGGAATTTTTCTGCTCCTAAATCTGCTCCAAATCCAGCTTCTGTTACTACATAATCTGATAGTTTTAATGCCATTCTTGTCGCTATAATACTATTACATCCATGTGCTATATTTGCAAATGGACCTCCATGTATAATTGCTGGTGTATGTTCTAGAGTTTGTACTAAATTTGGTTTTATTGCATCTTTTAAAAGAACTGCCATTGCTCCATTTGCTTTTAAATCTCTTGCATAAATTGGCTTATTTTTTTTATTAAATCCTACAATTATATTTCCTAACTTTTCTTTTAAATCTTGTAAATTTTCTGTCAAACATAAAATTGCCATAATTTCAGAAGCTACTGTTATATTAAAACCATCTTCTCTTGGTACTATTTTCTTTTCTCCAGATAATCCTGTTTCTACTTTTCTTAATTGTCTGTCATTTAAGTCCATACATCTTTTCCAAACAACTTTTTCAAATCCTAATTCATTTCCAAAATAAATATGATTATCAATCATACTTGATAATAAATTATTTGCTGCTGTTATTGCATGTATATCTCCTGTAAAATGTAAATTTATATCTTCCATAGGAGCCACTTGGACTCTTCCTCCTCCTGTTGCTCCTCCTTTTATTCCGAATACTGGTCCTAAAGATGGTTCTCTTAAGGCTAATATTGAATTTTTACCTATTTTTCTTAATCCATCTGCTATAGCAATTGATATAGTTGTTTTTCCTTCTCCTAAAGGTGTTGGACTTATTGCTGTTACTAATATTAGTTTTCCGTTCTTTTTTTCTTTATTCTTATTATATACTTCATTTGATATTTTAGCTTTATATTTTCCATATAATTCTATATCTTCCTCATCTATTCCTATTTTTTTAGCAACTTCTTCTATTTTTTCTAATTTAGTATTTCTTGCAATTTCTATATCTGTCATTTTAAATCACCTCTATAAAAACTTCTATACAATTAAACCTGCTACTATACCTATTAAAGCTCCTACAAATACTTGTACTGGAGTATGTCCTAATACTTCTACTAATTTTTCTGATACTTGAACTCCTGTTAATCCTGGTGTTTCTATTAATTTATTTAATAATGCTGCTTGTTTTCCTGCTGCTCTTCTTACTCCACATGCATCATACATAACAACAAATGCAAAAGCAAGTGATAATGCAAACATAGGAGTACCAACTCCTACATCCTTTCCGATTAAAGTACAAAGGCTTGCTACTACTGCAGAATGAGAACTTGGCATTCCTCCTGCACCAAGTATTCTTTTAAAATTAAATTTTTTAGTTGTTACTAAATCATATATTAACTTAAATAATTGTATTCCAAACCATAAGAGAAATGGAACATATACATATTTATTTTGTATAAATGTCATAAAATTGTTCATTTTTCTTGTTACTCCCCTTTTTATTCTTCTGTTTTAAAATCTTCTTCTTTTATTTCACCATTATTATCTATTAGCATAGTAATCTTCTTTTGAGCTTCTTCCAATGTTTTACTACATTCTTTAGATATTTTTATTCCTTCTTCAAATTTTGTTACAGAATCATCTAAATTTAAATCTCCTTTTTCTAATTCTCCAACAATTTTTTCTAAATCTTCCATTTGTTCTTCAAAACTTTTACTCATATTTACAATTCTCCTCTTTAACTAATTTACTGTTGCTTTTTTGTTTCCATCCGTAAATCTTATATCTATAATGTCTCCTTTTTTTAATTCATCTTTACTTTTTATGATTTTTCCTTCTTTTTCAGTAAGTGAATAACCTCTAGAAAGCGTTTTTAATGGACTTAGTGCATCTAGTTTTGATACTAATTCAATATATCTATTTTTTTCTTTTTCTTGCTTTATTTTTATTGCGCTATCCATTCTCTTTATTAAATTGTCTATTACTTGATAGTTATCATTTATTTTTCTATAAGGGTCTTTAAATACTGAGCTTGCCATACACTTGTCATATCTTAATTTCATTACTTCTACTTTTTTTACTAAAGACATTCTTAGTCTATCTTGTAAGCTTTCTATTTTTCTTTTTAATTCATATACATCTGGTACTGCAAGTTCTGCAGCTGCTGATGGTGTCGGTGCCCTTAAGTCTGCTACAAAATCTGCAATTGTAAAATCTGTTTCATGACCCACAGCAGATATTATTGGTATTTCTGAATTATATATACTATGTGCTACAATTTCTTCATTAAAAGGCCATAAGTCTTCTAAAGAACCTCCACCACGTGCCAAGATTAATACATCTGCTAGTTTATTTCTGTTCATATATTCTATTCCTGCTGCTATTTTCTCTGCTGCTCCTTCACCTTGTACTGGTACAGGAAGTAATCTTATATATATATTCGGATTTCTTCTTGTTGATACATTTATTATATCTCTAATTACTGAACCTGTTTGTGAAGTTAACACTCCTACTACTTTTGGCAAAAGCGGTATTTTTATTTTATGTTCTTCATCAAATAATCCTTGTTTTTCTAATTTTTGTTTTAGTTCCTGATATTTAGTATATAAATCTCCTAATCCATCTTCTTCCATCATTTTTACATATATTTGGTAAATTCCATCTCTTTCAAATACAGAAACGCTTCCCAAAACTATAACTTTCATACCATCTTTTGGCATGAAAGTTAATTTCTCAGCATATGATTTAAAACAAATACACTTTATTAATGAATTCTCATCTTTTAAGGTAAAATACATATGCCCTGTATAATGATTTTTGAAGTTGGAAATTTCTCCTTTAACAAGTATTTGACTTAAGTTTTCGTCATTTGCTATTTTTTCTTTTATATATTTATTTAAATCAGAAACTGTAACAGCTAAATCACTATATCTCATGTTTTTCATTTCCTTTTCTATTCTTTTACTATACTTGCTAAAATTCCATTTACGAAATTCTTAGAACTATCTTCTCCATATTTTTTGGCAAGTTCTACAGCTTCATTAATTACCACTTTAAATGGCAATTCTTTATATTTTATTTCATATATTGCAAGTTTCAAAATACTTAAATCCATTTTAGAAATACGCTCTATTTTCCAGTCTGATTTTAAATGTTCTTTTATTTTTTTCTCAATTTCATCTTTATTTTTTTCGATTCCTAAAACTGCATCTTTAATATATTCTATTTCACTTTTATTTGTTATATCATTACTTTCTATATATAGTTCTATTGCTTCTTCTAAATCTTCTACTTTTTGTATTTCCAAACTATAAATTAATTTAAAAGCTGCTTCTCTTATTTCAGAACGTGTCATTTTGCTTTCCTTTCTCTTACATCTTATCTATAAAATTTTTTAATTTTGTTTTTACAAAGTCCTTATTTTGTTGTACATAGTTTCCAATAAGAGCTCCTAAAATTATAACAACTGCTGCTAATATTAAATCTTGTAGTCTTGTTATTAAGATTAAAATAGCAATTACAATTCCTATAATAGCCCCTTTATAGTGGTTCCAAAAATCTTTAAATCCGTTCATATCCTTCATCCCTTTCCTAGTATTAATTCTTAGGCTTGTTCTTCTTTCTTTGGTGCTACTTTTTTAACTGTAATATTTACTTCTTTTACATCTAAATCTGTTGCTGTTTTTACTTTTTCTTTTATTTTTGTTTGAAGATTTGCTGATAAATCTTTAATTACTGCATCTGAACTTATTATTAAATTTACATATACTTTTACATTATTTTCTTTATCAAGTTCTACTCTAGTAGTTACTTGTTCAGCACTTTGGAAATTTAATGCTACTGAATTTACTAAGTTTTCTATTGTTTCTTTAGAAATTAAAAGTTTTCCGCTTTCATTTTCTAATAAAACTCCTTGTCTTTCTTTTATTTGTTCTTTTGATGTTGAATCAAAGAATATACATTTTATTGATAATAATATAAATATTATACTTAATCCAAGTACTATTTTACTTGATGTTTCTCCTACTATAATTCTATAAAACATATCTCCAACTAGTCCCATATCTAGCCAGCCAAATATTAGTAAACATACTACTATTGATAATATTAGTATTAAATTTGAATATATTATTAATGTGATTTTTTCTAAAGTTTTCATTTTTTTCATTCTCCTTCTTATTTTATTCTTCATTATTTTCATTTTCTGTATTTGTTTTTGTTGCTGTGTCTGTATTTACTCCTTGTACATGCACATTTACTTCTTCTACTTTTAATCCTGTCATACTTTCAACTGCTTTTTTTACTCTATTTTGAATTTCAAATGCCACATCTGGTATTCTTGAACCATATTCTACTATTATATTAACATCTATTTTTGCTGTGCTTTCTACTATTTCTGCTTTTATTCCTTTTGCTAAATTTTTCTTTCCACTAAATACTTCTGATATTCCTCCTGCAAATCCTCCTGCCAT
>CALXFJ010000020.1 GCA_944387565.1 uncultured Clostridia bacterium | reverse complement strand
CTTAGAAGGCCTGTGCTCTATCCAGCTGAGCTACTGACCCATGTCTGAATGACAATTATTATAATAGCACAAAAAAAGCTTGGTGTCAATAAGTTCTAGTCAAAAAATTCCAATTTTGTTTTAAATGCAAAAAAATCTAGAAAAATACAGAATTAATTAGGCCAACAATTCCAAAAACAATAAATAAAATATTTGATAATATATTAATTATTTTAGGATTAAACTTATTTCCTAAAAATCTTCCAAAAAACAATGCTAAAGAATTACTTAAAACCATTCCCATAATAGAACCTAAAATTAAAGAAATTTTACAATTAGGATAGTTAATTCCAAGGCCAAGAGAAGCTAAAAAAGTTTTATCACCAAGTTCTCCTATTATAATACTTATGGCAATTATAATAAAAGGAGATATCTTAAAATTAGAAAGCTTTGATAGAAATGAAGATTTTTGTGAGCTAGTGTTTTTAATATTTTCTTTTTTGGGTAAGAATCCAATTAAGCCAAAAGCTAGAAAAGAAATATATGTAAAAATTTCTAAATAAGCCTTAAAAGTATCATTTTCTAAAACACCAAGCTTACTACCAAAAAGAATAGCTAATCCATGACTAAAAAAAGTACCAACAGCTACACCTAAAAGTATATTTTTGGCTCTATCCTTAGTAGAAAATGATAAAACTAATAGTTGGGTCTTATCACCTAATTCAGATAAGAAAACAAGAAAAAAGCTTAAGAAAAATGTAGAAATGAGCTCCATTAAAAACACCTCTTTAACTTATATGCGTAAGTATATATAAAAAATGATATCTATGTGAATTTTTTGTGAATCGCTTTACTTTAAAATTGGAAAATGATAATATAAAGGCAATTAATACGTAAAAAAAGAAAAGGAGGAATTTTTTGTGATAGAGGTAAAAAACGTTACAAAAAAGTATGGAAAGCTTGTAGCCGTAGATAATATCAGTTTTACCATTAAAGAAGGCGAAATAGTAGGTTTACTTCGGACCAAATGGAGCAGGAAAAAGTACAACTATGAACATGCTAACAGGATATATTGAACAAACAGAAGGAGAAATTGTTATTGATGGCTATAATATGTTAAAAAAACCAAAAAAAGCTAAAAAAGAAATTGGTTATATGCCAGAAGGAGTACCTCTTTATACAGATTTAACAGTAAAAGAGTTTGTTACATATATGGCAGAAATTAAAGGTGTAGACAGAAAATTAAGAAAAGAAAAAGTACAAAAAATAATAGAAAAAACAGGGCTAAATGATGTTCAAAAGAAATTAATAAAGAACTTATCAAGAGGATATAAACAAAGAGTTGGGATGGCAGGAGCATTAGTAGGAGAACCAAAAATACTAATACTTGATGAACCAACAGTAGGTTTAGACCCAAAACAAATAACAGAAATAAGAAATTTAATAAAAGAGTTAGGAAAGACTCATACTGTTATTTTAAGTTCACACATATTATCAGAAGTTAGCCAAATATGTAATAAAGTTATTATTATAAATAAAGGAAAACTAGTTGCAATAGATACCCCAGAAAACTTAGAAAATAAAGTTTCTAATAATAATTCTATTTATGTAACAGTAGAAGACACAGAAAATAAAATGAAAGATATTAAAGAAAAAATAAAGGAAATAAAAAAATTAGAACTTGTAGAAGAAAATGAAGATGGAACAAAGCAATATATGATAGAATCAAAAGATGGAGTGGATTTAAGAAAAATATTGTTTACAGAACTTGCTAAAGAAAATATAACAATATTTGAAATGAAAAAAGCAGATAGCACTTTAGAGGATGCTTTCATGAAAATAATAGAAGGAGGTAATAAATAATGTTTGCAGTTATAAAAAAAGAATTAAAGACATATTTTTATTCACCAGTTGGATATGTTTTTATAGGATTATTTTTAATAATGTTTAGTATCTTCTTTTATATAGATGTATTCCAATATTCAAGTACAAATTTTGAATATATATTCTATTCAGGAGCAACAATTCTTACATTTATTACTCCAATACTTACAATGAGGTCAATTGCAGAAGAAAGAAAAAATGGAACAGAACAATTACTACTTACATCACCACTTAGTATAACAAAAGTAGTTATTGGAAAATTTATTGCAGCTACAATAATTGTAATAATTACAGAAATTTGTACATTCTTGTATTTTGGAATTCTATGTTTCTTTGGAAAACCACATATAACAACAGCATTAGTTACACTACTTGGATTTTTACTTCTTGCTATTAGTTATATCTCATTTGGAATACTTGCATCTAGTATAACAGAAAATCAAATAATTGCAGGAGTAATTACAATAGGATTTTTTATATTAACATGGTTTTTACCACAATTTAGTGACATATTTACAAATTTCTCATTAATTAATATGTTTTCTAAATTCCCATCAGGACAAATTGATATTGCAGATACTGTAACATATATTACATTTACAATATTGTGTTTACTTCTTACAGTTATAGTTATGCAAAGAAGAAAAAGTGTAAGGTAGGAGGGAAGAAGATTGAAAGAAAAGAAAAGTAAAGAAGAGAAAGAAAAAATAAAAATGGCTAAAAAACAAGAAAAAGAAAATAAAAAACAAAACAAAAAAGAAAGCAAGCCGGATAAAGAAAACAAAAAGAAAAACAAAGAAAATAAAGATAAAGAAAAAAAGTCAAATGGATTTATACAAGCAATTAAGAAAAAATGGTTAATTAATGGAACAAAAACAATAATTTTAGTATTAGTTTTAATAGCAGTATTTTTAACAGTTAATACAGTAATGCATAATTTAAATTTAGCTCCTTTAGATTTTACACAAGAAGGACTTTATACTTTAACAGATGAAAGCAAAGAAAAAGTTAAAGATATAGATAAAGATGTTAATATATATTTCATAGGATATACAGATGAAAATTCTAATTTAGATTTAGCTAAACAATATCATAATGCAAATGAAAGAATTAATGCAGAAGCAATTGATATAAATAATAGGCCAGATTTAGCACAAAAATACGGAATAGAAAGTGGAACTCAAGGAATAATAGTTGAATGTGGAGATAGGTCACAAGTATTAACAGAATCAGACTTATATACATATGACACAAGTACATATGAACAAATAAGTATTGCAGAAGAAAAATTAACAAGTGCTATTTTATCAGTTACAACAGATAAAGTTCCAAAAGTATATTTCTTAGAAGGATATAGTAATTTCTCATTATCACAAAATATGAATTACTTAAATATGTATTTATCAAATGAAATAAATGAGATAGATACTTTAGATGTATTATCAACAGGAAATGTGCCAGATGATTGTGATACATTAGTTATTACAACTCCATCAAAAGATTTTGATGATGTAGCTACAAAAGCTATTACAGATTATATAAATAGAGGTGGAAATATCTTATGGTTTAATGCAGCAGTAGTACAAGGCCAAGATTTCCCAAATGTTAATAGTATTTTAGCAATGTATGGTATAGAGCCATTTAGTACAGGAATTATAAGAGAAACAGATACAAATAGAATGCTTACAGGTTCACCTGATTTGATTATTCCAGAATTACAATATACAGATGTAACAAAAGATTTATATAATACTACAGGTGCTATATTTGTAAATGCAACAAAAATTAATATAAATGAAGATAATTTAGATTCACAAAATGTAACAGAAACAGACTTAGCTTTAACAAGTGATGGAGCTTACTTTAGAACAGACTTTAATATAGGTCAAGATAGTGCAGCAGATGGTGAAGAAACAGGAAGTTTTGTTGTAGGAGCTGAACTTGATAAAACAATTAAAGAAGCAAATGAAGAAACAGGAAAACAAGCTGTTACTTCTAAATTAGTTATTTATGGAGAAAATTACTTCATAACAGATTACCAATTAAGTCAAAACTCACAATATGGAGCTATTCAACTAGGATATAATAAAGACTTAGCATTAAACTCAATAGCATATTTAGTAGATAGACCAGAAGATATTACAGCAAGAAAAGATACAGGAACAGTAACATATACAGCAACACAGGAGCAAGATTTAATAATTAGAATAGTAATATTTGCAGTACCACTACTTATAGTATTAGCAGGAATAATAGTATGGCAAGTAAGAAGAAGAAAAAAATGATACAAAAAGGGGACGGAGCTTTTTTGTCTCATTCTATAAAAGTTAGAAGATAGTTTTATTTTCTAGCTTTTATTTTTTTGAAAAAGAAAACTTATAAATATAGGTAATAATAAATAAATTGGAAGAATTTTAGACAAAAAAATTGAATATTTCTGATTCGGATTGTAAGGAGATGTTTTTGCTTTATTAATTTTAAAAATATAAAATAAAATGTTAGGAGGATTTTTTGATGATGGAAAGCAAAAGAAAAAGAAAGGAACGAGGGATTACACTTATAGCGTTAGTTATTACTATTATCGTATTATTAATTTTAGCTGGTGTATCAATAGCAATGCTAACAGGACAAAATGGAATACTTACCCAAGCACAGAATGCAAAAAATGAAACAGAAAAAGCAAGTGTAATAGAACAAGCGAGGTTAGATATTTTAGAAAAACAAACAGAAAAAAATGGGACAACAATATATAAGGAGAATTTAAAAGATATTTTAGATAAATATTTTGAGGGTGTAACAGATGATTTTACATTAGATACAAAATTACAAACAAAACCAGAATATGGAGATTACCAAATACCAGTATCAGAAATATATAATGGAGAATTAAAAGATAAGCCTAAAACAGCAGGAGAAGTACTTGTACCAAATGAAAGTGAAGGAACAAGCCCATATGTACAATATAACGGAATGCTTTGTAGAGTACTTTATAATGATGAAACACATGGATTACAAATTGTAACAGCAGATAATGGAGTAGTACCGGATGTAACATTAGGTTATGATGATGATAAAGTAACAGCAAATGATTTTTCCTATGACGGTTCATTAAGTTTAACTGAAAATTTCAAAAAAGCAGCAGTATCATATAATAATGCAGTAGATAATCTAAATGAAATAGCAAGGGGGTATATGGACGAAAATGCAATAGATGCAAGGTGTTTAGGAAGTAAAGCTACATTAAAAGATGGAAAATTTGAGGTTGACACATCAGGAATGTTTACAGGAACAGAATCATATTTAGAAACTTATAAATGGAATGGTAAGTTTAAGGATGAAGATACTAATTATGAAGAAGATGTAGCTCAAATAATTGAATTAAGCTTATATGGAACATCAGGATATACTTGGCTAGCCTCTCGCTATGTTTATTCTAATTCTGATAATACATCTTTCTGCTTGCGAATTCTTGGGGGTGCTTCAGTTGGAGGTGGCTACCATTTGTGCAATGTGGATTCTGCTAAAGGTTCGGACAGTTATAGCGGAGATTTTAGTTTCCGCCCAGTGTTTCTTCTATCATCTGATATCCTAATAATTGGTGGAGATGGAAGTAGTGATAATCCTTATCTTATAGAATAAAAGGAAAAAATGGGAAATGCTCGTGCAAAGCCTTTGTTTTTGCCGAGTATATAAGTAAAAGTTTATATTAAAAATATAAATAGGGTATGGTTGTTAGGCTAGCTTATCGTAATGTTAATTCTTACTCTAGTAATACCAATTTCAATGTGCGCAATTTGAATACTTTTGATAGTGTTAATAACAACAACTTGTGTAATGTGAATTTTAAGGGTACTGAAAACAGTAAAAGAAACAGTTATGCCGTTCGCCTATAGCTTCTGCAAATTGTGGTTATGTAACTAATGGTTGCATAAGAGATAATGTAGAAACAAACTTGTGTCCTTTCATTTTATGATAAACAAAAAATAGATAAATATAGCTGTTAGTAATGTTTTGTGAACAGGGGTATATTTTAGTATTATTTTTACAGTAGTAGTTTTGCTACTGTTTTTTATATTTTGCTCATACAAATTTAAAATGATAAATTAAAAAAGTATGAAAAGTACATAAAAATATTGCAACTTTTTTAGAATTGTAATATAATAAATGTAGAGGTGGTAATATGCCATATATAAAAAGAAATATAGAAAAAGTGTTTAAAGAAATGGAAAATACTTTTCCTGTTATAATGGTAACAGGACCTAGACAAGTTGGAAAAACGACATTGTTAAAAGAATTAATTGAAAATAAGAGAATAAATTATGTTACATTAGATAATTTAGATGCAAGAGCATTAGCAAAAGAAGACCCGGAATTATTTTTAAGAACATATGAAACACCGTTAATAATAGATGAGTTCCAATATGCACCTAATATATTATCATATATAAAAATAAAAGTGGATGAAAAAAGACAAGAAAAATTAAAAGATGATAATGTAAAAGTAAATGGATTATTTTATTTAACAGGCTCACAAGCCTTTGAGATAATGGAAGAAACATCAGAATCATTAGCAGGAAGAGTTGGAGTATTAGATTTATATACACTAAGCAATAGGGAAATAAACGGCTTAGAAGGAAAAATGTTTTTACCAGATTTGAAACTTTTAAAAGAAAGAAAAAAAACAAAAATACTTACAACATCTAATCTATTTGAAAAAATCTTAAATGGAGGCTATCCAGAAATTTTAGTTAATAAAGAAATGGATAGAACAAAATTCTTTGATAGTTATATAAGAACATATATAGAAAGAGATATAAGAAAATTAATAAATGTTCAAGACGAAATAAAATTTTATAGATTTATTGGGAATATAGCAGCAAGAACGGCACAAGAATTAAATATGACAGATATATGTAAAGATATAGGAATAACAAATACAACGGGGGAAAAGTGGTTATCTATATTGGTAAATACTGGTTTAGTATTTTTACTTCAGCCATATTCTAATAATACAGTAGCAAGAATAGTAAAAAGACCTAAGATTTATATGACAGATACAGGACTTAGTTGTTATTTAGCAGGATACTTAGATAGTTTAACATTAGAAAAGAGTGCATATAATGGAGCAATATTCGAAACATATGTAATTACAGAAATATTAAAATCATTTTCTAATAATGGAAAAGATGCAAGAAAATATCTGTATTATTATAGAGATAATAATGGAAAAGAAATAGATTTGTTAATAATATATGATAATGTAGTTTATCCAATAGAAATAAAGAAAGGTGCTAGTCCAAAAATAGATGCAACAAAGAACTTTGACGTTGTTAAAAAGTTTGGAATGCAAGTTGGAAATGGTGGGGTGATATGCATGAAACAAGACATATTCCCAATAGATAAAGATAATAATTATATACCAGTAGAATATTTATAAAAAATAAGCATTTTGTAATAATAGAAAGCAAGAAATTTCTTGCTTTTTATTATGTCTTATAGTAAAATAAGAACATCAAAACAAAGGAGAAAAAACTATGAAAGATGTATGGGAAGAATCCAATGTTGAAGTAAAAAAAATAAACAAGAAAAAAATAATAATAACAACTGTAGTAGCAATATTAGTAGTATTTATAACGGTATTAGTAGGGCTATATTTAAGTAACGAGCAAGCAAGAGATTGGATAGATAGAAATATATTTAGAAAAGAAGTACAACAAGATAAAGCAGCAACAATAGAATTAAAAGAAGAACAAAATAGTAATATATATGCATTTAATAAATATATAGGAATATTAAATCAAACTAAATTTACTATCTATGGAAACACAGGAAATGAAGAAACAAGCTTAGATATACAAATATCAAATCCAATATTTAGTTCAGCAAATAGATTTTTAGCAATAGCAGAAAGCGGAGGACAAAAACTATATTTAATAGAAGATAAAACTATCTCTTGGAATGCAGAAGTAGAAGGAAATATTTTACAAGTACATGTAAATAAAAATGGATATGTAGCAGTAATAATAACAGGAACAAGTTATAAAACAGTAATAAAAATGTATAGCCCATCAGGAGAAGAAATGTTTACAACATTTTTAGCATCTACAAGAGCGATAGATGTAAGTATATCAAATGATAATAAATATTTAGCAATTGCAGAAATAGATACATCAGGAACAGCAATTCAATCAAGTATAAGGATAATGTCAATAGAAAAAGCAAAAAATGGAGAAACAGAAAACTCATTAGAAAAAACATATACAAGTGAAGCAGGAAAACTAATAGCAAATATAAGATACCAAAATAAGAACAAATTAATATGTATGTATACAGACTCAATAACAGAAATTGAAAATGAACAAGAAAGTACATTAGTAGACAATGCAGATAAAAAAGTATCGTTCCAATCAATTGATTTAGAAAATAATATATGTTCAGTAGAAGAACAATCATCAGGATTATTTACAGCAGATTCAATTATAAATATAGTAGATGTAGATTCTAAATCACAAAAACAATATACAGTAAATTATGTGGCAAGAGAAATATATACAAGTGGAAATATAATAGCATTAAATTTAGGAACAGAAATAGAATTTATAAATACAGATGGATGGCTAGTAAAAAGATATGTAGCAAATCAGGAAATAACAAATGTTGTGGTATCAAACTCAATTGCTGGAATCATCTATAGGGATAAAATAGAAATAATAAATTTATAAGGAGAATAAAATTATGGGAATAATTATTGATATCATTGTTTTTGCATTTATTTTAATATCTGTACTTTTGGGATATAAAAAAGGTTTAATAAGCCTTGGAATCCATTTAGTAGCAGTTATAGTAGCTTTAGTAATAGCATTCATATTATATAGACCAATAGGAAATTTAGTTATAAATACAACATCAATAGATGAATCATTAGAACAAACAATACAAGGACAAATAGAATCAGCTGCTGAAAGTGGATTAGGAGAAGATAATGCATTAGTAAAAAATGTAGGAGAAGGCTTAACACAAGAAACTTCAAGGTCACTTGCAATAAATATTATATATGGAGTTACAATGTTAATTCTATTTATAATACTTAGAATATGTTTAGTATTTATAAATTCAATTGCAAACGCAATTGCAAAATTACCAATTCTAAAACAATTTAATAAATTAGGTGGAGTATTATATGGACTATTAAGAGGCATAATAATAGTATATGCAATTTTATTGATAATAGGATTAATAATAACATTAAATCCAGAAGGAGCTTTAAATCAAACAATAAGCCAAACTTATCTAACAAAGATGATGATAGAACATAACATATTTAATTTATTTTTCTAAAAAAATGTCTATATTTGTTGCCTTTTGACAAAAATTTTGCTATACTTGTAACATGAATTTTTTAGGAGTTGAGTATTTTGGAAAAAGATAATACAAACAAAAGAGTAAATAAGAAATCAAATGTAAAAAATAATAATGTAAAAAAGAATATAAAAGATAAAAAAACAAAGAAAAATAATTTAAAAGAAAATAATATAAAAAACCAAACTAAACCAAAGAAGAAAAAAAGATGGAAAAAAGTATTATTGATAATCCTGTTAATATTATTAATAGCAGGAGGAGTATTTGCATATAAAGTATATAAAAATGGAGGTGGATTATCAGGAATACTTGCAACAGCAGTAGGACATGATGAAAACACGAAAAAGAATTTAGGAGAGTTTAAATGTTTAGTATTAGGAATTAGTACAGATGAAGAAGGAGCATTATTAACAGATACGATAATGGTGGCATCATATAATCCTAATACACAAAAAGCAACATTATTGTCAATACCAAGAGACACATATACAGGAAAAAATCCTAGGAAAGCAACAGCATATGATAAAATAAATTCAGTATATAGTAGGCATGAAGACCCACAAGATGTATTAGATGAAGTAAATGAAATAACAGGTTTAGATTTAAATTATTATATAATAGTAAAAACAGAAGGCTTTATAAAGTTGGTTGATGCAATAGGTGGAGTTACATTTAATGTACCTATAGATATGGATTATGATGATACCTCACAAGACTTACACATACATTTGAAAGCAGGAGAACAATTATTAGATGGGGATAAAGCAGAACAACTAGTACGTTTTAGACATAATAATAATGGAACATCTTATCCAGAAGAATATGGTGATAATGATACAGGGCGTATGAGAACTCAAAGAGATTTTATAATGGCAGTAATAAAACAAACAGCAAAAGTTGAAAACATATTTAAACTAGGTGAAATATTAGATGTAGCAAAAGAAAATGTAATAACAAATATAGACTTCAATGTAGCAAAAGATTATATACCATATGCAGTAGAATTTAATACAGAAAACCTTTTAACAGCAACATTACCTGGAGAAAATACAAATAACAATACAGCAGGAACATGGGTATTTGTATGTGACGAAGAAGAAACAGAAGCATTAGTACAAGAATTATTCTATGATAGGGATATCCCAGAAGAGCAAATAGATGGAAATGTAACTTCTAATGAAACAAATACAACATCAAACACAACAGCAAGTACAACAACAAAAAGTAAATCAGATATAAAAGTAGAAGTACTAAATGGAAGCGGAGTAAGTAAGAATTTACAACTTGCAGTAAATGATTTAGAAGAAGCAGGGTATAATGTTTCAAGAACAGGAAGTACAAATGCAACTTCAAAAACAGTAATTATGGATAAAAAATCTGTAGGAGATACAATATTAAAAAATATAGAAACAACGTTAGGCGAAGGACAAATACAATATAGTGAATCAAGTTCAAGCAAAGTAGATGTAGTAGTTATTATAGGAAAAGACTATAATAATTAAAATAAGAAAAGATAAGTTGTTTTTCAATAACTTATCTTTTCAAAAAATATTATTTATCAAATTAATTATTTTTTATTAATATCTTATATTTGAAATTTATTCATCAAGTAATTCAATATTTTTATTTCTTTTATTTCTAATAATAATAGTAATAAGTACAATCAATAAAATAACTAAAATTATTATGCCCATAAAAATATAAATAGGAAGTCTGGTTTTTTCAACATTAGAAAAAGCAATTAAATCAGTAGTATAATTAACACCTTCTACAGAATAGGTTACTCTACCTAAAACAGAACCTTTTTCAATAGGAGCTTCTATATTTTCTTTTAAAGAAATTTGTGGCTCTATTGAATTTATATCAACAGAGTTACTAACTAAAGCGGGAATATCTTCTGAAACTACTAAATCTAAATTCTTTGTATTATAAGAAGCATTTTTTACTGAAATTGTTGTAACTGTATCATTTTCCTTAACAATATCTTTTATAGAATAAGTAGAATAAGCGTAATTATAAATTGCTCTAGTATCTCCAAAATTGTCTTCACTTCCAAGAACTACACAAATTAGTTCAAGGTCATTATTGTATGCAGAAGAAACTAAGCAATGTTTGGCATCTGAAGTAAATCCCGTTTTCCCGGTAGTTACATATGGATAATAATTGTTATTACCTGCAATTACTAATTGGTTTGTAGAAGAATAAGTTCTTGGCTCTGACATATTTGTTGCAGGAATAGCACATGAAGCAAGGCCACAAATCCTTCTAAAATCCTCATTTTGTAAACAATATTTCATAATAGTAGCTAAATCACGTGCTGTAGTATAATGATTATCATCTTGTAAGCCATAAGCATTTGTAAAATGAGTATTAGTTAGTCCAAGTTCATTAGCTTTAGTATTCATTATAGAAACAAAACTTTCTAAAGAACCACCAACATGTTCTGCTAAAACATTTGCTGCATCATTTGCAGAATGAACAAGAAGCATCTCTAAAAGTTGTTCTACAGTAAAAGTCTCACCAATTTTAATATCAGCAGTAGCATAACCTTCAGGTATATTAACAGCATCAAAACTTGCAGTTGCTTGTTCATCCAAACTACAATTTTCTAAAGTAATAATTGCAGTCATTATTTTAGTAGTACTTGCAGGGAACATTTTAGTATCTTCATTTTTGCTATATAAAACTTTATTAGTTCTATTATCAATTAAGATTGCAGAAGCACCATTAATAGAAGGAATACTATTTTGATTATCTGCAAAAGAAAAATTTACTCCCCCAATTATAAAAAATATAAGAATTAATATCAATAATATCTTTTTTACTCTCATTTTAAACTCCTTAAATTACTAAAAAATAATATACCTTATTTCGACAAAAAATTCAACTAAAAAGCTATATTTTATGAAGAAAGAAGTGATTTATATGAAATATATAAACAAAAAAACAAAAATATTACTAATAATTTTAATTTCTATTATTGCAATAGCAGTAGGCTATTATACATATAAAAATGAAAAAGAAAGTCAAAATTTTATAGAACAGCAAAATCTAGAAATAGAAGAAAATAAACAAGAAGAAAGTAGTAAGGAAACTGAAAAAATAATAGTACATGTATCAGGTGCAGTACAAAATGAAGGAGTGATTGAATTAGAAGAAAACAGTAGGATAGCAGATGCGATAGAAAAAGCAGGAGGATTTAGAGAAGATGCATATACAAAAGATGTAAACCTAGCATACAAGTTAGAAGATGGTATGAAAATTTATATTCCAACAATGGAAGAAAAAGAAAATGAAAAAACAAATGTAATTGTAGAAAGTAACATAGAAACAGAAAATAACAACAGTAGTTACTCTAATGCAAGTGATGGGAAAAATACTAATTCAAAAGTAAATATAAATACGGCTAGCAAAGAAGAATTAGATACATTACCAGGAATAGGGCCTTCTACGGCAGAGAAAATTATAAATTATAGAAAAGAAAATGGAAAGTTTAAATCAATAGAAGGAATAAAAGATGTAAGCGGTATAGGTGACAGCAAATATGAAAATATCAAAGATATGATTGAGATATAGACTTCCTCTTGACAAAGTATTAAATACGATGTAAAATGTTAGCGTGTGCTAACAATGAGGAGGAAATATGAAATTAACAGATTCCCAAGAGGAATATTTAAAAACAATATATTTATTAGAAAAAAATAATAAAAAAGTACGTGTAACAGATATTGCAAATAGGTTAAAAATAACCAAACCTAGTGTTAATAAAGCAATTAAAATATTAAAAGAAATAGGACTTATCAATTATGAAATATATGGAGATATTTCTTTGACAGAAGAAGGTGGAAACGAAGCTAAAAACATAATAAAAAGACAAGATATATTAGAGATGTTTTTAGAAGAAGTTTTAGAAATAGATGAAAAACAAGCAATAGAAGAAGCCAAAGCTATGAAACATGCAATATCTGAAGAAACTGCTAAAAAATTAGATTCATATATTACAGAAGTTTTAAATTTAGGAGATTTAGACTGTAATTATGATGCCAATAGTGAAAAATGTAGAAAATGCGTAAAAATAACAGCAAAAAATAGAATGAAACAAAAAAGGAGGCAATCATGTTAGAATTAAAAAATATTTGTTTTACAAGAGATAATAAAAAAATATTAGATAATATTAATTTAAAAATTGATAATAATAAACTTATAGTAATAACAGGACCAAACGGTTCAGGAAAATCAACACTTGTTAAAATGATAATGGGAATAGAAAAACCAGATTCAGGAGAAATTATTTTTGAAGGAAAAGATATTACAAATCTAGAAATAAACGAAAGAGCAAAATTAGGAATTAGTTTTGCATTTCAACAACCAGTAAGATTTAAAGGAATAACAGTATATGATTTATTAAAAATAGCGGCAGGAAAGCATATAACTAAAAAAGAGGCTTGTGATGCTCTATCACAAGTTGGACTTTGTGCGAAAGAATATGTTGATAGAGAAGTAAGTTCCTCATTATCAGGTGGAGAATTGAAAAGAATAGAGATTGCAAGTGTAGTATTAAGAGAAGCAAAATTAACTATTTTTGATGAACCAGAAGCAGGAATAGATTTATGGAGCTTTAATAATTTAATAGAAGTATTTGAAAACCTAATAAAAACAGTTAAAGGAACTACAGTAATAATATCTCATCAAGAAAGAATATTAAATATAGCAGATGAAATTATTTTAATGAAGAGAGGAAAAATAGAAAAAATAGGAAGTAGTGAAGAGATATTAGAAAAAACAATAAAAGAAAATATCAGATGCTGTAAGAAATTGAAAGAAGGTGAAAAATAGATGGCAGAAACAAAATTACATGATGATTTATTAAACAATGTAGATGAAGGTATTTTAGGAGAAATAACAAAACTAGATGAGCTAAAAAAAGGAGCTTTTAATATAAGAAAAAATGGCAAAGGAATAGAAAGAGCAGTAACAGAAAATGTAAATATAGTGACTAAAACAGATAAGCCAGGAATAGATATATATGTAAAAGAAAATACAAAATTTGATATTGTTCATATTCCAGTAATTATTACACAAAGTGGACTAACAGATGTCGTATATAATGATTTCTATATAGGAAAAAATGCTAAAGTATATATAGTAGCGGGTTGTGGAATTCATAATGACCATCATAAAGACTCTAGGCATGATGGAATTCATAGATTCTTCTTAGAAGAAGGAGCTAATGTAACATATGTAGAAAAACATTATGGCGAAGGAGAAGGAACTGGAAAAAAAATATTAAACCCTGTAACAGAAGTATACTTAAAAAAAGGTAGCCATATGGAGATGGAAAGTGTTCAAATAAAAGGTGTAGATTCTACAATTAGAGAAACAAAAGGTGTTTTAGAAGAAGATGCTAATTTTGTTGTTACTGAAAAAATAATGACACATGGAGAGCAATTTGCAAAAACTATATTTAATGTAGAATTAAATGGAAGTAATTCTAGTGCACATGTAACATCAAGGTCAGTTGCGCAAGGTAACTCAAAACAATATTTTATATCTAAAATATATGGAAATGCAAAATGTTTTTCACATAGTGAATGTGATGCAATTATTCAAGATAATGCAATAGTAACAGCAACTCCAGAAGTTACAGCAAACCATGTAGATGCAAACCTTATACATGAAGCAGCTATAGGAAAGATTGCAGGAGAACAAATTACAAAATTAATGACATTAGGACTTACTGAAGAACAAGCAGAACAAGAAATTATTAATGGATTTTTGAGGTAATTAATATGAGTTATTTGATAAAAGATACCAGTAAAGAAGAAAGAAAAAAAATTGCAAAAGAAGCATTAGCAATTTCTGTTGCAAGTGGTAAAATGCCATCTAAAGAAACAATTGATTTAATAAAAGAATATATAAATGGTAAAATGGAACTAGAGGAAGTTCAAAAAAGAATAATAGAAAAATATAAAAAGGGGTAAAATATGAAAAATTCTTATACATTACCAAATGGTACATTGAAAAATTTGTTGGGGATAACAGATAGTGATGAATTAGAACAGGCAGAAACTGATATTGGATTTACAAAGCTAATGAATATTCAAGAAGAATTAGGTAGAGCATGTGATGCAAATTTGTTAAGGAGAATAAATAAACATATTTTAGGAGATGTTTTTGAGTGGGCTGGAGAATATAGGAGATATCCTGTTCGTAAAAGAGAAGATTTATTAGATGGAGAAAGTATTATATATACTATGCCAGAAGATATACAAGATGAATTATATATTACAACTAAAGATATGAGCGAGTATGATTGGAAAAATAAAAGTCTTGATGAAATTACAGAAAAATTTGCTTCTTCATTAGCAAAATTGTGGAGAGTGCATCCTTTTAGAGAAGGAAATACAAGAACAGTACTAGGTTTTGCAGAAATATTTGCAAAAGAACATGGCTTTGAAATGGATATGGGCAAGGTTATAGATAACTTAGACAGAATAGAAGACCCTGATACAGGAGAAATTAAAAGATATAGTATACGAGATAGATTTCTTTTAGCAAGTCTTGATAAAGAAGATGACCCAGAACCAGAACATTTAGAATGGATATTAAAAAAGTCAATTGAAAGTGGAATTGAGAAAAGAATAGATGAATTAGATGAACTTTTGGACAGATAAAAAAAGACTAACTTAAAAGTCAGTCTATTAATAAAGATATAAAGTATCTTCTATAACGTAAGAAACCGGGAGTACATCGTCATTGTCTGATTGAACTTTAAATATAGGATGATTAGAAGAAATATCCTTATAAACAGAAACTGTGACAGTACCGTATTTTTTAATATTACTATTATCCATAACATTCACCTCTTATCTTCTTTGGTATAAAAATTAGTATAACATAAAAAAAGTGAAAAAAATGTCGAAACTTGTAAAAAGATAAAATATTTTAAAATTTTTTTAATATCAGGGTTATTCCTGATATTTTTTCTTTTGTAGTTGTTATTTTTAATTATTTATGCAATAATAAAAAAGAAAAACATAAAAAGGGGGAAAATTGTTTTGGCTATATATATTATTCTTGGAATTATAGTAATAATTTTTATTTATATTTTGATAATATATAATTCTTTTATTAATTCTAGAAATCTGGTTAAAGAGGCTTTTTCTACTATGGATATATATCTAAAAAAGAGATGGGATATAATTCCTAATTTGGTAGAAGTTGTAAAAGGATATTCAGATTATGAAAAAGAAACTTTAATACAAATTACTTCTTTAAGAAATGCTAGTTATGATGAATTATCTATGGATAATAAGATAGATATAAATGAAAAAATATCGAAATATTTATATAATATATTAGCTGTTTCTGAAAATTATCCAGAATTAAAAGCAAATGAAATGTTTTCAAAATTGGCAGATAATTTAGTGAAAATAGAAGATGAAATTGCAAATAGTAGAAAATATTATAATGGTACTGTAAGAATATTTAATAATAAAATACAAATGTTTCCTAATAATATTATTGCTCATATATTTAAGTTTAAAGAATATAAAATGTTTGAAGCAGAAGCAGGCGAAAAAAACAATATAGGGGTGAATTTTAATGAGTAAGAAAATTGTTAGAACCTTGACTTTTTTACTTGTATTAGTATTCTTATTTTCTAATAATTCATTTAGTTATTCTGGAGTAACAAATGATGTTAATATAAATTATTATGCAACAATAGGAATAAGTATAGCATTTGTTTTAATAGGTTTAGTTTTATGGTTATTATTTGGTAGAGATAAAACAGTAGTAGATGCAGTAGAATTTTATCCGCCAGAAGGATATAATTCAGCGGAAGTTTCATTTTTTTATAAAGGATATGTAGATAATAAAGCAGTAGTTTCACTTTTAATATATTTAGCAAGTAAGGGATATCTTAAAATAGAACAAATAAAAAATAAAGATGGTTCAAATTCTAAAGATTTTGTTATAACTAAATTAAAAGAATATGATGGAAATAATGATGCAGAAAAAGTATTTTTTTATACATTATTTATGTTTAAAAATACAGTTACATCGGAAGAATTGTATAGTAGATTTTATATTACGGTAGAAAAAATAAAAGAACATTATAATAAAAAAGAATACAAAGATAAAATATTTGATAAAAAATCTTCAATTGTAAAAAATCTTATTATACCAATGATAATTATTGTTTTTATTTTAATAACAGGAATGCCAGTATATGAAGTATCAGATTTTAATACAGCTGTTACTACAGTAATGTTTCAAATTATAGGAATTTCAGTTTTATTAAAAGAGTTTTTTGGAAATAAAGTAAAATCAAGAAAGATATTTTTAACTGTTTTGGCATCTTTATTTGCTATTGTGCCATTATTATTCACAGTTCTTCCTACTGTTTTTTCAGAACCGATATATTTAATTACATATGTAGTAGGAATTATATGTATAGCAATATTATTTATTCTAAGGAAAATAATATTAAAAAGAATGAAATTTGGATTAGAAATGTTAGGAAAGGTTAAAGGATTTAAGCGTTTCCTTGAAACGGCTGAAAAAGAAGAACTTGAAAGTTTAGTAGAAAAAAATCCAGAATATTTTTATGATATTTTACCTTATACATATTCTTTAGATGTCTCAGAAAAGTGGGTTGAACAATTTGAAGAAATTGGAATACAACCACCTGATTGGTTTATAACTAATACAACTTTATTAGTTAATACATTAGGAATATTTTTAGATTTAACAATGGATGCAATAAATACTTCTATGGCATCAGAACAATCTAAAGGAGAATTTTTTAATAAAAATAATTATAGTAATTAATAAAAAGCATTTACCAACTAATGGTAAATGCTTATAAAGTAAAAAATAATTATAGGAAATTAAATTAACAATAAAATTTAATTTTTTTTGTATCATTAATATTAAAATATTTTTTCAATTTAGAAACAATTAAAAAATAATGCTTAGATATTATATCTAACAATTTATTTAAATCATTTTGAGGAATTTTACTTTTGTTATTAGCTAATATGCATCCTCCATTTTTAGTGGGCCATACTTTTGTTGGATTAACTTGTGAATTTCCTTTTGATATTATACAGCTAATGACATATCAGAAGTTGTAGAAAAAATTAAAAAAATAGAGATAAGAAAAAAATTTGAAGAACTTAAAGAAAAGTTAGAAGGGTATTTTAATTTTGAGATAACTGACTATATTGTAAGTGCTATATTAGATTGTGAAACATATAATCATGTTTGTTTGATGATAAACTTAGCTGTTGTAAATAATAGAATTTCATTAGAAAATAGTATAATTTTAAAAGATGAACTAAAAAATTATTTAGAATAAATGATATGTTTGATAAATTTGATAAAACGATTATTTATGGAAAGGAACTAATAAAAATATTATGTTGACAAAGAAAATTGATAATGCTATAATTTATGTATTACCTATTTAGGTAGGTATAATTGGCATAAAATATTTTTTGTGCTAATAAAGACAAAAAGTAAAAAAGGCAAGTTCAGTTCATTACTGTTTAGGAGGAATGTTATGAAAAAGATTCAAATTGAAATTGTACAAACTGGAATGGGTAAAACCATAGGACAGGATTATGCAATTTCAACCAATAACCTAGCGGTTGTATTGGATGGCTGTGGTTCTGGTGAACATTCAGAAGTAGGAGCCCACAAAATGGGTGAAAGGCTTCGGAAGAAATCAAAGAAGATTAATGAAGGAAACTTTGAAGATATAGCTTATACTTCATTTTATGAAATTGTTATGGAGGATGATAGCGAAGAAAGAATTATTTCAGAACTGCAATTTACTTTAATTGCCTGTTTGGAAACAGGAAACGAGTTTATTGTTTATTCAGCAGGTGATGGTTTTATTATCACAGTTGATAAATCTAATATGATTAATTACATTCAACTGGATAATGATGTTAATGTTGCAAATGGCGAAGCACCAAAATATTTAGCATATAACTATATTCCAAATAGGCAACGGTATAGTACAAAGGTAACATTTAGCAAAAAAAATTTTGCAAAAGATCAATATAAATTTGTATATGTTGCTAGTGATGGATTAAGGTTTGTGCTAGGTGATAAGTTCCCTTCTGAGGATAAAGAATTGTTTAAAAAAGCTTTGACAGATAGAAGTCAAAGTGAAATTAAGACAATTCTCAGAAGAAACCAAACATTAATACTAGATGACATTTCAATTGCCTCTTAATTTACTTCAAACACGTAGTACTTTAATTATTGTGCTACGTGTTTTTATTTTAAATATAATTTGATATATAATTCAAGATTTACTTACAAAACAGGTTACATAAAAATTGACAAAAAAGGATATAAATGTTATAATATTATTGCATTTTATAAATTAATAGGAGGAAAATATGAAAGAATTATTTTCAAAAATAAAAGATGGAATTAAAAATGTTTTGAATAATATAAAGAAAACATTTAGTAATATAAAAAATAAATTTATCAATATTTTTTTGCGAAGAAAAAATAAAGAACAGAAAATGATAAATAAAACAACAGATTTGCCTAAAAATGATGGAGATTTATTAAATGAAACGCAAAATGTTAATAGTACACTTCGTGATAAAAATAGAACATATAGTATCAATTATCAAACACCAAGAACATCAATAAGAACAAATGGGGAAGAAACAATAATAATGCCAGTACAAAGAAATATAAATAAAAAAAATGAAAGTGCAGAAGTTCTAAAAGATATAAAGCAGCAAGTTCCAGTTATTACAACAATAAATAATATATCAGAAGAAGAAAATTCATCTAACACAGGAAATCAAGAAAAAGAACATATTCAAACTATTTATAATGAGGAAAAAATATACAGCATAGATATAGATGAAGAAAGTGGTATAGTAGAATTTCAAACTGTTAGTGGAAAAATATATCAACGAAATATACAAGATATTATGGATGAAAGGAAAGATATTTATGCAAAATTTGAAATAAATCAGAAATGTCGTAATTTAACCAGAAATAGAATACAAGCCATAAGGTTGCAGAGAAAACTTAATCCAATTGTTATTAGTGCATTATATGATGAAGGAGAGATAAATAAATACATAGAATGTGTAAATAATATTGAAGGATTATGGTTTAATTTAAAACATAACCTTATAAATTCAAAACTAAATGGGAAGGATGCAAGATTAATGAAAAGAGCAGGAAAAATAGAAGAAAAAATAGGGGGAGAAGTAGATAGAAAAAAGGGATTAATAGAAAAAATATTAGATAAAATAAGAGGAAAAGATAAAGTTGATGATATAAGTAAAGAGTTAGAACATTTTGAAGAAAATAAAGAAAATAGTGGAGAATTTGAAAATAACATAGAAGAAAATGTACAAGAAAAAGATAAGGAGGAGGACATGAAAAGAAACGATGATTATGAGCTTAACAGGAGGTATCAATTTTATGCTAATTTAGCAAGAAGATTGTTTAATTCAAGACCGTTGAAAACATTAGAAGAGATAAGAAAAAGTGATACAGACAGGGATTTGTATGAATTATCTTCTGATGATCCTCTTATAAAAGCAATAGCAACGTTAAATGTAGGTAAGAGATTATCAAAAATAAACACTATTGAGGCAATAAAATACTTAAATGATGCGGAAAAGCAATTCACAAATAAGAATTTATTAGTAAGTTCGGAAAATAGTATTGACTATTTGGAAGAAACATTACTTAGTTTAAGGGAGCTATATTTAAAACAAAAAGATTATTCAAGTGCAGAAATTACCAATAAAAAATATATGAGTGCATTAGAAAAAGAAGTAAGTGAAAGAATAAATCCATTGATTTTGCAAGCTAAAGAAAATGGAAATGTTTTAGAGGAATTAGATTATTGGATGATATATAGAAGAAAACTTATTGATGGACAACGTGGAGAATTAAATATTTTAAGTATGACTGGAAGACAGTTTGATGCAGAGGAATTATATAGGCAAATGTTAGACGATTCAGGCATTATATTAAGTCCAAAAGAATATGAGTTAAGTAAAAAGAATAATTATATAAAAGATGGAAAATATGTAAAAATCAAAGAAGGTAACGCAATAACATATTCTATAATTGGAGATGAAGGTTTATTAGCTAAGAAACAGCAAATAATAGAAGAAAAACAACGAAATTCTAATGAAGTAGAGACGAGAACAGATACTAAACAAAGAAAAAGAGTAGTTACTAGTTCGAAAGTAGGAAAACATAAAAAAGTTAAAGCTCAAGGAACAGATGTTAAAAGTTTTTTTAAGCAAATAGTGAATATAATACAAAATATAGGAAAAGGAATATTACAAGAACAAGTAGAACCTGATGAAGAAATAGAAACAGCAGATGAACAACTAAAAACTGAACCAGTAAAAAAAGTAACAGAAGGCCAACCAGAAATTGCATTAGAAGGTCAAATAGAAACTGAAACAGAAAAACAAGCAGCAGAAGAAAAAGCAAGAATTGAAGAAGAAAGAAAAGCAGCAGAAAAAAGGGCAAGAATTGAAGAAGAAAGAAAAGCAGCAGAAGAAAGAGCAAGAATTGAAACAGAAAGAAAAAAAGCTCAAATTGAAGAATTTAATAAAAGATATAGTAGTTATAGTGTTTTAACAAAAGGACTAATTGGAGGAAAAGCAAAACGCTCTATCGAAGAAATAAATAAAAGTATTATACATAAAGATATATATGATATGACATCAGATGATGAGCTAGTTAAAGGTTTAGCTACATCTAGAACAGGGCATAGATTAGCAACTATTCCAGGAAAGAAAAAAGAGGCTGAAAGGTTGTTGAAATCAGCAATAACGATTTTAAGTAAAGACGAAGTTTTATCAAGTAAAGATGATGTTATTTGTAACCTTGAAGATACCAATTTAGATTTAGGTGAATTATATGTAGAAAATGGAGAATTTGACAAGGCTGAGAAAGTATTTTTAGATTATATGAATACAGTTAAAAGAGAAAAAATAGAACGATATGATCCAAAAATAAAGAAAGCTAGAGCACAAGGAAAAGTTATTGATGAAATGGATTGTTGGATGGAATATAGGGCTAAATTAACTACAGGAAGGAAAGCAATGATAAGATTACTTTCAAAATCTGGAGACAAAAAAGGTGCAGAAGAACTTTATAAAAAATTATTAGAAGATTGTAAAATCTCGTTAACAGATGAAGAATATCAATTAAGTGTATCATCAAATTGTGTAGAAGATGGAACATATATGAGAGTAACACAAGGAAAAACATACATAGAACCGATTTTAGGTAATGAAACTCTTTTATTGAAGAAAAAAATGATGGGAGAAAAAGCTTTATCTGAAAGGTAAAAAAATTATAATTCAAAATTATAAACTCAACATAATATTAATGTGTTAAATAAATTCAATAAAAATATTATGTTGACAAAAGAAGAAAATTTTGGTATAATATCTATATCAAGAGTTCGTTGACGTCCTGTTTTAAAAGATTCATACCCAAACATCAAACAAGAGATTTTGAAAGGAGTCTCATAATGGGTAAGCAAGACGAGAACATGTTCGGCAGCGCAGCGTGGAATTCATTTAATGATAACTATGATGCTGTGGGAATTGAAGAGAATTTTGGGCCGGAATTGGAATCTGACAGTATTAAAACTGTCAATACTCCAGTAAATGAGCTCAAAAGCTCTTCTCAAACATTGCTTCGACTCGACATTGACAAGTCAGGTTCAATGAGTGGATTTACCAGAGCAATGGTACAAGCTCTTGAACTGGTAAAAGAGTCAATTGTTACTTCGGAAGAAGCGAGCCGAATTCAGATTTCTAAGACTTTGTTTGCTGATACTGTAGAGCCAGAAGGTTATACAGATGTTGAAAAGTTTGACACAAGCTATTCAGCTGTTTCGGGCTGCACAAAGCTTTTTGACAGCATTATTGATAGCGAGCGTCGAATTAAGGAATACAGAGATAAACTTATTCAAAAGGGTGTTTCTGTACAGGCTGTCTTGTGCATCCTTTCGGATGGACTTGATAACGATTCAGTAGCTAGTCTTGAAGAAGCAAAGCAATCTGTAAAGAATATGCAGGATGAAGACGTTACAGTTTGCTTTATCGCATTTGGCAGTGATCAATGCGAGAACTTGGCTCACCAGTTGGGAATTACTAATGTAGTTAGAACAGATGCAACCATTCATGATTTGCACAAGATTATGAAGTTTGTGTCTATTGGAACTATTCATAAGTCCCAGGGAAACGATAGGTGAAATCAACAATAAAATATGAATCTTTTAAACAGGAGATAGAGTGGAGATATTTCTTCACTCTATTTTTTAAACAAAAATATAAATATAAATAAAATGATTATAATTGTAATTTTTAAAGAATGTTGACATAAAACAAATAATAGTATATAATATTGCTATCAAATGTAAATAACATTTGTATAGAACATTAAAAATGAATATATAGTACTATTTGGAAGGAGCTATAATGAAAAATCTTCGGGATACTGTTATTTACACTAAAGATATTAGTGAACAACAGTTGAGAAAATTTAAGGAGCAATACGAAAGAATTCCTACTAATTGGATACGTAGATTTCAAAAAGATAACTGGCAAATAGTTTTTACAACAGATATTTCAATTAGTGGAGCTCAAGATCCTAATACTTTAATTTTTTCAGATCCAAATGAAAAACGAGTATGGATTAATATTAAAATTGCACCTTTTACAAATGGAGTAGTGTACATTGGATTTATTTGGTATATTAAAACAGAATATGGAAACCCAGCAGAAAATGATTTTTTTAAAATGATTTGTAAAGATGAAGAAAAGATGATATCAAATATATTGCTGACAAGAATATCCCAAATAAGTCCAGAAGATGTTTTTCAATTATTGTTTATTAGAATGCTTGAAAAACCTCAGGATAATAGGTATTCATATTCTAAAGCTTGTATCTATGTAAGAAGTTGGTTAAATGAGGATATTTTCAAAGTGAGAACATCAATTTTACCACAATATTTACAGATAGGAACAGATGTAACTGAAAAGCAGGTTTTTGAAATAATAAGAGCATGGAAAAAAATTCCTAGTGGGTTGAGAAAACGGTTTGTTGATAGTGACTGGAAAGTTGTTTTGACTAATTCAGGAAAATGGAAAAATGATGAACAAAGAAAAAACTTGGCAGGTTATCTAATTAGTGATAGTCAGCAAATTGTAGTTAAAGCATCTAGTGAAAATTTGGATATGATATTATTCCATGAATTTGGGCATTATATGTATATGCTTAATATTACATCTAAGTTTATTATAGAATTTTATAAAGCATATAAAAAAGAGAAAGCTGCATATTATGAGCAAACTAAAGATGATTATGGAATATCAAGTGTGGAAGAATATTTTGCTCAAGTTTTTGCGTATTATTTGAAAATGCCCGAAAAAGTTAGAGCTAACATAAATAGAAGTTTCAATATTGTGGATGCAATGGCAAAGAAGTACAAATAAGTGCTATACATTTATGAAAACAAAGTAGAGGTTTTTAATTAATTACCTCTACTTTGTTTTTTATAGATTATTAAAAACGAACTATTTACATAACATTGACTATTTTGGAAATTTATGTTAAAATATAAGCGTATCTTCTTAGAAATCAATGCATTTTAATAAGTACATTGAAATGAGAGGTTACTCTATCATCATATTACTAAACCAGTACATTGCGTTATAGCTACGACTAACCAAATGTTTAACTTTCGACAGGAGGTAGTCAAAATGAACGATTTTAGATTCTCAAGCAGTAAGCAACTCAACGAAAGGTTGAAGCAACTGAATTCTCGTCTTGGAGGTGAGGGAACAGTTTATGATGACCATCAACATCTTGCTATAAAAATCTTCAACAGGAATGAAGTAAATATAGGAAGAAAATGCCAGAAAGTAAAGCGGCTTATTAGCCAAGCTAAAAATGTTTATTTTGCAGATGTAATTACCCCAATCAAAGAAGTAACTGTAAAAGGCCATTTTGTCGGTTATACTATGAGATATGTCAAAGATGCAAAAGACTTGGACTATCTTGCAGAAAAATCATTTTTAAACAAAACGGACCTTAAAGAAAGCCTACAGATTATGATAAAAATTGCACAAACTGTAGAGAAAGTTCATAATCTTGGCTTAATTATAGGTGATTTTCATCCAGGACAAGTTTTGGTTGTGGGTGAAGATATTTACTTCGTTGATACAGATTCTTGGGGGTGGAACAATGCTGATAAGACATTTGCAGCTGACCGAAAGTGTCTTCCTTTTTATGTTGATCCAATAGCAAGAGATTTTTCTTGCAGAGATGTAACTGTTAAATCTTATACGCAAGCTAATGATTATTATTCTTTAGCTGTTATTGCTTTTAAGGTATTAACAGGTGAACATCCTTTTGGCGGAGTTTATCAGGTTGACAAGAAGATGCCTATTGAAATGAGAGCTAGAAATCAGCTTTCAGTTCTTGGAAACCATGATATTAAACTAATGAAAGGGAAGACGTGGGATATTTGGATGTCCGATGAGCTTAAAGAGGCTTTTCTTGATATATTTGAGAGAAGAAAAAGGTACAACATTGGACCTATTCTTTTTAAGCAATTGATGAGTTTGCAGTATTGTAAACGGCATCAAGGATATTATGATAGTTCATATAATAAATGTCCCAAGTGTAGCAAGTATATACAAGCTACTAGAAAGGTCATTAAAAGAGCTAAAGCAGCTTCTGGAGAGATATTTATTCCTTGTCAAAATGTTCAACAACTTTATGACTACAGGACTTACCTAAATAATGTAGGTGAAGTTGTTCGTGTAAATGACAGAGGAGAAGAAATTCGGAAGAGCGTTAAAGGAGTTGGAAAAAAAGATACCAACTTTTTGGACGACGAAAGATATATGCTTAAGATTAAGCCTATGTCTTTGGTCAAAAGGGTATTTGGTTCTAATACTAGCAACGAGTGTCATATGTACCTTTATAAAGATGAGACACAGATTTATGAGGTACATGTTAAAAATAGAGCAACTATAAGGGTTGTTAAAAACTCGATTTATTATGTAGATGAATCAACACATTCTCTTAAAATACTAACCATTCGTAATGGTAATGTTGAGGAATGTGAAGTTGCTAGAAAGCCAACAGAGTTTGAATATAATGTTGGTCCCAACTCAAGTTATGCTATAATCTCTCCCCAAAAAAATGGCATTGAGATAGACATTGGTGGTAAAACTACATTACTACCTAAGCAAATGCCAATCATAATGAAGTATGATGCTATTTCCAATATGTGGATTTGGGTTGCAAAGTTGAATAACTCCCAATACAATACAATTGTATTTAGGAGAGGAAAAATAGTTTATCAAACAAAGGATATCAACTATAGCAATATGAATCTACAAGGAAGCGTTTTTTATCGTGCTACATTATGTTTGCCGGCAAACGGAAAGATGATTTCTGTAATGCCGTATGTGGACAATATGCCTATTTCCAATGTTATTACTGAAACTCCACCTATAGATGATATCACTATTAATTCATCTTTTGAGGTGGTTCATATAAATGAAAATCGTAGCGAGCTATATGTACTGACTAAAGACAGAAATGTCTTTAGGTTTGTAATGTGAGAGAAAGGTGGCGTCAATTGACGTCACCTTTCTTGTTATTGGATAATGAAAACCACTTGTTTTACAGGGGGTTCTAAAAGCTTCTAGCTATGAGTAGACAAATTCCACCTTTTTGATATAATATTTATGGTTTG
>CALXFJ010000019.1 GCA_944387565.1 uncultured Clostridia bacterium | reverse complement strand
GCTTTTTCTAAATATGGATTATCTTTAAATGTTGTTCCATAAAATGTTTTTAAAAATTTTATTGCATCTTCATAATATCCTTCCACATATGCTGCCTGTATTGGTACATCATATTCATCTATAAGTAGTATTACTGGTTTATCATAATATACATATAGCATTTTAGATAAAATCTTTAGGCTATTTATTAAGTCTATATCTGTTGCTTCTGCATTTAATATTCTTTTAAATATATTTTTTTCTCCATCAGCTATTTTATCACTTTCTAATATATATCTATGCTCATAAAACATTTCCATCATAATGGTTTTCATTTGCATTATCATATATTCATAATTCATTAAACCTGCATCTTTTAATGTTAAATATATTACAGGATAAAAACCTAATTTAGATGTATATTTTTTATCCTGCTCCATAATTTTTAGTCCATTAAATAATTCTTTATTATTTTTTTCCATTATATTAAAGTAATATCTCAACATACTCATATTTAGTGTTTTCCCAAATCTTCGTGGTCTTGTTATTAAAACAACTCCTGATTGATTATCTATTATATCTTTTATATACATCGATTTATCTATAAAATAATTATTTCTTAATCTTAGCACTTTAAAATCACTAATACCTATACCAATTCCCTGCATATTTTCCCACCTTTCGCTTTTTATCACTCTTATTCTATAGCATTTTAATCAAAATATCAATGTTTATAAAATAATTTTGACTAATATAATCCAAATTTTAATAATTCTTTTTGTTTGTGATCATCAATATATTCTTTATATCCAAATGTGCTACCTGCCAATTGAAGTAGATAAATATGTGGTGCATATTTTAAATCATATTTATTTAATTTTATGTATTTATCAAATTCTTTAAAATATTCTACTAAAGTATCTATTTACTAATTATTATAATAATACCTAAGTCAACAGAAATAAGGTAAATAATAAAATTTGTTTACTATTTACCTTTTGTCTTTATGCAATTTGTTTTTTCTTATAAACTTTTCTTTTTATATGAATTAATAAATAATCAATCACAGCAACCACTAATACAATTATAATTCCATAAGTTGTAACAGGTGTTAATTGTAATATTTTATTAAACAATAATGCTGCTACATAAAATCCTACTGCTGTTGTACTAAATAAAAATACATGTACTTTTGTATATGGTATACAAACTTCTTGAACTGCTAATATACTTACAAATCCTATTAATAAATACATCATTGTAGTTAACATTCCTTGTTCTATTCCTGTTATGTTTCCTACTATTGTCAAAACAATTATATTAAACATAATAACAATAGCAAATGGTGCTGCATTCGTGAGTGCCGTTGGTAAGAACGCTCCCGTAACTGGCTTTTTATTTTGCTCAAATGTAATAAAGAATGATGTATATGCTTCAATTGCTAAATCTATTAATGTTATTTGTATTGGTATAAATGGGAATGCTGTATTTGTTAATATGCAGAATATTGATAATAAAACAGAATATATTGTTTTAATAAAGAATATTCTAGCAACATTTGTTATATTATTTACTACTCTTCTTCCTTCCATTAATACATCTTTTAAAACACTAAAATCTGAATTTAGAAGTACTATTTGAGATACTTGTTTTGCACTGTCTGTTGCATCCGGAAGTGTTATACTACAATCTGATTCACGAAGAGCTATTACATCATTTACACCATCACCTGTCATTGCAACTTTATGATTTTTAGCTTGCAAAGCTTTTACTATAATACTTTTTTGATGTGGTAATACTCTTGCAAAAATACTATATCTATCAACCAAGTTTACAATTTCAGCATCTGTACTTATTGTTGATAAATCTATATATGATTCATAATCTTTAAGTCCTGCTCTTCTTGCTATATTTGATACAGTAAGTGGATTATCTCCTGAAATTATCTTTACATCTATACCTTGTTCTTTAAAATATCCAAGCATTTCTTTTGCATTTTTTCTTAATGGGTCTTCTAATACTATTGATGCAACTACATCTAAATTTGGAAGTTCTGAATCTTTTATTACTTCTTTTGTATATGCTACACTTAATACTCTTTTACCGTCTTTTTGTAAATCTATTACTCTACTTGGCATAGTCTCATTTGATTTCTCAAATAACCTTTCTGGTGCTCCAAGTACGATAGAACCTTCATTTCTAAATGATATTGCACTCCACTTTCTTTCTGATGAAAATGGCACTTTATCTACCTTATCTAAAATAGTATTACCTTTAAAATATTCTTTCATAGCAATAAATGTTGAGTTACTGTCATCCATTCCATTTACAAAAGCTTGCATCATTTCATTAAATGGTTTTGGCATAGTATTTTCTTTATATAATTTTACTTCAGAAACTTTCATTTTTCCTTGTGTTATTGTTCCTGTTTTATCTAAGCATATTGTATCTATATGAGCCAAAGATTCTATACTATATAGTTCTTGAACTAAAACTTGTTTTTTAGCAAGCTTGATTACACCAGATTCTAATGCTATTGTAATTAATAATACTAATCCTTTTGGAAGCATTCCAAGTAAAGCTGCTGCTGTTGCTATTACTGATGTTGTTAAATCAACACTTCTTGTTATATATGCTTGTATAAATAGAATTACTCCCACTGGAATTATTACAAAACTTGTGAATTTTGTAACTCTTTTCATAGAGTTTATTAATTCTGAATTATTTTCTTTATATTTTTTAGTTTCATTTATAATTTGGTTAGCAAAATTATCTAAACCTACTTTTTCAACAATTGCATAACATTTTCCACTTGCTACATAACTTCCTGAAAGGAGTTTATCTTCTACCTTTTTTGATACTAATTCAGATTCTCCTGTAAGTAATGCTTCATTTACTTCTACTTCGCCATCTATAACATATGCATCTGATGGTATTTGGTCTCCTTGTTTTAATACAATTGTATCTCCTAATACAATTTTCTCAATTTCTATTTGTTGTTCTTTTCCATTTCTTATTACTGTTGCTTTAGAAGCTGTTAATATTGATAATTTCTTTACTAAATTTTTTCCATGTATTTCTTGTATAATTCCAATTAATACATTTATTGTTATTATCAAAAAGAAAAATGTATTAGTATATGCATGTACTGCAACTAATGCTATTGCAATAAGTAAGTTATATAAGTTAAATAATGTAAAAACATTGTCTTTTATTATTTGCCAATTTGATTTTAAATTATCACTTCCTGTTACATTTACTTTTCCTTCTTGCGTTAGTTTTTCTACTTCTTTATCTGATAATCCTTGATATTCGTTTTCTTCCATTCTTTTCCCCCTATAAGATAATAATTTTAAATTCATACTACATTTATTATTTATATATATCATAAAAAGAAAAAAAAGAATAGTCTTTTTTCATTTTTCTTTGTTTTTTTACAAAATTTGCTTTTAAATTATTTTCTATCATTAATTTTTTTATTTTATTTTTCAATTTATTGATTTTAGTAATTATTCCATGCTATAATCTTAAAAATAAATTTAGGAGGTAATTTATGAAATGTCCAATATGTAAAGATGTAACTTTACTTATGTCTGAAAAGAAAGGAATCGAAATTGACTATTGTCCAGAATGTCGTGGTATTTGGCTTGATAGAGGTGAACTAGAAAAACTAATTGAAAAAGAAACTGCTTATAATGATAATTATTACCAAGAAAGTAAAAAATCAAGAGAACCTGAAAGAGATTACGGAAGAAATTATGAAAAAGATGAATATTATTATGATAAACATAATCCAAAATATCATAAGAGAAAAAAAGAATCATTTTTAGGAGAAATTTTTGATATTTTCGGAGATTAAAAGGATGCATTTAGCATCCTTTTACTACATCTTCCATCATTGTATGTACTTTATTTTTCAGCAATTCTTCTTTTTGCTTTTGATTTAAACCTTCTTCTTTAATTGTTACTGGTTTTAATATTTTTAATGTAACATCTTTTTTCTTTTTAAATATTTTTCTTATTCCTTTAGGTTCTCTAAATGTAAATACCATAGGAACTATTGGAACATCATTCTTTACAGCTATACTAAAAGCTCCATTTTTAAAATTTCTTATCTTTTTATAATATGGAAACAACGAAGCTTCTGGATAGAAATGTACAAAATTTCCATTATTTAATATTTCTTCTATTGCTTTCATAAAATACTCTCTATTTTTTATTTTTTCTGGTATTGGCATTGCTCTTAATAATTTTATTAGTTTTCTAACAAAAGGAATCTTAAAGCTTCCTTCTAAAGTTGTATAATATACTCTTTTTAGCCCCCATGTCAATCCTACCATAGCACAATCCAAAAATAGAACATGATTTGAAACACTAATTGCTCCTTTTTCTAAAAAATCAATATTTTCTCTTCCTTCTATTTTTAAATCATAGACTATTTTAGTTAGAACTTTTAATATAGGATATGCTATTAAGTAATATAAAACATCTGAAAATGTATTAAATATTATGTCTTTAGAAACATATTCATAATTTCTATCTATGTTAAACTCTAACGGTTCCCATAAGTCTATAATATGTTCATTTTCATCTGCTATTTCTTCTAATCTTTCTATATCCTCTTCTTTTAATGCTCTTTCTCCTGTAAACCCCTTCATATATTCACCCTTTTAATTATATTTTCTTATTTCTTCAATTATTTTATCTACTATCTTTTTACAAGCATTTTTATCAATATATTTTTCTTGATTTTTAATTAACTCTTCTTGTAATTTTTTATCCTCTAATAACTTTTTAGTATTTTCTACTATTTCTTCTATTAAATCACATTTAATTGACATTTTTTTACTACTAAAAAAGTTAGCATTATAATTTTCACAACCTGGTATTGGCATAGTATGGATAAATGGTTTTCTAAGTGTTGCTATTTCTGTTGAGGTTAATCCCCCTGGTTTAGATAATATTATATCTGCTGCTTTCATATATAGATTTATATTTCTAGTAAACGGTAATGCTATTACCTTTGAATTACTATTAAATTTTTCTTGTATCTTTTCTAATAATTTTTTGTTCTTTCCACAAGATACTATAAAATTTACATCTTTTATTTTTTCTACTAAAATTTCTACTTCTTTAAGAACATTTCCAAATCCCATACTTCCAGTTAAAATTAAAACGTATTTTTCTTGTTTTTTTAAGTCTAATTCTTTTTTAGAATCTTCTATATTATATTCTTCACTATATACATTTGAAACTGGTATTCCTAATGGTAATAACTTTTCTTGTTTTATTCCTTTAGAAATAAAATCTTCTTCTAAATCCTTATTTGGAATTACTAAATAATCTGGATTAGTTTCTTCCCAAAAAGGAATACTGACATAATCTGTTGCAATTGCAACAAAATGGATGTCATGTTCTTTTTTTATTGCAGTTAAACATTCTGCAGCAAATAAATGAGAAGTAACTACATAAGAATAATTATTTTCTTTTATATATTTATATAATTTATTTCTGTTTATCCAATTTAATCTATAAACAGGCGATTTTAATTTTGTTTTCTGGTATAGCTCTCCTAATTTATATATCTTCTTAAAAACTTTTCCATTATAATTAGTAGAACTTATATATAGTTTATTTACATTATTCTTAATTTTTGGATTTGTAATTTCCAAATATTCCATAAAGTTTGCTTCTATTCCTCTTGAATTTAATTCTTCTGTAACTGCCATTGCTGCTGAATTATGCCCTCCTCCTGTACCACAGGATAATACAAGTACTTTGTCTTTCATATAATAACAAACCTTTCGATTTTAAATTTTTCCTTCTTCTTTTAGCCACTTAACTGTATCTTTTATAGTATCTTCTATTGGTCTATTTGTATACCCCAATTCTTTTTTTGCTTTTTCATTTGAAAAATTTGCATTTGATGTTAATGTATATAAAGAATATTTTGTATATAATGGTGCTTCTTTTCTTATTTTGTAATACATTTCTGATAATGGAGCTGTAAGTTTTGCAAACCACATAGGTAAGACTGTTTTTATTTTACCCACTTTTGCATATTTACTTACTAAATCCACTAATTCTCTTACTTCTATATATTTATTTGATAATATATAGCATTCTCCTTTTTTACCTTTTTCACAGGCTTTTAATATTCCATCTGCTACATCTCTTACATCTACAAAATCATATCCACCTTTTACACATGCTCTTAAACTTCCTTTTGCTACATCTATTATCATTTGTGTTAAATGTGTATTACTATAGTCTCTTGGTCCTATTATTCCTGATGGATGTATAATACATGCGTTTAAATTTCTTGTTTTTACTTCTTCTAATACCATCCTTGCTGTTCTTGCTTTTGATTTTGTATATTGTCCTACTACTTTATTTGGGTCAAAGTCGTATATTTCTTCAATTTTTTCATTATTTTCTTTTTCTGTTATTGCATGTACACTACTTACATATACCATTTTTGCATTTTTTTCTATTACTTTATCTATAACATTTTTAGTTCCATTATAATTTACTTCCATAACCTTAGGGTTATACTTTGCTTTTATATATACTATTGCTGCACAATGTATTACATATAATTCTACTTCTTCTGGTATATCAAATATTTCATCTAATGTATTTTTCTTTGTCACGTCTCCTTTATAGATTTTACAGTTTAATCCTTCTAATGCTTTTACATTATCATTTGGCAAAACTAAGCATCTTACTTCTACGTTTTGTTCTACTAATTTTCTTACTATGTTATTTCCTAAAAAGCCATTTGCTCCTGTTACAATAAAAACTTTTCTCATTTCTATCCTCTTCTTCCTAAGATGTATTATAACATAATAATCTTAGTCTTTTCTACTTTTTTTCGACATTTTTATATTACACATTTTTATTTTATTATTCTTCTAATTTCTTCTTCGCTCAATTGTGTTATTCTTGATACATCTTCGATTTTAAAATTTTGTTTTAATAATTTTTTTGCGATTGAAACTTTTTCTTTTTTCATTGCTTCTTCTCTTATTTTCCAATCTTCTATTTCCATTATATCTAATACCATTAATACATATATTTCTTCCATTGATAGTCCTACTAACATTGCTGATTCTTCTAAGCTAAAATCCATGTCTAATAAATTACCTAATATTAGCATTCTTTGTCTTTCTCTTCCTCTTCTTGTTAATTCTTCTTTACTTTCTCTTTGCATTTTACTCCTTTCATTTAATATAAATTGTTTTAATTTTTTTGAGAATTTGGAAAGATTTTTCCTTGATAATAATTTTTTGAATAAACCGATTTCATAATAACATTTTTTACATTTTTTGTCAACAAGCATTTTAAACTTTTTATGCTCGTTTCTACATCAAAGCCAAAAAATACTTTCATTTTTTATGTAATTTTATTTACTCTTTTGTCAATATTTATATTGACATTAAGTATTATATTTTGTATAATTAGTTTGTCGTTTTTGGAGACACTCACCATGACAACCTAAGTTGTAAATACTTCGAAGGAGGTGAGTGATAAAATTGGAGGTATTTTTAATTTTAGTAGGTATTGAATTTCTAATTCTTTGCATACGGCATTTTAGTTGTATTTACTGGTATGTTTAAATACATAGTAAATTTTAGCAAAGAAAAAATTGAGGTCACTCCTGCTCAACATGCCCCCAATAATTCCAATACGGACGAGTAAGACTTTGTCTCCTCTTTTATTTTATTACTTTTTACCATAATTATTCCTTATGGCTAATAGAATTATAGCATTAAATTTTACCCCTGTCAACATTTTTTTAATTTTCTATTAAAGTATCATTTATCTCTTCCCACTCCATCATTTTTTCTTCATTATTACTTAAAAGGTTTTGATAAGTTGTATTTTTTATTTGATATTATAAATCAAGTTTTACAAGATAAACATTGACATATAAATAAATTTATGATATAGTCATTTAGGTTGAATTATTTACCCTTTTCTATGGGACTTAAGTGCATAGATTAATATTTATCAATCATAAATATTGTTCTATGCACTTAGTCCAAAAAGGCATAAGTGTAATACTAAAGAAAGGGGTGTAAAACCTATGGAGATTTACATAGGAATAGGGTTTGTTATTCTTTGTCTTGCAGTTTTAGTAGGCATCATTGGTATTTTTAAATATCAATTTAGTTTAAGCAAAGAAAAAGTCGATATTAGCCCAACAACTAATATCGACGACAAACAAAAATAATTCTTCCTTGAGTAGGGCTTAGCCTTACTCACTTTTATTATATAATAATATTTAAGAAAATCAATATTTATTATATAATTGTAAAATATATGTTATATTTTTGTAACATCTTTTTACTAAAATTAGTATACTATTATTTAACACAAAAGTCAATATTTATTTTTATTTGTTTCAGTTTTCATTAAATATCATTACTCTTTTTCTTTTAATGTATCATTTATTTCTTCCCACTCAATCATTTTTTCTTCTATTTTTCCATTTATTTTTTGTATTTCTTCTTGTAATTTACCTAATCTTATATAGTCTGTAGCATTTTCTTCTTTACCCATTTCTTGTTCTATTTGTTTTATTTCTTTTTCATATTCTTCAATCTCTTTTTCTATTTTTAATAATTTATTTTTCTTTTTATTTATTTCTTTGTTAATTAAATATTGGTTTTTATTATTTTTTTCTTCTTTCGTTTTTATCTCATTTTCATTTTCTTTTATACTTTCTTCTTGTATTTCATTTTTTTCTTTATATTCTTGCAATTCTTCATAGGTACCATCAAAAAATGTTACTTTTCCTGGTTTAAATTCTAATATTTTATTTGCAATTTTATTTACAAAATATCTATCATGAGATACAAATATTAGTGTTCCTTCATATTCTTTTAGTATATTTTCTAGGCTTTCTTTTCCAACTATATCCATATGGTTTGTTGGCTCATCAAGTATAAGTAAATTTGGTTCTGTTTTAAATATTTCACAAAGTTTTAGTCTTGATTTTTCTCCTCCTGATAATACTTTTATTTTCTTTTCTACATCTTCTCCTGTAAATAAGAAACTTCCTAGTATTGTTCTTAGTTTTGTTGTTGTAAGTTCTGGAAATTTCCTAAAAAATTCTTCATATACTGTATTTTCCATATTTTCAAATTCTAATTGTTGGTCATAATATCCAATACTTACATTATGTCCAAAAGAAAAGCTTCCGCCTAAAGGCTTTAATATGCCTGCAATAGTTTTTAATAATGTAGATTTTCCTATTCCATTTTCTCCTATTATTCCTAGTTTTTCTCCTCTATATAATGAGAAATTTATTTTTTGTAATACTTTATTATATCCTATTTCTAACTCTTTAACTTGTAATACATCTTTTCCACTTGGTTGTATATTAAAATTATTATGAAATGTTTTTAAATCATACTTATTGGGCTCTTCTACCTTTACCATTCTTTCTATTTGTTTTAATTTTGATAATGCCATTTTTGCTTTTGTTGGTTTATATTTAAATCTATTTACTATATTTTCGAGTCTTTTTATTTCTTTTTGTTGGTATTCATAATCTTTTAATTGTTTTTCGTAATTTTCTTTCTTTTGTCTTTCAAAGTCTTTATAATTTCCTTTATATAAAGTCATTGTTCCATATTCTATTTCATATACTTTATTTACTATTCTATCTAAGAACATTCTATCATGTGATACTACAACTACCGCTTTTTTATAATTTTTTAAATATTTTTCAAGCCATTCTATTGCTTTTATATCTAAATGGTTTGTTGGCTCATCTAATAATAATATATCTGGTTTACTTAATATTAATTTTAAAAATGCTATCTTTGTTCTTTGTCCTCCTGAAAATTCTGATATTTTCTTTTTTTCATCTTCTATACTAAATCCAAAGTTTCTTAATGCTGTTTCATATTCTTTTTTATATGTATACCCTCCTAAAAACTCATATTTTTCTAAACTCTTGGTATAATCTTCAATTATTTTTTCAGAAATTTCTGTATTCATTTTTTCACTTAAAAGTTTTATTTTTTCTTCTAAGTTTGTTATTTCCTTATATTCTTTTAGTATTTCTTCTAGCATTGTTTTAGAGTCATCTTCAAAGTCTATTTGTTTTAAATATCCTATTACTGGACTACCTTGTTTATATATTCCAAACTTATTTGTTCCTATTCCTTCTTCTAGTATTGAATTATCTACGATTGCTTTTAGCAAAGTAGTTTTTCCAGCTCCATTTCTTCCTACAATTGCTATTTTATCTTTTTCATTTATTTCAAAATTTATTTCTTCTAATATTGTTTCTGCTCCATATGATATAGAGCCATTTTCTATTCTGTAATTCATTTATCTCTCCTATTATTCTTATCTACTAAAATATTATAACAAAAAAATAGCAAAATTTCTATAAATTTTACTCTATCAAAAACAAAATAAATAAACCTATGAAGATTTACATAGGAATAGTTTTTAGTAAGCATCATTCATATTATTAAATATTATTTTAAGCAAAGAAAAAGCCGATATTAGCCCATCAACTAATACCGACAACAAACAAAAAAAATTCAACCTTCTACTTTTATATTTTAGTTTTTTATAAGCACAAATAGAGTATATCAAAAATATACCATATTTGTAAATACCTTATTTGGAAATTTATTTTTAATTTCTTATATTTTCTTTTGTCTTTTTTTCTTATACCATATAACACTTATTCCAATTATAAGAATTAAAATAAGTAAAGAAATAATAATTACAATATCTTTAATACTTTTAGTAGTTTTATTTTCTTGTGTTTCTTTATTTTCTATTATTACTTCTTCTTGATTTTGTTGTTCTTTAATTTGTTCATTACTTGTTTTCTCTGTTTCATAAATATTATTTAATTTATTCTTATTATCTTCTTGTTCTTTGTTATAAACTTGTTCTTCTTTTTCGTTTCTCTTATAAACATTTATAATATATTCCTTTTTAGAAAAACCATTTTTAGCAATAACTGTAACTTTAATAATATTGTTACCCTCTTGAAGTGTATTGCTTTTACTAATCTCTACACTTGCACTTTCATCTTCAGGAATAGCTAAAATATTTAAACTATCTACTTTGTTTCCAACTTCTATATTATAATTAGTAATACTATTATCAAAAATATTATTAAGTAAAGTATTTTCAATTGCTAAAGTTTCTAAATTAGTATTAGTAGAATCTTTATCATCTGTTTTAGTAACATAAATTTCATAATTGGTTGTATTTGTATTATCAACAGATGTAACATTAATATTAATTACATTTAAACCGTTCTTTAAATTAGTATTACCAGTTACAGTAACATTAGCATCTTTGTTACTTGGTGTTACTGTAACTAAAATATTATTTATAGAAGTTGGAACAGTTAAATAATATTTATAAACATCACTTTTAAATTCAGGAGTTATTCCTTCTATATCTAAATTTAAACTTTGCAAAGAACTGTTACTTTGGTTTGTTTCTGTTCCTTCTTTTGTAATTCTTTCTTGTTTAATATTTTCTTTAATTTCAACACTAGTTTCTTTAAAACTTGTATTTATCTCTTGACCATTTCTATTATAAAAATTACCATTTACAATAAAATAACCTGTTCCATCTTCTTTGGCTCTAAACTTAAAAGTTTTAATAATTCCTGTTTTAGGATTACTTCCACCAGTATCATCATACCAAAGAGAAATAATATGGTCATCTTTTAAATTAGATAATTCATCTTCTTTTATATATTCAAATTTATTAGTATCAAAATAAAGATTTAAATCATATGCACATATTTTATTATTTTCTATATTTATACTAATTTCTACCTCTTCACCTTTTCTAATTGTGCTTTTATTGCTTGTTAAATACACATTTGCTTTACTTTCTGCAAAAGAATAATTACAAAATATAATACTAATAAAAAATAAAATTAGAAATATTATTTTTTTTGCATCCATAAAATTTCTCCTTATTGTTTAATTTCTTGTAAACCTAAAATATGTCTTTGAATTAATAATAAATCTACAGAAGTAGGCTTAACTCCAACTCTTCTTACATTACTTGCTTTTATAAAAATATCATCTAAACTTTCTATTTCTAGAATATGCCTTTGTGATACTAATAAATCAACACTATTTATTCTTCCATCTCCGTTAGAATCTCCATATAATATAATTTTATATTCTCGTAAAATGTTACCATTTTCTTTAACTCTAATTTTAGAACCTGTTCCTATTAAACTATTATCTTCTAATATTTCATCTTTATAATTTACAAATTCTAATTCTAAATCTGTAATAATTAAATTTTTAATATCTGAAACTTTATTATTTTTATAATCAATTCCACTAATTTCTAAACCTTCTACTACTAAACTATTATCAAAATGAATTTCAGAATCTTCCATTTTTCTTACTACTGTTATTACACATTCTTTATAAATACTTGGATTCTCTTTAGAACTAATTATTATTTTAGTTTTTCCTTCTTTTTTTCCTATAATAGTGCCATCTTCTTCTACAATTGCAATATCAGTATTTTCACTTATATAACTAATTTCTTTATTATCAGCATCACCTGGTTCTACTTCTGCCTTTAATTTAAAACTATCTCCAATTTGTATGCTTACATCATTTTCATTAACAACTATTCCAGTAACTTTACTATAAACTTTAATATTTATTTGAGCTTGTGCATTACTATTCTTTGCTTTAACTGTAATAACCGCTTCTCCAGATGAAATGCCTTTAATATTTCCATTATTATCAACTGTTACAACATTTGGATTACTAGATGTATAAGCAACTTCTAAACCCTTTGCCTCTTCTGGTGTAATTTTAACATTTAACTTTTTAGTATCTCCTTTATTAATTGTTGTATTATCAATAGAAAGCTCTATATTTTCTATTTGAACTGGTGGATTTTCAGTAACGTAACTGTGGTAAATATACCCTATTATTCCATTTTCAAGCCTTACCATATCCCACTTTTCTCCTGCTTGCCTTCCTTTTTTTAATCTAGTCATTTTATCATTTATATTTACTCTTGTAATTACTTCGTAAGAAGTACTAGGTCCTGTCCTTATATTCACATTTGTAGCTGTACAATATATTGTTTTATTATCATCATAAAAATCATTTTTATTAATACTTGGGCTTTGAACAGGTATTTCTGGCATATTATCATATATAGGAATTACAAAATTAATTGGAAGGTCTAATAAATTACTTTTACTATATCCATTATAGATTGATTTAGATTCACTATAAGGAGCTAAAACATTTGTCATGTACTGATGCCAAAATAATCCATCTCCATTATGGTCTATTACATCAAATTTTTGTAAATAAATATTATTCTGTCCTACATTAATATAACTAGAACCAATAAAAATACCTCCTCCTGTAATTGACCTTTCTTTAGTATTCCATGGTATTAAATATTTTCTTTTTGTTTCTTCACTTGCACCATTTCCATCTCTTGCGTATCTTAATCCATTTTTTATAGCTCCCATGGGTTCAGATGAACTAGTTGCTCCTATGTTGTAAAAATTATATAATCCTTTAAACCCTTCTACATTTCCGCTAATAGAACTATGTGATAAAAAAGGTCCAACTTCTTGTTTTATCCTAGAAGCTAAATGATATGGACTAACTAAAGAAGTTCTTCCTGCTCTTAATATTAAATCAGAATATTTTTCGGACATATTTATTATATTTCCATTACTATCTAAATAAGAAACTTTGTTATTATAAAACTCTGTACCATATAATATTTTTTCCACAGCATCTAAATTATCTGAATACTCATCAAATGATAAAGCTTCAAACTGAAAAATTCTTACTTCATTTAAAAAATTTCTTGGGTCCATTGCAAACTCAACTGCCTGTCTTGAACTATCTACCCAACCGACTATCTACTTCAACATTATATTCTCCGAGGATTAGTGTTTTTCCAACTATCTGAATAATTTTTAGGAACTAAATTTCTTCCAAATTTATCTTCTTCTGTTATCACATAATTCCAATCTAAACCTGTATATAATGCTGTAAAATTCCAGTTAGGATGTTTTCTTGAAAGTTCTTCTAAATATCCTTTATAACTTTCAGGAAAATTTTCTATTCCATTTTTTAATTCTTTGGCATGTGAATTATAATAAAGTATTACTCCTAATACCATTAAGACAAAAAAGATTAGAATAAAAATATATTTATTTTTTAAATTTTTCATTTAAAACTCCTTTAATTTTTTTCTACTGCCTTTATAATTATTCTTTCTTCAGAATCACTTGTACATGTAATTAAAGTTACCTCTTTTTTACCATTTGTTTCCTGCTCTAAACAACTTGTATCTTCTGGAAATACCTTATAAACATCATATACTTCATATTCTACCTTTCCTACTTTATTATCTATAATAAATAAATTATCATTTCTTTTTAATTTTTTTAAATTATGAAACATATTTTTATTTTTAAAGTTATGCCCAGCTATACAATAATTTCCTATTGTATTTGGTTTACATCCCCAAAATTTTGTAACTGATATATTTAATGTTTCTTTAGAAAAATCTTTTAATATATATGTTTCTAGTTCTATTTTAGGTATCTCTAATTTGCTATCAACTTCATACCCCTTATATTCTTTTATGACTTCTTCTTTAGAATAAACTTTTTCATTTTCCTTTATATTATTAGTGGAAGTAACTACATTCTTAACTTCATAATTATTTGCTTGTTTTATATTTTTTTCACTATTAGTTTCTATTCTTAAATATGTTATGATTCCAAAAATAAGGATTACTAAAATAAAATTGATTATTGTTCTAGATTTTTTAGTTTTTCTATTTTTCATTAGTTTTTCCTCTTTCTTTATGTAAGTAAATGAGAATAAATCTCATTTACCTATTTTTTCTTATTATAATAAATACCAAATGATATTAAAGCCACTAATATTATTGCTATTGGTATATATATATTGTTACCTGTTTTAGGAAGTTTGCTTGGTTTTTCTTCATTTTGTACATTATTTTCTACATTGTTAATATCTTCTGTTTCGGAAATTTCTTCTTCAGGTGTAATTGTATTTTCTGGAGTTTCTACTTGATTATTATCATTACCATTATTACCTTCTGGTGGTAAACTTTGTTCTACTGCTGTAAAATTAAATGTTTTTTCAGCTATTACTGTATCTGAATTGTCTCTATCTATTAGTTTTAATGTAATTGTATAATCTCCCACATCACTAAATATTCCTCTTAATTTTAATGTTTGTGAAACATCTTTTCCTCCTATTTTATATCCTTGTGCATCTCCCCATCCACTTTGAATAATATCATGTTCTGTGTTTTGTTCATCTGTTCCTAATAATTGTACCGTTGCACTGCTAGGTGTTGTTGCTTCTGCTATTAATCTTGCATGTTCATAATAACGCCCCATTGGTGACCCATAATTAAGTGTTAGTTCATTTTCTATACCTTTTGTTACATTTCCAGTAGGCTCTAATGTAATTGTGTAATCTTGATATTCTGGTTCTACTGTTACATTTTTTACAATTGGAGTTGTTATATCATTATAGCTAACAGATGCATCATTATTTGCTAAACCTTCTGCTGTTATACTAAATTCTGTTGGATTAGATGTTGTTATTCCTTCTTTTGCTTTAAATATTATACTCATATTTGTACGTGGGTTTGTACCTCCTGTTGAATCATAAAATGTAACTCTTACTTTTGTTCCTGTATCATTTGCTGTTCCTCCATCTGCTGATACATATTCAAAAATAGAATTATCATATGCAAAATCAAATGTATATGCTCCTAAATTTTCTCCGAAATTTACTGTTATTTTTACTTCTTCTCCTGGTCTTACTGTTGTTTTATCTGTTTGTATATCTATACTATTTAAGTCTTGTGTTTGAGCATAACTATTTATAGAAAATATTGTTGCTAAACATATTAGAAAAACTGTTATAATACAAATAAATTTTTTCATTTAAAATTTTTCCTCCTTTTTTTATTTTATATTTGTATTATGTGAGTTTTTTCAACATATTATTTGGTAATTGTTAGTATTTTCATTTAAACATTTATTTTTTTTTGAAAAAATAAAAATGGAAATTTTTAACTTTTAATTTTAGTTTTTTATTTCCATTTTTATTTATAATTTTAATATCCACTTGCTTTTAGTTCTAATTCACTAATTCTTGCATCAAACTTTTTATGTTCTACTTCATTTTGTCTTATTGCCTTATCAATTTTTTTTCTTGTATTGTTTTTATTCCTTCATCCATCACTTTTGTCATATTTAAATTAATTGTTTTTAACTTTTGATTGATTCTTTCTTCTGTTGCTTTTAATTTTATATTTGCTATTTCTTCTACTGCATTTAATTCTCTATTCACTCTTCCTCATAATCTTATTTTTAATTAATTAAAAACCACTAACCTTTAATTCTAAATTAGAAACTCTCACATCTAATTTTTTATTTTCTATTTCATTTTCTTTTAACGCTCTTTTTACTTCTCTTACTTCTTGCGTTGTTCTCACTTGTTCTTCTAATATTTTAGCTATATTTACATTAATCGTTTCGAATTTTTGATTCATTTTTTCTTCCATAACTTTTTCTCTTTTAATTGCTCTTTCTTCTATTCCTTTTTCTCTTGCTATTGCATTTTTTTCCATAGTTTCAAATTTCTTATTCATTCTTCCTTCTAACGAATTTAATTTTGTATCCATTTTTTTGTCCATTCTCTCTTCTAATGAATTTAATTTTGTATCCATTTTTTTGTCCATTTTTTCTTCTAATGAATTTAATTTTGAATCCATTTTTTGCTCCATTTTCTCTTCTAATGAATTTAATTTTGAATCCATTTTTTCATCCATTCTTCCTTCTAATGCAAATAATTTTTCATCCATTCTTGCATCAATTCTTTTCTCTAGATTTCCTAATTCCCCTTTAATATTTTTCCATAATTCTTCAATTTCCATAGTTTTTTTTCCTTTCATAATTTTATTTTTAATTAATTAAAAACCGCTAATATTTAATTCTAAATTAGAAACTCTTACGTCTAATTTTTTATTTTCTATTTCATTTTCTTTTAATGCTCTTTTTACTTCTCTTACTTCTTGCATTGTTCTCACTTGCTCTTCTATAGCTTTAGCTATATTTACATTAATTGTTTCGAATTTCTGATTCATTTTTTTCCATAACTTTTTCTCTTTTGATTGCTCTTTCTTTTATTCCATAGTTCCTCGATTTCTATATTATTCACTCCTTTCTTTTTATTATAATATATTTATCCTAACTTTTTATAACCCCTTATTCAAAAACAAAGCATAAGCTTTGTATGTTCATATACTAACATATAAGCTTATGCTTATCAACAATTAAATTTTATTATTTTCAATATATAGTCTCTGTTTTTCTTTATAATTCTCGTTTTTTCTTGTTTTTTACTATTTCGTAAATTTTTTCTTTTACATTTTATTTGGCATTTCTATTCCTAATAAATTACATCCTTTTTCTAATACTTTTCCGGTTGCATAGCTCAAACAAATTCTTGCACTTTGTAATTTTTTATCATCTACTATTATTTTATTTTCATTATAAAAACTACTATAAGCTTTAGCTAAATCTATTAAATATCTTGAAAGTATTGAAGGCTCTTCTTTATCTGTTACTTGAACTAATATATTTTGGAAATTATATATTAATTTTAGAACTTCTTGAGAATATGAATCTGTTAACACTTTAAAATCAACATCTTCTATTTTTGGTAATTCTTCTACTTTATTTAATACACTTCTTATTCTTACATATGTATATTGTATATATGGTCCTGTTTCTCCTTGGAAATTTAATATTGTGTCCCAATCAAATACTTCATCTTTTAATCTGTTATTTGCTAAATCATTAAATATAACAGCTCCTACCCCTACCTTTTTTGCTATTTCATCCTTATCTTCTAATTCAGGATTTTTCTTTTCTATTATTTCTTTTGCTCTTTCGATTGATTCATTTAATAAATCTTCTAGTTTTATACTTGTTCCTTCTCTTGTTGACATCTTTCCTGTAGGTAATAATACCATTCCAAATGGTACATGTTTTAAGCCTTTTACATATTTTTCATCTAATCCCAAATATTTTGCAACTGTAAATATTTGTTTAAAATGTAATACTTGCTCATATGATGTTACATATAATGCTTTTTCATAGTCATATATTCTTGCTCTATAAAGTATAGCTGCTAAATCTCTTGTTGCATATGTTGATGAGCCATTTGATTTTATTATTATACAAGGTGTGTCTATTCCTTCCTCACTTAAATCTACTATTTTTGCTCCTTGTGAATCAACTAGCTTTCCTTTCTTTTCTAGGATATCTACAACTTCTTGCATTTTATCAGAATAAAAAGCTTCTCCATTCCATGATTCAAACTTACTTCCAAGTAAGTCATATACTCTTTGAAATTCTTTTAAACTAACATCTTTAAATCTTTTCCAAAGTTCTACACAATAAGGGTCTCCATCTTCTAATTTTTTAAAATTATTTCTACATGCTTCTAATACTTTTTCATCTTTTTTACATTCTTCATTTATTCTAATATATATTTTCGTTAATTCATTTATAGGGTCTTTATCAATGTCGTATTCATTTCCCCACATTTTATATCCTTCTATTAGTTTTCCAAATTGTGTTCCATAATCTCCCAAATGGTTTATTCCTGTTACATTATATCCTAAATATTTATATATATTAGATAAAGCTCCTCCTATAACTGTTGAACGTAAATGTCCTATATGAAATGGTTTTGCAATATTAGGTGCTGAATAATCTATTACTATATTTCTTCCTTCTCCTATTTTAGCCTTTCCATATTCATCTTGTCTTGATATTTCATTTAATACTTCTTTTACTAAATTTTCTTTATTTACAAAAAAGTTTATATATCCACCTACTACTTCTACTTTTTCTATATAGCTTTCATCTATTTCTATTTTTTCTTTTATTTCATTTGCAATCATTTGAGGTGCTTTTTTCATTGTTTTTGCTAGCTTAAAACATGGCAATGCATAATCTCCATTTGCACTATCTTTTGGAAATTCTATATATGTTTCTAATTCTTTTTCATCAATCTCAGTTGCTTTTTCTAAAGCCTTTGCTATTATTTCTTCGTACTTAACCATTCTATTTTTTCCTTTCTATTAAAAAATCCTCTAATTTCATCAATAATTATATTATGTAAAATACAAAAAGTCAATAAAATTAGAGGATTAGAACTTTTTCATTATATATATTTTTATTTATTTACTACTCTTTTCAATATAATTCCATGAATCCTTACACATATCTTCTAAAGTTTTTGTTGCAACCCATCCTAATTCCTTTTTTGCTTTCTCAGGGTCTGCATAACAAGTAGCAATATCTCCAGCTCTTCTTGGAGCTATTTTATAAGGTACATTTTTACCGGTTGCTTTTTCAAATGCTTTAACCATATCTAAAACACTATAGCCTGTTCCAGTTCCTAAATTATAAATAAATAATCCTTTACTTTCTTTATCTAATTTATTTAATGCACATACATGTCCTTTTGCTAAATCTACAACATGGATATAATCTCTTACTCCTGTTCCATCTGGTGTGTTATAATCATTTCCAAATACTGATAGCTCTTTTAATTGTCCTGCTGCAACTCTTGCAATATAAGGCATTAAATTATTTGGAATACCTTGTGGCTCTTCACCAATTAAACCACTTTCATGTGAACCAACAGGGTTAAAATATCTAAGTATACAAATATCCCATGTGTTATCTGATTTATATAAATCTTTTAATATTTGTTCAATAAATAATTTTGTTGTACCATATGGATTTGTTGTACCACCTGTTTTACAATCTTCTGTAAGTGGTATTTTTTCAGGCTCACCATATACTGTTGCTGATGAACTAAATATAAATTTTTTAACATTATATTTTTTCATTGTTTGTAATAATACTAAGCAACCTGTTATATTGTTATGATAATATTCTAAAGGTTTCTCAACAGATTCTCCAACTGCTTTGTATCCTGCAAAATTTAATACCGCTTCTATTTCATTTTCTTTAAATACTTTTTCTAATGCTTCTCTATCTAAATAATCTGCTTCATAAAATTTAAAATCTTTTCCTGTAATTTCTTTTATCTTTTCTAATACTTCTGGTTTACTATTAGAAAAATTATCTAATATAACAACATCCTTTCCTGCATTTAATAATTCTACAGCAGTATGACTTCCAATATATCCTGCTCCTCCTGGTAATAAAATAGCCATAATTATTCCTCCTCATTGTTTAAATTCATTTTGATTATATTACATAATTATTATTTTTACAATACCAAAGTATTGACTTTTTATTTTTTAAGAATATAATAAGTTATATTATCCATATTCTATTGAAAGGATATTGTTATGGAAAAGCGGAAAACACCAATAACTATTGAGTTTACAGGTTTACCTAATTCAGGTAAAACAACCTTGATTCACTCCTTAGATAAAACTTTTTCTAAAGATGGTTTCAAGGTAAAAATAGTTAGGGAAGATTCTGAAACAGTGCCAAAAGAAATTCCGAAAAAGACTTGGGAACGCAATGCTTATATTACCTTAGGGCAACTTAAGTCATTAATTCACCTTTCTTTTTGAGATTCTGACCTTATTTTCATTGATAGAGGTTTTTACGATGCTATCTTTTGGGCTAATTTCTTAAATTCTCAAGGAATTTGTTCAAAAGAAGAATCTAACTTTATGCTTAATGTTCTAGATGGATTTAATAAGACTTTTGATATTAGTCCTGATATCCTTATAGTTCTTGACTCAAGCATAGAGGAATCTCTAAAAAGAAGAAACAATCAGACTGGAGCAGGAACCCCTCTTCTATCTAAGAATGATTTTCTTACAGCCTATAAGACTGAGCTTTTGAAATTCTATACTAGTGTTAATACTCCAAAAAAGTTTCTTGACACTACAAATCTTAGTGTAGAAGAAGTAGAAAAACTTGTTCACAAATATATTTTGGACTTTTCTAAGAAATCCTAAACAATAAAAAGAAGTAGAATAATTACTTACTCTACTTCTTTTTTATATATCATCTATTTTTGAGACATTAATCCTCCGTCCCCAAAAATCTCACTTCTGTTCCTTCTTTTGTGTCTTTTATTTCATATCCTTTTTCTTTTATTAAGTCTCTTATTCTATCTGATTCTTCCCAATTTTTATCTTCTCTTGCTTTTTTTCTTTCTTCTATCAATTCTAATATTTCTTTTGGTATTTCTTGTTTTATTTCTTCTTTTTCATCTATTTTAAGTCCTAATACTGAATCAAATTTTAATAAAAGTTTTGCAAGTTTAGGAGATTTCTTATCATTACGAATAACTTCCCAAACAACTCCCATAGCTAAAGGCATATTTAAATCATCATTTATTGCTTTATGGAATCTTTCTTCATATTCATTAACTTTTTCATCTTCCACTTCATCTTTACCATTTAAATGTGCTTGATATCCTTGTTTTAGTCTTTCTAATGATTTCTGAGATGCTTCTATTCCTTCCCATGTAAAGTTTAGTTTATTTCTATAATGACTAGAATAGCTAAATAATCTATATGCTAAAGGACTATAGCCTCTATTTATTATGTCTCTTAATAAATATACATTTCCTAAACTTTTTGACATTTTTCCGCCATTTATTAATAAGTATTCTCCATGTAGCCAATATCTTGCAGGAACTTTTCCACAATAGCCTTTACTTTGAGCTATTTCGTTTTCATGATGTGTAGGTATTAAATCAATTCCTCCTGTATGTATATCAAATTGTTCTCCTAAATATTTTTGTCCCATTGCTGAGCATTCGATATGCCATCCTGGATAACTTGGTCCCCAAGGACTATCCCATTTCATTAAATGATTTTCTGGTGCTTTTATCCATAATGCAAAATCATATGGACTTTTTTTCTCAGGGTCTACTTCAACTCTTGCTCCTGCTTTTTGTTCTTCTAGATTTAAATTTGATAAAACTGGATATTTATCAAGTTTTGATATATCAAAATATATGGCTGTTGATGTTTCATATGCATATCCTTTTTCCATTAATGTTTCAACATATTTAAGCATATCTGGTATATGGTCTGTTGCTTTACATACAATTTCTGGTGTTTCTATATTTAAATTTTTTAAATCTTCGAAAAACAATTTTGTATAATAATCAGCTATTTCAGCTGGTGACTTATGCTCTTCTCTTGCTGATTTTATCATCTTGTCTTCGCCTTCATCACCATCTGATACTAAATGTCCTACATCTGTAATGTTCATTACATGTTTTATTTTATATCCATTATAGCGTAGTACTCTTCTTAACACATCTTGAAATATACTTGTTCTCATATTTCCTATTGTCGCATCTTTATATACTGTTGGTCCACATGAATATATTCTAACCTCTTTTTCATCAATTGGTTTAAAAACTTCTTTTTTCCTTGTTAAGGTATTTGTAAAAAATATATCCATATTCATATTATCCTTTCTATCATTTATTACTCTGTTTCAGCTGGTTCTTCTGTTCCTCCAGGTTGAGTTTCTTCTTCTGGAGGAGTTTCTTGTTCTGGAGGTGTTACTGTATTTCCAGAAGTATTTGTACTTGTATTTGTGTTTCCACTATTTGTTGTATTTGTTTTATTATTATTTGTTTTATTATTATCTTCTTTAGGCTCTTCTACAGCTGGTTCTTCTTTTGGTTTAGTATGAATATTACATACTTCTTCTATCTTTGTTCCATTATGTTTTCTTCCACTTACTGGTTCCCACAAATTCAATTCTTCTTTTGGTATAACTGAACCATAATTATTTGTTCTTACTGTACAATATTGTGAACAATATTCAGTTGCAACTTTTCCAGATTCAGAACATATTCTTTGACTTCCATGCCCTTGACATTTTTCTGGTAAATTATTTGAAGCAAATATTTCTTCATATGTATCTGTACATCCTGTTGTTGCTAAACATCCTGTTGTTCTACATACTGTTTGAGTTACAATTCCACTTGGTTGTTCAAAACGTTCTCCTTCTAAATCCTTGTGAATATCTGTCATAACAGCATCCCATATTTGTCCTGCTGGGTTTTGACTAAATCCTCTTACTTCTTCGTTATTGTCAAATCCAAACCATGTAGCTGCTGCATAGTATGGTGTAAATCCACAAAGCCATCTATCATAACTGTTGTCTGTCGTTCCTGTCTTTGCTACAACATCCATTCCACTCATTGCACAATATGAAGCTGTTCCTCCACTCTTTGTTGGCTCCATTCCTATTTGTTTTGCAAGATATGCCGTTTGCTCTGAAAATATCCTTTTTTCTTCTTGATTTGGTGTTAACACTGTATTTCCACTAGAATCTACTACTTTTGTATAGAATGTTGGTGTAATATATACTCCATCATTTGCAATTGTACCATATGCTGATGCCATTTCTAAAGGACTTGCACCATGTGTCATACCACCAATTGCTAAAGCCAAGTTCTCGTCTTGTTCATCTAATGAAGATAATCCCATTCCTTTTAAATATTCTATTGATTTAGTTGGTGTTAATTCTCTCATAATTTTAACTGCTGGTATGTTTCTAGATAATTTTATAAATTCTCTTATATTCATTGGTTCATTATTACTACCTTCGTTTTTATATTTATTACCATCATTTTTAGGAGTATATCCTCCACCAAAATCTGTTTTTTCATCCCAATATACTGTTGCTGGTGTTATTACACCTTCTTCTAATCCTGGTACAACATCTGCAATCATCTTTATTGAAGAACCAGTTTGTTTTTTCATTTGAGTGGCTCTATTCCATCCAGAAGCTGACTTATCTCCTAATCCTCCTGCAACTCCTACTACATACCCAGTTTTATAATCAATAAGAGCCATTCCTGATTGTGTATGTTCATTAACTAGATTTCCATTTTTATCCTTGTCTCTACCATTTTTTATGTATTTATCTTTCTTGTATTCTTCTTCTAATCTTGTTTGTATATTTGTATCTACTGTAGAATATATAGTAAGTCCACTACTATATACATAGTTTTCCGCTAATTGTCTTGAAATTCCTCTTTCTTCCATTACTTGATTAATTACTTGGTCTAATACTGCATCTGTATGATATGAGTAATTTGATGAAGTTGACACATCTCCTTTAGAGAATTTTAATCCCGCATCTACTTCTGCTACTGCTGAGTTATATTCATCTGAGTTTATAAATCCTAGTTCTTGCATTTTTCCTAATACTGTTTTTGTTTTATTTTTTATTTTTTCAGTATTATCTGTTGATGTATCAAATGGATTATATGAAGATGGTGAACTATTTATTCCTGCCATATATGCACATTCTGCTAATGTTAAATCTTTGGCACTCTTATTAAAGTAATATTCAGCTCCTAATTCAACACCATGTAAGTTTCCTTCTCCACCTACATATAGAATATTTAAATATAACTCTAATATTTGGTCCTTTGATATCATTCTTTCTACTTGATATGCTTTTGCCCATTCTTTTATTTTTCTAAATATTCCAGCTATTCCTGAAGTTTCATCATCTTTAGTAATATTTTTTACTAATTGTTGAGTTATTGTACTTCCACCATAACTTGAACTTCCTTTAAACACAGTATTTAAAATAGCTCCTGCTGTTCTCTTCCAATCCACCCCATGGTGTTTATAAAATCTTTCATCTTCTATTGCTACATATGCTTTTGGCAAATATTCTGACATATCACTTAAGCTTATAACTTTTCTTTTTTCATCACCGCTAAGATTTGCAATAACTCCTCCATTTGCGTCTACTATTACAGAATTTGATGCTCCTATTTTTAATTCTTCTTTGGTTATTTCAAAATCATCCCCAAATAATCCAAAAAATATTCCTGCAACTATTCCAGCACCAATTACACATAATAATAAAAATATTATTAATGCTATTTTTAATGCTTTCTTTACTTTTGGATTCATTCCTTTTTTATTGCCTTTACCTTTTTTGGTTGTCTCACCTTTCTTTTTTGGTACAGGTTTTCTTTTTGATGTACCTTTTTTTGCACTATTTGTTTTATATACCTTTGTTGTATCTAAATCTTCATTTTTATTTCTTCTATTATTACTTGGCATTTTTTTACCTCCTTGCCAATAAGAATTGGACAAATACATTATATTATATTTTTTAAAAAAAGGAAAGCTTTTTATAAAAATTTAAGAAATCACAAAATCGTCTTATTTCCTAGAAGTTTTATTATTTTTACTTTATCTTTTTTTATTTTTCTTTCTATATATTCATATGGTTGTTTCTTGTAAAGTTCCGCTTCATAAATATCTTTTTGAAAATAATAATTATTTTTATCATAATCAAATTTTTCATATTCCTCAAAATCTATTTCATAATCATTTATATTTAATCCATTAAATCTCTTTTTATAAATTTTAACTTTTTCTTTTATATTTATGATTATCGCCTCATCTGGTATATTATATTTGTTTACCTCTTCTTCTGGAAAATCTATATTTAAAATTATATTTGCTTTCATAAGACTTTTTTTCTTATTATTTGTTACTGTAATCATTATTCCTTCTTTTTTTAATACATCTTCTTCTATTTTTTTAAATTTTTCGATATGAGTTGTTACTATATTAACACTTTTATATGTCCTTATAATATCTTTTATGTTTTCTATTATATAATCTTTATTATTATCTTTTACTAAAATGCTTACATTTGTTTCTTCCTTTTTTAATTCTTTCTTTTTTACCACATATTCTAAAACTTTACTTGAAATTACTCCAAAAAGCCATCTTCCATCTATTATTTCTATTCCATATTCATTTAATTTCTCTATATATTCTTTTTGTGATTTTATATTTTTACTTAAAACTACTGCTTTGCTTCCAGTCTTTTTTAAAATTCCGCTTGTCTTTTTTGCTAATTTATTTGCTTTTTTAAAATTTAATATTTCTTTTTTCTTTATTGGTAAGATAATTTTATCATTATCTAATTGTAATATATTAAATAAATTTAATAAAATATTAGGCTTGTCAGTTTCTTGGATATAATACACTAAAATCACTCCTCACATACTTTTTATAAAATATATGATAGTGATTTTTAATATATAACTAATTATAAAATTATATCTCTTTTTAATAAGCCTTTATTTACTGTTCCTAATCCTATAAATTTATTTTCAGAGTAAATTCTATATACTCCATCCTCAGATTCTATACTTAGTTTTACTCCATTTAAAAATAGTAATAATTTCTTTTGGTTTATTTCTATTTTAGGATTTTTTTCAAAAAGTTCTTCTATTCCTATTATATGCTCTTCTATATATTCTTTAGTTGTATTTTCATCTATTTTTATTGCATTTTCTATTTTAAATTCTCCTACCTGTAATCTTTCTAAGCCCGACATATATCCTATTGTTCCTAAAGCTTTGGCTATATCTATACATAAACTTCTTATATATGTTCCTTTAGAGCAACTTACTTTAAATTCTATTTCTTTAGAAACTTTATTTATACCTACTAGCTCTATATTATATATTTCTATTTCTCTTTTTGGTATTTCTACTTCTTGTCCTTTTCTTGCATATTCATATAGTTTTTTCCCTGCAACTTTTATTGCTGAATATATTGGTGGGGTTTGTTCTTGCTTTCCTATAAAACTAGATAATACTTTTTCTACATTTTCTTTAGCAAGAATATTTGAATTTACTTTTTTTTCTTCTATTATTTTTCCTTCTGCATCCATTGTATCTGTTGATATTCCTAATTTTAATGATACTTCATATACTTTATCATGATTTATTAAATATTTTGAACATAGTGTTCCTTTACCAATTAATAATGGTAATACTCCTGTTGCTAATGGGTCTAATGTTCCAGTATGTCCTACTTTTTTATTTACTATTTTTTTTACCTTATTTACTACATCATGTGATGTGCATCCTTTTTGTTTATTTACTACTATTATTCCATCCATAATAATTCTCCTAAATATTTTGTATATAATATTTTAGCACAAAAAAACATAAAAATCAAAAAACAAAACACACTTACTTTATCCTAAAAGTGTATTTTATATTTATATTGGTAGCTACCCAACATTAGCTATTCCTTTATATTCTTTACCATTTTTTTCTATTACAAGTTGCATTCAAAATTCTTTAGATGAAATGGATTTAAGTAAATATGAAGATGTAGAAATATAAAAACACGTAAATTACTACGTGTTCTTTATTTTCTATATACTTTTAATGTATTTATATCTTTTAAATATTCATATTTTTTGCATAACTATAATCTATAACTTGTGTTTGATTAGTTTCTTTATAAACCTTTTCATTATGCATATATTCTACAATCTGATTCGTATTAAAATCTTTAAATTTATTTATTATAGTATCTATTACATCTTTTTCTTGTTTTGATAACTTTTCTACTTTATAATCATTATTTGGTAATATATGATAAATTGTTGACTCATCTTTTACTTCTTCTTTAACATCTATACTTTTTAATTTCATTAACTCTTCAAATCCTACTGGTAAAGCACCCAACTTTTGATGAATATAAACCAATCCAGTAAGAGATTTTCCATATTTTTTATAATATAGCATATCTATATACCACAATAATTTCATAAGCTTCACTTTGTATAATTTTTTATTTTTATTAGCTATATAATTTATTACTGCCTCTAATTTAGGTATATCTATATTTTTAAATCCATTCATTGTGTTTTTATTTTCAAAATTCACATACTTAGACATTAATTCTTTTTTATTAAAATATTCCTCTGCATCTTGTACTACTATTCTTTTTATATTTTCTTCTATTTTTTCATATCTTTGTTCATTTTTAAACTTATCTTTATTCTCTTTTAAATAATCAAGTGCCAATAGTGAATCTTCATACACTAATCTCATTATCTTATCATAAGTTTCATCTTGTATTAATTTTTTCTCGTATCTCGTTATTGTTACTTCTCCTAAACCTAATAAAAATGAAAATTCTGCTTGTGTTAATCCATATTTTTTTCTTATTTGTTTTATTTCCTTAGAAGTTAGTAAACCTTTTTCTTTTCTATAAACATCTTTTGCCTCTAATAAATTTCTATCCATCATTCCAGCTGAAACAAATTCATTATCTTCATCATCTGACACATTAGTACATATATAATATATTTCATCATAATTTACTATTAAATCTTTTATCTTAATTTGTTCTATTCTTTTTCTTTTTTCAATTTCATGTTCTTTACCACATATTGGACATTCCCTTAATTCTTTTTCTAATAAAATACTATTATTACTCATTTATACCACTCCCTTATATGGATATTTTGAATTTTTAAATCTTGCAAAATGAAATGATATGCAAAAAACCTGTTTATTCTTAAATTCTCTTATTTTAATTTTTATATATACATCTCTTTTTCCTATTTCCTTAATAAATACATATAATCTTGGTCCTGAAATATCTTTTATATCAACAAGAGTTTCCACATAATTAAATATTTTTAATTTTAACAATTCATTTTTCACATCTTCTTTATCATAATTTAATGCAGCTAATGTATTAGATGTTATATATGGGTCGTCTATACTTTCATTCTTTTTTCTAAATAATATATCTAAATCTTTGTCTATGTCAAAATCTTTGTTAGTTAAAATTTCTTTTAATGTTTTTAAAAATTCTTCCACTTCTGCTTTTTTGAACAGCAACTGGTTTCCATATCATACCTCCATGACATTATTATAAACTATCAATTGATAGTTATCAACATCCTACTAAAATTTTATCTATAAATTTTAAATATTTTTTGATTCCTTACTTATTATGCTTAAATTTTTTAAAGAACAAATGTGAAAATTAAAATTTTCACCCTTGCTACTAATT